>NZ_DYZD01000375.1 GCF_020741345.1 Nocardiopsis listeri
CTGGGACCTGCACTACGAGAACGTGCTCGCACCGCTGGAGGGAACCGACCGGGGCGACTGGCTGGCCATCGACCCCAAGCCACTGGTGGGCGATCCGGGTTTCGAGTTGCTGCCGGCCCTGCGCAACCGATGGGTCGAGGCGGAGGAGACCGGCGACCCGGTGCGGGCCACCAGGCGCAGGTTCGACCTGCTCACCGAGGTGGCCGGGCTGGACCGGGACCGCGCGCGGGCCTGGACGCGGGTGCGGCTGCTCCAGGACTGCCTGTGGATGGACGAGGGGCGCCGGCGGGTGCCACGCGCGCACGCACTCATCGATCGGGCGTTGGACGACTGAGGGGGCCGGGACCGGTGACATCGGGGACTTCGACGCCCAGGGTCGGGGTGCCGACCGGGCCCCGATGTCGCTTTCGGTAGGGTTCCGCCACCTCAGTCACTCCTTCGTGGAAGGCCTCCATGTCCACTCCCCGCCCCTCCTTCGACCCCGAACTGCTGCCCGCTCTGGCCCAGGTCAACGCCGAGATGCCGCCAGGCATCGTCCCGGAGCGGATCGACGCGATGCGCGCCCGCGCCGCTCGTCTGGCCCCCGGGGACGAGACCGACATGACGCTGGGCGGGATCTTCATCGAGTCCGAGCGCACCGCGCCGGGGCCGGGCGGGCACTCGGTTCCGTTGATCGTGTGGCGGCCGAAGGAGACCACCGCGACCACCGGGGCGCTGTACTGGATCCATGGCGGCGGGATGATCGGCGGGACCCATCGCGGCGGTGAGATCCCCGAACTGCTTCAGATCGCACGTGAACTGGACCTGGTCCTGGTGTCGGTGGGCTACCGGTTGGCGCCCGAGCACCCGCACCCGACCCCGGTGGAGGACTGCTACGCGGGGTTGGTGTGGTTGCACGAGAACGCCGCCGAGCTGGGGGTCGAGCCCGAACGCGTGGTGGTGGGCGGTGCCAGCGCCGGAGGCGGTCTGGCCGCCGCCGTCAACCTGTTGGTCCGTGATCGCGGTGGTCCGGCGGTTCGCGCGCAGTTGCTGCTCTACCCGATGCTGGACGATCGCAACGACACGGTCTCCGCCCACCAGATGGCGGGTGTGGGCACGTGGGATCGCACCTCCAACGACACCGGGTGGGGTTGCCTGCTCCAGGGCGCGCAGGGCGGCCCGGACACCTCGCCCTACGCGGCGCCGGCCCGGGCGGAGGACCTGTCGAACCTTCCCCCGGCCTACCTGGAGGTGGGGACGGCCGAGACCTTCCGCGACGAGGTGGTGGAGTACGCCTCCCGGATCTGGAAGGTCGGCGGGCACGCCGAGCTGCACGTGTGGCCGGGCGGCTACCACTCCTTCGACGCCATCGCCGCCGACGCGGCCCTCAGCCGGAGCGCGCGGGGTCAGCGGCTACCGTGGCTACGCCGCGTCCTGAGCGACTGACCCCGGTCCGCGGCGCCGATACCGTCAGCGGCGATGACTTCGTCAAGGCCTACGTCGTCGACCATGTCGACCGCGACTCTGACCGCCCCCGATCCTCGGTTTCAGGTCAGGGCGGCCGGAGCGGGCGCCTCCACCGGTTTTCCGCGCCGGTGGGCGGTGGGTGTGGTGCCGCGAACGCGTTTGAAGGCGGCGCTGAGCGCGAAGGCCGTGGAGTAGCCGACCCGGCGGGCGATGGTGTCCACGGTCTCGTCCGTGGTGCGCAACCGCTCGGCGGCCAGGCACACCCGCCACTCCGCCAGGTAGGTCATGGGCGGGGTACCCACCATGCCCGTGAAGGCGCGGGCCAGGGCCGCTCGGGAGATCCCGCACCGTTCGGCCAGTTCGGCCACCGTCCAGGGGTGGGCCGGCCGGTTGTGCATCAGGCGCAGGGCGCGACCGACCAGCGGGTCGCCCATGGCGGTGTACCAGGCGGGCGGTTCCACGCCGGGCATGGAGAACCAGGCGCGCAGTTTGGTGATCAGGGCCAGGTCCAGCAGTCGATCCAGGACCAGTTGTTGGCCGGGGGCGGCGCAGGCGACCTCGGCAGCGATCATCGCGCCGAGTGGGTCGTAGCACTCGTCGGCGGGCACGACCAGGACCGGTGGCAGGGCGGAGAACAGGTAGGGGCCGAGGTCGTCGCCGACCTCGTAGGAACCGCTCAGCAGCAGGTCGGGGGCGTCCAGGGAGTCACCGTAGGTGCGCATCCCCAGACTGGTCTCCTCGTCCAGGGGTGCGCCGTCCGGACCCAGGCACAGGTCCGCGTCCACCACGGTGCAACTGACGGGGGCGTCGACGGGGTGGGCGATGGTGTGGGGCCCGGGCGCGCGCAGCAGAGCGGTGTCCCCCGGGCCCAGGGCGAGGGGTTCGGCGGCGGTGGGGGCGATCCAGGCGTGGCCGCGCACCATGGTGACCAGGGTCAGCGGTGAGGTGTGGTCGAAGCGCAGGGCCCAGGGCGGTGCCATGACGGACCGGCTGAACAGGGCTCCGCGGGCCCGAACACCCGAGAGGAGATCGGCGAGTGCGTCCATACCCCTCAGCGTAGACGCCCGGATATCGGTTCGAGCGTTTCGGCCATGGAACGTCTCAAGGCAAGACGGTTGACTCCAAGTCATGACACAGAACAATCCAGATGAGCGACCGGTCCTGGTGACCGGCGCGACGGGGATGACCGGCAGCAGGGTCCTGGCTCGGTTGCGCGAGCGAGGCGTGGCGGTACGGGCGGCCTCCCGTTCCTCCGAGTGGGCGTTCGACTGGAGCGATCCGAGCACTTGGGACGGGGTGCTGGACGGAGCCGGTTCGGTGTACCTGGTGCAGAACGACCTGGACCCGCGGATCCCGGCGTTCGTGGAGCGCGCGGCGGCCCTCGGGGCGAGGCGGATCGTCCAGCTGTCGGCGCGCGGGGTCGGCCGGCCGGGTTGGTTCGAGGGAGCGGAGGGCGAGCCGCCCCATGTGGCGGCCGAGGAGGCGGTGAAGGCCGGTGGGCTGGAGTGGACGATCCTGCGCCCGGGGTGGTTCGCGCAGAACTTCGGCGAGGGGCTGCTGGCCGACGGGGTGCGCGCCGGGGTACTGCGCCTGCCCACCGGGGACGGCGCCTCCGCCTGGATCGATGCGGAGGACATCGCCGACGTGGCCGTGGCCGCGCTGACCGAGCCGGGTCACCAGGGGCGGGTCTACGAGCTGAGCGGGCCCCGGGCGCTGACCCTGGCGGAGGCCGCCGCGGAGATCTCCGCGGCCTTGGGGCGCACGGTCCGCTACGAGCCGGTGCCGGCGGACGACCATGTCGACGAACTCTTGGAGCAGGGGTGGTCGAAGGAGGCCGCCCAGGAGTTGGTCGCGGCGTTCTCGGCCATCCGCCGGAACAAGGAGGCACCGATCGTCCACGGTGTCCGGGAGGCCCTGGGGCGAGAGCCGCGCGACTTCTCGGACTACGTCGCCAGGACGTTCCATCAGGGGTGGAAGCGGCCGTGACCGACCGGGCCGGACGGAAACCGGGTGGTCCTCGGGTGGTCGAAGGAGGGCGCCGAAGGGCCCGTCCGGGCCGGGAGCCTCAGGGGTTCGCCGAGTTCGCCCGGGAGACCGTCGCCGCCACCGGGCTCCGGCAGGGGTGAAGGAGTCGTGGGCGGGGCGTCGTGCGCCCCGTCCCTTCCACCCGCCTACTCGGCGACGGTGATGCCCAGGGAGGCCAGGATCAGGCCTGCCTGGACCGGGCCGATCGTCGCTCCCCTGAGGTAACCGGCCTGTTCCAGGGGCACCTCGCCCAGATCCGCTCCTCGCAGGTCGGCCCCGGCGAACTTCGCGCCCACCAGGTGTGCTCCGCGCAGCCGCGACTCCACCCACACGGTCTCGCGCAGGTCGGCCGCCGCCAGGTCGGCCTCGTCCATGCGCAGGCCCTCCAGCCTCTGTCCGCGCAGGACGATGCCCTTGCAGCGGGCCAGCATGAGGTTGCACTGGGCGAAGGTGTAGCCGATGCCGCGCAGCGAGGTCAGGCCCGCGCCGGTCATCCGGCAGCCGTGGAAGGCGGTGTCGGTGAGCAGGGCGCCCTGCCAGCGGGTGTTGGCCAGGTCCACGCGCTCGAAGCGGGTGTCGGTGCAGTCGGAATGGTTCAGGGAAGCGCCCGAGGCACTGCCACCGGTCACCACCGCCCCCTCCAGCACCGCCCGGTCCAGGCGGGCGCCGTCCAACCTGCAGTCGACCAGGCGGGCGTCCACCATGTGGGCGTCGCGCAGGTCGGCCCCGCTCAGGTCACAGCGGGTCAGGATCCGAGGGGTGCCCGGGTCCTCGGCCAGGGCGTCACGCAGGTCGAGTTCGGACAGGTCGGCGTCGGTGATCTCGGTCTTGGCGAGAAGGTCGGTGCTCACGCACCGAACCCTAGACCCGAGCTGTGACAGAGCGCGTTCAGTCGCGCAGTTTGAGCGCCAGGAACAGGTCGACACGGTGTTCGAGGTTGCTCAGGTCGCGTCCGGTCAGCTCCTCCACCCGGCCGATGCGGTAGCGCAGGGTGTTGACGTGGACGTGCATGGCGGCGGCGCAGCGCTGCCAGGAACCGGAGTGGTCCAGGAACCGTTCCAGGGTCTCCACCAGCTCGGAGCGGTGGTCGCGGTCGTAGGTGATGAGCGGGCCCAGGAGGCGTTCACGGTAGGAGGTCTGCACCTCCTCGGGGACCGAGGCCAGCAATAGTTCGTGGGAGTCGATCTCGGCTCCGGCGATGACGCGGGAGCGTCCACCGCGTAGTTCGGCCAGGCGGCGGGCGTGACGGGCCTCGACGGCGGCGCCGCGCAGCTCACCGATACCACGGGCGGCCGAGCTCAGGCCGATGGCCAGCCGGTAGTCGAGCAGGCCGGGCTCCAGGACCCGGGTGCGGTGGACGAGTTCGGTGCGCAGGGCCTCTCCCCTGGCACGGGCCTGTTCGTCGGTGCCCTCCACCGGGATGACGGCCAGGGCGTCGTTGTCACCGGTGACGACCGCGCCGGGGTGGTCGGCGACCAGCTCGGTGACCACGCGGCGGGCCAGGTCGGGCACCCGGGGTTCGGGCAGCATCATGGCGCTGACCACCACGTGGGAGCGGTCGTCGGGTGCGGGTCTGTCACCGGTGCCGCTCAGCAGCGCGGCGACCTCGTCGAAGCGCTGGGCGGCGAGCAGGCGCGGCAGGCCCTCCAGGTGGCGGGCGGTGGTCAGGGCGCGTTCCTCCTCGCGGCTGCGGGCCAGCACGCCGATGGAGACGAGTTCGGCGACGGTCTCGTGCACCTCCTCGCTCCAACCGGTGTGGTCGCCGGTGACCACCAGCAGCCACCCGGACAGCGGGTGGGACTCCTTGGCCCGCACGGGAAGGACGGTGACGGCACGGCCGCCGTCGTTCTCCGCCGGAAGTCGGGTGCCGTGGGGGAAGGAGGACCAGGTGAGGGCTTTGGCGGCGAGATATTCGCGTTCCCCGGCCGTGAGCGGGTCGTCGACGGAGGCGATGGCGCGGCCGGTGGAGGAGAGCACCCAGGCCCGGAGTCCGGACTGGGTCGCGGCCGAGGCGAACGCCCGGGGGAAGTCGGCTCCGGAGGCGACGTCGGCCATCAGGCGACGGTGTCGGTCGCGGGTCTCGGCGATGGTGGTGAAGCGGCGTTGGGTGAGCGAGCGCAGGACCTCTTCGGTGACGGCGCCGAAGGAGGTCTCCGCGGGGATCTCCACGAGGGGCACGTCGTGGGCGCGACACGCGGCGATGAGGTCGTCGGGGACCTCGCCCAAGGCGGTTCCGGCGCCCACGGCCACGGCGCCCGCGCTCAGGATCGAGGTCACGAAGGTCTCGGAGTCCTCGGGTCGGGTACGCCACATCATGCCCGTCAGCACGAATTCGCCGCCGCGCAGGTAGCGCGCCGGTTCGAGCAGGTCAGTGGTGTAGGCCCACCGGATGTCGCGGTGGGCGTGCTCCGCTCCCGTCAGGAACCGCAGGTGCAGTCTCTTGACGGCGAGCAGGTCACTGATCTGCATGGACTTCCTTCGTGTTCGCGTGGGCGTGTCCCCACCTGGGATGGCTCCGGCTCAGGACACAGTGTGTCCCACGATGAGCGCGTCGGGCACTGGAGCCGGGGTCCCTAGATGTTCTCACCGATGTCATTTGGAGGAAACGACCAACGATCGCTGTTGGTTCCCAGGTCACTTCATGTCATCGACGCCTGGTCGGGTCTTGATTTCGAGTGGTGTACTTCACAGGATCGCCCCCAAATAACCGAGATCGCCGGTTCCACGAAGGTTCGCGTCGGCGAGGACGCGACCGGACCACAGCGCAGGACGAGGACGAGCATGGAATTCCTGAGGCCCTCCACGTTGGTGGAGGCCCTAGAGGCCAGGAGCGCCCACCCCGACGGTGTGCCCATCATGGGCGGTACCGACGTGATGGTGGCCTTGAACTTCGACAAGAGCCGACCGCCGGCCCTGATCGACCTGACCCGGGTCCCGGAGCTGACCGAGTGGGGCACCGACGGTGACCACACGCGTCTGGGCGCCGGGGTCCCCTACACCAAGGTCATCGAGAACCTGAGCGGCGCCGCGCCGGCGCTGGCCAAGGCCTCCCGTTCGGTGGCCTCCCCACAGATCCGCAACCGGGGCACGGTCGGCGGCAACCTGGGCGGGGCCTCCCCCGCCGGGGAGTCG
>NZ_DYZD01000376.1 GCF_020741345.1 Nocardiopsis listeri
TGGTGAAATCAGATCAACGGTGCGACCAAGTCCTCCCCGTGACGAGGCGGTCCCCGACCCGCCCGAACGACCGTGCGCCGAACGCGCACGCGCCCCCCCGCGTGCCATCGGGCGGATCGGGGGAGCGGAGCGCGGTGCGCGGATCCCGGGAACCACGCCGTTCACACGGGAACGGCACCGGATGTACCGACTACCCTCACAGACAAGTGACATCCGGAAAGAGACCCAGCACCTCGAGTGCGGCGAGGAGACGGCCGTGAACCCTGGCGGAATGGACATGCAGGCCCTGCTCCAGCAGGCCCAGCAGATGCAGCAGCAGCTTGTGGAGGCTCAGCAGGCCCTGGAGGACGCCGAGGTCGAGGGCACCTCCGGTGGTGGCCTGGTCAAGGTCAAGCTGAGCGGACGCGGACAGGTCGAGGACATCACCGTCGACCCCAAGGCCGTCGACCCCGCCGACGCGGAGGAGACCTCCCAGACCATCGCGGACCTGGTCCTGGCGGCCATCCGTGACGCCGAGGCGCAGGTCGAGCGCCTCCAGCAGGAGAAGATGGGCCCGCTGACCGAGGGCATGCCCGGGGGCGGCGGCATCCCCGGCCTGCCCGGCTTCTAGGCGGTTCCACTTCTGTGCGGGTGCCCGGGAGCCGGCGACGGCCTGGAGGGGACACCTTCTGACGGTGCCCGAACGGGGTCCCCGTGGTTCACGAAACAGGGCCCGGGCCCCCTTCCGATGAGCCGAGGCCTCGTCGGAAGGTCTGAGGGGATGGCACCGTCCCGGTGGCAAGGCCGGGGCGGTGCGGCCAAGACACCTTCTCTCCTTTGCCGGACCACTGTCCGAAGAGGTCATCGGCCCCCGATACGGTGGGAGACACAAGGGGCGGCAACGGCCCCGCCGGGTCGACCCCGGTTCCGACCGAGTGGGTAGGCATGTACGAAGGCGCGGTTCAGAATCTGATCGACGAGCTCGGGCGGCTGCCCGGCGTCGGTCCGAAAAGCGCGCAACGCATCGCCTTCCATCTGCTGTCCGCCGAACACGCGGACGTCAAGCGCCTGGTCAACGCACTCGTCGAGGTCAAGGAGCGGGTCCGCTTCTGCTCCATCTGCGGCAACGTCGCCGAAGAGACCGAGTGCCGAATCTGCCGTGACGCCCGCCGCGACGCCGCGGTCATCTGCGTCGTGGAGGAGTCCAAGGACGTCGTCGCCATCGAGCGCACCCGGGAGTTCCGGGGCCGCTACCACGTGCTCGGCGGCGCCATCAGCCCCATCGAGGGCGTGGGCCCGGACGACCTGCGTGTCAAGGAACTCATGACCCGCCTGGCCGACGGCCAGGTGACCGAGTTGATCCTGGCGACCGACCCCAATCTGGAAGGGGAGGCCACCGCGACCTACCTGGCGCGGTTGGTCAAACCCATGGGCCTGAAAGTCACCCGCCTGGCCAGCGGTCTGCCCGTCGGCGGCGACCTGGAGTACGCCGATGAGGTCACTTTGGGTCGTGCCTTCGAAGGCCGTCGAAGCCTGGAGTTCTAGCTCACATTCGCCCGTAATGGGGCCGAAATATGAGTAACCTCCGTTCGAGCGGGTAGGCCCGAGCGCTGGTGTGTCAAGACGCCACGCCCTTCCATCGCAGGTCGGAACGGGTACGGCGAGGCGTCGCTGACTACACTCCCTTGTGAATTGTCTTGATCCCAACTCCTCAGGAGCATCGATCGTGGCCCTAATCGTGCAGAAGTACGGTGGGTCTTCCGTGGCCGACGCGGAAGCCATCAAGCGAGTAGCCCAAAGGATCGTGGCTCAGAAAAAGGCGGGACATGACGTCGTGGTCGTCGTCTCCGCGATGGGCGACACGACCGACGAACTGCTGGACCTGGCCGAACAGGTCTCTCCGATGCCACCCGCCCGCGAGCTCGACATGCTCGTCACCGCGGGTGAGCGCATGTCCATGGCACTCGTGGCCATGGCCATCGAGAACCTCGGGTACGAGGCTCGCTCCTTCACCGGCTCCCAGGCCGGAGTCATCACCACGTCGTTGCACGGCAACGCCAAGATCATCGACGTGACGCCCGGGCGCATCCAGGAAGCCGTCGGCGAGGGTGCGATCTGCATCGTCGCCGGTTTCCAGGGCGTCTCCCAGGACACGAAGGACATCACGTCCCTGGGCCGTGGTGGTTCGGACACCACCGCCGTCGCTCTTGCGGGCGCGCTCAACGCCGACGCCTGCGAGATCTACAGCGACGTGGACGGCGTGTTCACCGCCGACCCGCGTGTCGTGCCCACCGCTCAGCGCATCCCGCAGATCTCCTACGAGGAGATGCTGGAGATGGCCGCCAGCGGCACCAAGATCCTGCACCTGCGCTGCGTCGAGTACGCGCGCCAGTTCAACATCCCCCTGCACGTCCGCTCGTCGTTCAGCCAGAAGCCCGGCACGTGGATCGTTTCGGAAGTCGAGGAAAGCGTAGGCATGGAACAGCCGATCATCTCCGGGGTCTCTTTCGACCGGAGCGAAGCCAAGATCACCGTCGTAGGCGTCCCCGACAAGGTCGGTGAGGCCGCGACGATCTTCAAGGCGCTCGCGGACGCCGAGATCAACATCGACATGATCGTGCAGAACGTGTCGGCGGTCTCCACCTCGCGCACCGACATCTCCTTCACCGTCCCCAAGGACTCCGGCAAGCAGGCCGTCGACTCCTTGAAGAAGGTCCAGGACAAGGTCGGCTACGACTCCCTGCGCTACGACGACAAGATCGGCAAGGTCTCGTTGATCGGCGCCGGCATGCGTTCCTACCCGGGTGTGACCGCCCGCTTCTTCGACTCCATCGCCACTTCCGGCACCAACGTCGAGATGATCTCCACCTCGGAGATCCGCATCTCGGTCATCGTCGAGGAAGACCAGGTCGACGCCGCGGTCCAGGCCGCGCACAGTGAGTTCCAGCTCGACGCCGACCAGGTCGAAGCTGTCGTCTACGGAGGTACCGGCCGATGAGTAACCGTCTTCCCACCCTCGCCCTCGTCGGAGCGACCGGCGCGGTCGGCACCGTCATGCGGGGGATCCTCACCCAGCGCGAGAACGTCTGGGGCGAGATCCGTCTCGTCGCCTCCGCGCGCAGCGCCGGCAAGGTCCTGAGCGTTCGCGGCGAGGACGTCGTGGTCCAGGCCCTGACCCCCGAGGTCTTCGATGGTGTCGACGTCGCCATGTTCGACGTACCGGACGAGGTGTCCAAGGAGTGGGCGCCGATCGCCGCCGCCCGCGGCGCCGTCGCCGTCGACAACTCCGGTGCCTTCCGGCTCGACCCGGACGTTCCGCTGGTGGTGCCCGAGGTCAACTCGGACCAGGTCCGCAACCGTCCGCGCGGCATCATCTCCAACCCGAACTGCACCACCCTCTCGATGATCGTGGCGATCGGTGCCCTGCACCGCACCTACGGCGTCAAGGAGCTCGTGGTCTCCTCCTACCAGGCCGCCTCCGGCGCCGGCCAGGAGGGCATCGACGTCCTGCGCGACCAGATGGCCAAGGCCGGGGCGGACCGCACCCTCGGTGACAAGGGGCGCGACATGCGCGAGGCCGTCGACGAGCTGGGCCCGTTCCCGGCACCGCTGGCCTACAACGTCGTGCCGTGGGCGGGTTCGCTCAAGGACGACGGCTGGTCCTCCGAGGAACTGAAGGTCCGCAACGAGTCCCGCAAGATCCTGGGCCTGCCGGACCTGAAGGTCTCCGCGACCTGTGTCCGCGTCCCGGTGATCACCACGCACTCGCTGGTCGTGCACGCGACCTTCGACAGCGAGGTCGCCGCCGACGACGCCCGCAAGCTGCTGGGCGGCGCCGAGGGTGTCGAGGTCCTGGACGACCCCGCCAAGGGTGAGTTCCCGACCCCGAACGACGTGGTGGGCACCGACCCGACCTGGGTCGGTCGTATCCGTCAGTCGATCGACGACCCCAAGTCGCTGGACCTGTTCCTGTGCGGGGACAACCTGCGTAAGGGCGCCGCGCTGAACACCGCGCAGATCGCCGAGGTCGTGGCCAAGGAGTTCACCCGGGCCTGATCCGCGACATGATCGGGCGTCGGTTCCGGATGCCCGTCCGGTCGGGTGCGACCTGAGGGCGGTGGTTCGTTCCTCCTGCGGGAGAGACGGGCCACCGCCCTTCGCCATGCGCTCGTCCTGCCCGAGCGTGGTGGCCGGATCCTTGTGTCCGGTTCAGGTCGGGGGTCCGAGGCCACGGGGGCGGGCCAGGGACAGTTTGTAGAGAAGTCGACACTGTTCGGCGGAGCCGATGAGGTCGGAGGTCTCCACCGGGCGGTCACCGCTGAAGTGGGTCCGTTCCACGACGAGAACCGGGACCCCGGGCGGGATGTCGAGCAGCTCGGCCTCCGAATCGCGCAGGATGCGGATCCCGACCTCTTCCACGACCCGATCGACGGGATGTCCCACGGAGCCGAGCCGTTGCAGGGGGCCCACGTCGGCGGCGTCGAAGGGGGTGCGCAGGGTTCCGGCGGTGAGGACCGCCGGCTCCCACGAGAGGTGCAGGGTGACCGAACGGTCGTCGTGCAGACCGCGGGAGGTGGTCCGGTACACCGGGTCGCCGTCACGTAGCCGCAGCCGGGCGGTGAGCCGGCCGGAACTACGTTCCTGTTCGGTGCCGACCCGTTCTCGGCTCAGCCCTCCCAGCCCGGAACCCGAGGTGGAGTCGGTGCGGGAGAGCCGGAACACCTCGGGGACGGCGCGAACGAAGTACCCGGATCCGGGTCTGGACTCGACGAGACCCTCGGTGACCAGGAGCCGCAGCGCGGTACGGGAGATCTGCTCGCTGACCCGGTAGGAGCGGGCCAGACGGGTGCGGGAGGGCAACCGGGTTCCCGGGGTCATCTCCCCTCTGAGGATGGGAGCGCGCAGTTGTTCGGCCAGCCAGAGGTATCGGGGTCGCCTGGCCACCGTTCACCGGACCCTTGGGGCGGGGGTCCCCGAGCGGGTGGGGGCTCTCGTGATTCGGTGGTCGTGGGTGCCGGTTTCCCCGGCGGCGCCGGTCGGGGGTCGGAGGGTCGAAATGTTGTTGCCAGATCGCCGAAGCTCGCCCATGGCACCAGTAAAGCAGTGGAAAGGCCTGGTGGGGGGTGCTACCGGTAAGTAGGGGGGCTCCGACCGCGAGGGGACCACGGAATCGGAACCCGTGGGGGCACAAGGGGGAAACGCCCGTAACCGAAGGAATGTACTTCCTTGACGACCACGATTATTACTCTGTGTAGCAGGTTAGCCACATCATGCTTGGGGGAGTCATGATCACGAACCTGTCGGAGACGCCGCAGTTGGAGCGGTTGGCCCAACTGACGGACACCAGCGGTCGGACGGTCGCCTGGATGGGCGGGATCACCGGCGTCCTCATCGGGCTCGCGTTCCTCGCGGTCGTGGTGATGGTCGTCGCGGCGGTCGGCTCCGCCCTCGCCAACAGTGACACCTCGACCGGGGGCAAGCTCCTGTGGGTGATCTTCATCCTCTGGTTCCCCCTGTTCGGGGCGATCGCCTGGTTCGTGGTCGGCAAGAAGGGCCACCTGAACCGGTTCCTCGGGATCGACAAGGGGCGGGCCCGTCACACGATCCCCGTGAGCGTCGGCCAGCACAGCAACGTGGTGCCCGACCAGACCGGGCTCGGGCACGCCTGAGCCGACCCACCCGAGCGGCGGAGCGAAGGACTTGTCCACAGGCTGTGGACAAGTCCTTCGTCGTTTCGGCCCATCGTCTTGGCGGCACGTCGCCGTGTCCCCAAGTCACTGTGTCCCCAAATCGACTTGTCGTGTCATCGACCGGTCGACCGCGCACTCACGCGGTGGGGCGGCCCTCCACCAACGCCGTGTAGCGTCCCGAGGCATCACGGACGGGCCGCAGCACCGATGTCACGGCGCGACGGGGGATGGGACCGTGGAGGTGGGGGAAGCGCACGTCGGAGCCCACACCGGGCGGGGGAGCGGGGGCGGCGGACTCCCAACGGACCTCGGCGTCCACCAGGTCGGCGTCCACCACCAGGACCACCAGGGGTTCGGCGGGGTCGGCGTAGAAGGCGTTCGCCACAGCGAGCATGGTCGCCTCGTCGGGGGAGGCGTGAAGGTATCCCTCGGTGTTCAAGGACGCGGCTTCGATGTCTCCGCCGGCCGTCCACCGGGACAGCTCGGTCAGGTGCAGTACAAGGCTCATGCGCGGACGGTACCCGCCCGGATCAGGGGTTCCCGGTCACACCGAGCCCGTAGTCGCTGATCTGATAGGCCTCACGCCACCCGCCACCGGGCATCGGGATGGTGTCGCCGCCGTCGGTCAGCGATAGGTCCTCGGGGGTGGGGATCCCCAGGGCTTCGGCGGTCTCCAACACGAGCATCGCCAGGCGCACGGCGTTGACCTCGTCGAAGCGGTAGGAGGGGGAGACGTGGGTGACGTCCATCTTCAGATGGCGTTCCTCGGTGGCCTCGACCCAGCCGAACTCCTCCGGGTCGGGTGCCTCGGAACTGTTCCGCAACGCGTTGGCCGCGACCTCGTCCAGGCCCAGTCGTACGTACCCGCCGAGTTCGAAGTGGAAGACCCAAGGTCCGCTCTCCTCACCGGGGAAGCGACCGTGGAAGCCGAAGGAACGTTCGTGGCCCAGAGCGGCCAGTTCGGCGGGCATGGTGCGGAAGACGTCGACGAGTCTGCGCGCGTAGGACCTCCAGTCGTCGAATCGGGTGATCCCCGCGATGGACATGCCGCCGACGTCGCCGGTCATGGACACCCCGAGGAAACCGGCGGTCATGTCGCCCCCGTGTTCACGCTCGTACCAGTACCAGCCCTCGGCGGGGGAGGTCGGGACCAGGCACAGGATCGGGCCCTCGTGGCCTGCGCGCAGATCCAGGCTGTGCTCGCTCCGGCGCCAACGCAGGAAGGGGGTGCCCCAGTGGGGGCTCTCACCG
This sequence comes from Nocardiopsis listeri, assembly GCF_020741345.1. Taxonomy (GTDB): domain Bacteria; phylum Actinomycetota; class Actinomycetes; order Streptosporangiales; family Streptosporangiaceae; genus Nocardiopsis; species Nocardiopsis listeri_A. Next base: position 6,921 of record NZ_DYZD01000376.1, read on the forward strand.
TGGAAGGGGCGTTCGTCATCGGAACCGATGACGTTCGGTTCGCCCAGAGCCCGGCGCAGGGCGCGGCCCGCGTCATGGAACGCCTCGACCTGTTCCCGGACCCCACCGTCGATCCGTCCCAACGGGAAGTGCAGGCCGACGTACTCCTCCCGGGTCACGTGGATCTCCACGGAGTCGTCGACCGGACGCAACCACGCGTCACCGTAGGAGCGCGTGCGCAGGATCGGACCCCACTCTCCGGCCTCCCAACGCCAGCCCTGTTCGACCGCCATCCGGGACAGGTCGGCCTCGGTCCACTTCCCGGGGTCGGTGTTCCGCAGGAGCGTGCCGAGGGCGCCGATCCGCTCGGCGGACCAGAGGTGGTTCGTCATACTGTGCGGCCTTTCCATGGTGATGCGTCGATCATGCCGGCAACGGCGAACGCCCCGGCCGGAGGGCCCGACCGGGGCGTTCGACTTCACCGACGCACGAAGCGCCGCCGATGACCTACAGGATGATCCGCATGGGCTCTTCGAGGATCTCCGCGAGGTCCTTGAGGAACGCGGCGCCGACGGCCCCGTCCACCGCGCGGTGGTCGACGGACAGTTCCAGGGAGATGCGGTTGCGCACCTGCACCTCACCGTCCACGACCGTCGGCTCCGGCCGCATGGCGCCCACGGCCAGGATCGCGGCCTCCGGCGGGTTGATCACCGCGGAGAAGCTGTCCACACCGAACATGCCCAGGTTGGACACGCTGAACGTGCCGCCGCTCATCTCCTGCGGCTTGAGCTTGTTGTCACGGGCCTTGCCCGCCAGGTCACGCGTACGGGTGGAGATCTCCGACAGCGTGGCCTTGTCCGTGTCGTGCAGCACCGGAACGACCAGACCGGCGTCCACGGCCACCGCCACACCGACGTTGACCCGGTGGTGCTGGATCAGCTTGTCCTCCACCCAGGAGGTGTTGACCGCCGGGTGGAGCTTGAGCGCGGTGGCGCACGCCTTGACGATCAGGTCGTTGAAGCTGATCTTGACGCCCGTGCTCGACAGCTGCTCGTTGATCTGGGCACGGAAGGCCTTGAGAGCCTCGGCGTCGATCGCGCGGCGCAGGTAGAAGTGCGGGACCGTCTGCTTGCTCTCGGTCAGACGGCGCGCGATCACCTTGCGCACGTTGCTGGTCTTGAGCTCCTCGGAGTCGCGACCGTCGTCGAAGGACTGCGCCGCGGGCGCCTTGGTGGGCGCGCTCGGAGCGGCCTTCTCCTCGGCGGCGGGAACGTCCTGGGCGGCGTACCCGTCCTTGGCCGCGGCCTCGATGTCGGCGCGCACGATCCGGCCCTTGGGCCCGGACCCCTGGACCTTGGTGATGTCCAGGCCGTACTCCTTGGCCAGCCTGCGGGCCAGCGGGGAGGTGCGCGGACGGGGACCGTCGGCGTCGCCCGCCGGGGCGGTGGGCTCGGCCGGGGCGGAGGAGGTCGCCTCGGCGGGCTCCTCCTCGCTCTCGGCCCTCTCCTCGGGCTCGGCGGCCTTCTCCTCGGCCGCAGGAGCGTCAGAGCCACCGGACTCCTCGGGCACCGCGTCCGGGGAGTCGCCGATGATGCCGATGACCTCACCGATCGCCACGGTGTCGCCTTCGGAGGCGGTCTGCTTGACCAGGTAGCCGTCCTCGTAGGCCTCGTACTCCATGACGGCCTTGTCGGTCTCGATCTCGACCAGCACGTCACCGGAGGAAACCTTGTCCCCCACCTTCTTCACCCAGGTGGAGATGACGCCTTCCTCCATGGTGTCGGAGAGGCGCGGCATGTGGATCTCGCTCATTGAATCTCCCTCTACCCGACCCGTTTGCCGACGGCGCTCAGGGTCTCCTTGATCACGGTGCTGATCGACTCGATCGACGGCAGGGCCGCGGTCTCCAGCGGCTTGGCGTAGGGCATCGGCACCTCGGCCATGGCCACCCGGCGAACCGGAGCGTCCAGGTAGTCGAAGGCACCCTCCTGGATCGAGGCGGCGATCTCAGCGCCGATCCCGTAGGTGAGCCAGTCGTCCTCGCAGATGACCGCGGAACCGGTCTTCTTGACCGAGTCGACGAAGGTCTGCCGGTCCAGCGGACGCAGGCTGCGCAGGTCGACGACCTCGACGCTGATGTCGTCCTCCTTGGCCAGCTTCTCGGCGACCTGGTTCGCGACCATGGCCATCCGGGAGTAGCCGATCAACGTGATGTCGCTGCCCTCGCGGGTGACCGCGGCGCGCCCGATGGTGGCGGCGTTGTCGTTCTCGGGCTCGGCGTAGTCGTCGGGGACCTCGCCCTTGGAGTTGTACAGGCCCAGGTTCTCCAGGAACAGGACCGGGTCGTCGTCGCGGATGGCCGCGCGAAGCATCGAGGAGGCCTCGGCCGGGGTGCTGGGAGCCATCACCTTGAGACCGGGGATGAAGGAGTAGAACAGCTCGATGTTCTGGGAGTGGGTCGCTCCCAGCTGCTGGCCGCCGCCCCCGGGGGTGCGGATGACCAGGGGCACGCTGGTCTGGCCGCCGAACATCCCGTAGATCTTGGCGGCGTGGTTGATGATCTGGTCGATGGCGATCAGCGAGAAGTTGATCGTCATGAGTTCGACGACCGGGCGCAGGCCGAGCATGGCGGCGCCGACGGCCGCGCCGACGAAGCCCTCTTCGGCGATCGGGGTGTCCTTGACGCGCCGGGGGCCGAACTCCTTGAGGAGGCCCTCGGTGATCTTGTAGGAGCCCTCGAAGACACCGATCTCTTCGCCGATGACGAGGACGTTCTCGTCGCGCACCATTTCGGCGCGCAGAGTGTCCCGCAGAGCCTGACGGTATGTGATCACGGACATGTGACTGGTTCCTTCCCTACTCCGCGAACACCGGGTCGGCGGGCATGCGCCGCGACTCGTTGGGAACCGGGGTGGCGTACGTGTAGTCGAAGAGCGTGGACGGGTCCGGGTGGGGGCTGTTCTCCGCGAAGTCGGCGGCCTCGGTGACCTCGGCCTTGACGGAGGCGGCGATCTCGTCGCGGAGTTCGTCCGTGAGGATGCCGGCCTTGGCCAACTGGGCGTCGAAGATCACGATCGGATCGTTCTCGTCGGAGCGAGCCTTGTCCCGCTGCTCGTCGGTGCGGTACTTGGCCGGGTCGACGACCGAGTGGCCCTTCTGCCGGTAGCTCCACGCCTCCAGCAGGAACGGCGTCTGCTCCTCGCGAGCGCGTTCGACCAGCCTGGTGGCGGTGTCGCGCACGGCGAGGACGTCACGCCCGTCCACCCGCTCACCCTCGATGCGGAAGGCCGCGCCGCGCTTGTACAGGTCGGGCTCGGCGGAGGACATGTCCACCGTGGTGCCCATACCGGTGAAGTTGTTGATCACCACGAAGACGACGGGCAGGTTCCACAGCTTGGCGATGTTGAGGGACTCGTGCCAGGCGCCGATGTTGGTGGTGCCGTCGCCCATCTGGCACATGACGACCTCGTCGCCGCCGCGGTAGGTGACGGCCAGGGCCGCACCGGTGGCCAACGGCAGCTGACCGCCGACGATGCCGTAACCACCGAGCATGCGGGTCTCGGTGTCGTACATGTGCATCGACCCGCCCCAGCCCTTGGCCACGCCGTCGACGCGTCCGTAGAGCTCGGCCATGACCCGCTTGGGGTCCATGCCCTTGCCGATCGCGTACCCGTGGTCACGGTAGTTCGTGAACAGGTAGTCGCGCTCCTGGAGGGCCGTCATCAGACCGACGACGGTGGCCTCCTCACCGAGGTTGAGGTGGCAGTAACCGCCGATCCGGGCCTGCGTGTAGGCCTGGCCGGTGCGTTCCTCGAAGCGCCGGATGAACAGCATCTGGCGGTAGTAGTCGAGGAGTGTCTCCGGCTTCTCGTTTCCGAGGCCGGTCGTGTCCTTGCGGGTGCGCCGCTTGGTCGTGGAGGACCGTGCGGTGCCGCCCTTCGGCTTGGCCGTGTCAGCCATGTCGTGCCTTTCTACGTACGAGAAGGCCTGCCCTCCCGGCCTGTGGGTCGGGTGGCCTGGCCCGCTCGGGCCCCGCTGTCAGGCGTGGCCCGGGCGTGTGTCGCCGCCGGGCTCATCGGCGGCGACACCGTGGCTGTTGCGGGGAGCGTCCACCGAGGCCGTGGCCGGGCCCGCGTGTGGACGCGAAGTGAGTCGGGTCGCGTGTGCAGTTGTCGCGCCGAAACCCTTGAGGGCATTGCTTCCCGGTCTGGAGGGCGGTAAGCATGCGCAGGGAGGTGGCCCGAGTTCGTTCACCGGCCGGATGAACGACCCCGTGTCACCAGGGCGTACGCGTGTAGCGGTGTGACGCGTGTCGCGCACACTCTACGTTCTGATCGATGATCGATCAATACAACTTTACGGGAGATACCCGAAGTTCGGCGCATAACACCAGATCGCTCCCGGATCCCGGAACCGAGACCCGTACCGGATCGGGTCCCTTCAGTGTCGGCCCTTGTGTGTCTTCAGCGCCGCCTCGACGTAGTTCAGGACGTGGTCGCTGAGCATCCGGCCGACGGAGGGATCGCCCTCACGGAAGGCCTTGGTGATCTGGGCGTGGTCGGCCGCCTTGGCGTGCAGCTCCATGTCGAGCCATCGCACCGAGAGTGCGGTCCACACCTCCACGCCCAGGGATTCCCAGGTGTGCAGCAGCACGCTGTTGTTCGCCGCCCGGACGACCTCGCGATGGAACTCCACGCTGTGCCGGATCTGGTCGGTGACGTCGCCCCTGGCGGTCGCGTCCCGCAGGGCCTCCACCTCGCGCTCCAGCGGAGACGGGTCCTGGGCCAGACGTGGGGCGGCCAACTGCGCGGCGACGAGCTCCAGGCCGGCGCGCACGGGATAGATCTCCGCCATGTCCTGGACGCCGAACGCCCTGACCCTGGCGCCCTTGTTGGGCACGGTCTCGATGAGCCGCAGGGTCTCCAGCTCGCGCAGGGCCTCGCGGACCGGCGCCTGGCTCACCTTGAGCTCGGTGGCGACGCGACGTTCGACGATGCGCTCGCCCGGCTGCCAACGACCCGACAACAGGCCCTCGACCAGAACCTGCCGGATCTGCTCCCTCAACGGCTCACGGGCCAGTTTCGAGGGATCATCCGGCAACTGCGGGAGGTCGACCATCCAGGGCCCTTCCGTTCTCCATCCCGGGTGCGACCGGCTTCGAGGCCCGCACACCACTGTCTGACAAGCTCTTTGAAGAGTGCCACACATGGACGGGTCGACCGGACCCTCGGGCACGGGGCGCTAACGAAAGCCTCACGAACGGATCGCGCCCAGGTGAAGCGGGCGGATCGGTCGGGGGAGGCTTCGGCAAAGTCCGAGGTGGAAGGATCACATTCGGGCCGTCGGAGCGCCAATGGCATAGCGTGGCCGGGTAGGCTCATCTGTCGGCGATATCTGGAAAAAGGCCGGATGGAATGTAGTGGACGTCACGGCCACAGCCCAAGATGCCGCCTGACCTGCGCGAACGGAATTGGAGTGGGGCCGGCGCGGGTGGGAGACATCGACGACGACGATCTGTTCGTCTTGGAATACCGAACCTGCGAAAAGCCGGTCGCGAAGACCGCGAACCAGCCTGAAGGTTCGGTCGTCGAACCGGGTGCGGGGGAGAAATTCCCCTCGATACGTTACCGGCACCAGGTGTCGACCCCGAGGACGTCAGAACCAGTCCGACAACCGCGGCTAGCCCGTCCCCCACGCCTCAGCAGTGCCACAGGCAAGCCCACGACGTGTGAGACAGCACTGAGCACATGACGCATTCTCCGAGGACCAGGCGCGCACGGTCCAGACAGACACCTCCGCCTCACGAGCCGGAACGGCGCAGACCCGAGCCCGGCCCGTACAGCGGTCCCATACCCGTGGTCCGAGCCGACGAGCTCGCCCCGGGTCCGCCGGTCGTGCGCGCCGTGAAGTGGCCGAGTGTGAGCGAGATCGCGTGGGGGCTCGCCTCGGACCGGCTCGCGATCATGCTCTTTGTGGCCCTGATCGTCGTGACGATGCTCGCGGCCGGGCCACTGCACCCGGTCGACAACTTCCTCAACGATGCGTATCGGCCCTACTGGGACGCGCTGCGCGAACCACTGATCTACTGGCCCGACAACGTGGCCTCCCGTTACGTGGCCCTGCCGGTCCTGGGCGTGACCACGGTCCAGCTGGCCTACTGGCACCGCAGCTGGCGGCCGATCATCCTCGGGGCGGGTGGCGTCTTCGGGATGATGTCGATGGTCTCGGTGATGAAGCTGTTCATCAACCGGGGGCACGCCAAGTACCACGACCCGGACTTCTTCGCCGGAGCGGGGAACGTGGCCTTCCCATCGGGGCACGGGGCCAACGCGATCCTCATCTACGGGCTGGTGCTGTTCTTGATCATCAGGTTCGGCGCGGCCCGACCACACATCATCAAACGCCTGGCGTACTGCATCGTGGGTATCGCGTTACTGCAGTCGACCGTGTCGATCTACCTGCAGTTCCACTGGTTCACGGACCTGTTGGCCGGGATGATCGCCGGAGGGTTCGCGTTGCGCCTGACGATCCGCCTGGACCGGATGATCCCGCATGGACACACCGTCTACTGGTGGCCCTGGTACGGCAAGGAATCCGAGGTCGCGGCCTAGATCTCGACAGAAGGACACGAGGAGCGCTCGTCGAGGAGATCGACGGGCGCTCTTTTTCGTCGGGGCGCGTACATCGACCCGGAATACCCTGAGGGGGTATGTGTTGTCGAAGGAAGCGAGCGGTATCGCGGACATTCGTGCCGAAGGAACCCATGGAGGGTGCTTTCGGGGGAAGGGACGTAGATATGAACACAGGCACCCACGGCCACCCCGATCACACGGGGCACGATCACGGTGACCATGACGGCCACGGCGGCCACGGCGGCCACGGCGCCCATGGCGGACACGGGGGCCATGGCGACCACGCCGCCATGTTCCGGAAGCGGTTCTGGTGGAGCCTGCTCCTGAGCGTGCCGGTGGTGTTCACCAGCCACATGGTGGCCGGTTGGTTCGGCTACGACGTTCCCGCCGCGCTCACCTGGGTACCGCCGCTTCTCGGTACCGCCGTCTTCCTCTACGGCGGGTGGCCCTTCCTCTCCGGGGTTCCCGCCGAACTGCGCGATCGCGAACCGGGCATGATGACCCTGGTCGCCATGGCGATCACCGTCGCCTTCGGCTCCAGCCTGCTCGCCACTTTCGGCGTGGTCGGCATGGAGCTGGACTTTTGGTGGGAGCTCGTCCTCCTGGTCGTGGTGATGTTGCTCGGCCACTGGCTGGAGATGCGGGCACTGGGCCAGGCGTCCGGAGCGTTGGAGGCCCTCGCCGAACTCCTGCCCGACCAGACCGAACGCGTAGGCGCCGACGGCGAGGTCGAGGAGATCCCCATCGCCGCGCTGGCCGCCGGCGACACCGTCCTGGTCCGGTCCGGGGGACGCGTGCCCGCAGACGGAACCGTGCTCCAGGGCCGTGCCGACGTCGACGAGTCGATGATCACCGGCGAATCCCGCACGGTCACCCGAACCGACGGCGACCGTGTGGTCGCGGGGACCGTCGCCACCGACTCCGCCCTGCGGGTCCGTGTGGACGCAGTCGGAGACGACACCACGCTCGCCGGGATCCAACGCCTGGTCTCCGAGGCGCAGGAGTCGCGCTCGCGTTCCCAGGCGCTCGCCGACCGGGCCGCCGGGCTGTTGTTCTGGTTCGCACTGTCCGCGGCCGTCATCACCTCGCTCGTCTGGGGGCCGCTGATCGGGGATTCGAGCCAGGCGGTCGAACGGACCGTCACGGTGCTGGTGATCGCCTGCCCCCACGCCCTGGGCCTGGCGATCCCGCTGGTCATCGCGATCTCCACGACGCTGTCCGCGCGCAACGGCATCCTCGTCAAGGACCGGCTGTCACTGGAGCGCACCCGCCTGGTGGACACGGTGCTGTTCGACAAGACCGGAACCCTCACCAAGGGCACGCCCGCGGTCCTGGACATGACCGCCCTGGATGGCGAGTCGCCCGAGCGCATGCTGTCCCTGGCCGGCTCCGTCGAGGCCGACTCCGAGCACCCTTCCGCGAAGGCGATCACCCACGCGGCCCGCGAGACCGGTTCGCTCCCCAGGGCCACCGACTTCCAGTCGCTGCCCGGGCACGGTGTTCGGGCGATGGTGGACGGGATCGAGGTGCACGTGGGCGGGCCCGCCCTGCTGGAGTCACTCGGGCTCACCGAACCCGAGGAACTGGCCGAACGCACCCGTCCCTGGCGGGAGCAGGGCTCGACCGTGCTGCACGTGATCGATGACGGGGCCATCGTCGGGGCCTTGGCCCTGGCCGACGAGATCCGGCCCGAATCCGCGTCCGCCGTCCGACAGCTCAAGGAGCAGGGCGTGCGGGTGGCCATCGTGACCGGTGACGCCCGCAACGTCGCCGACTCCGTCGCCGGCAGGCTCGGTCTCGACGAGGTGTTCGCCCAGGTGCTGCCCGACCAGAAGGACGCGGTGGTTCGTGATCTTCAGGAGCGGGGACACCGGGTGGCGATGGTGGGTGACGGG
>NZ_DYZD01000377.1 GCF_020741345.1 Nocardiopsis listeri
CCAGTGCACAGGCCTGGCTACTCAGAGTAGGTTCGGAGTGCGAAGCCGGGCACCTCGGACGGAGAGACGGAGACGTCCGAACAAGCACACAGATCGGACGACGAGGTGATCGGCCGCCACCACGGCACCATTCTTTGGGGGAAGAGGACACTGTGGTCCACGACCAACTGCGCGCACTCGTGCGCCGATACCCGATCGTGCGTTTCGCCACCCGCCGCATCCGCGTCCACCTGCCCAGACGACTCGGTGGCCTCGACCCCGCCCGTGTCCCGCCCCGCCACCGCCGACTCACCCTCACGCTCCCTCGAACCGCGAGCGACACACGTGGCCTGGGCCCGGACCGGGTCGAACTCCAATTGCCGGGCGACCTGACGGTCCCCCGCCGCCTGGCCAACGGAGGACTGTCCCGACACGAACCCGACAGCCTCGCCTGCTTCATGGCGATCCTGGACCACACCGGGCCGGGCGCGGTCCTGGACGTGGGCGCGGGGGTGGGCGTGTACGCGATGCTCGCGGCCGCGCGTTCGCGTCGACCCGTGTTCGCCTTCGAGCCCACACCCGAGCTCGCCGCGGCCGCGCGCTCGATGTCGTCCGCGGCCCACCTCGGCTTCGGTGTGGTCGAGTTGGCCCTGAGCAACCACAACGGCACGGCCCGGCTCCAGCGGGCACTGCACAACGACATGTGCAATCAGGTCGTGCGCAACGGACGCCCCGGCCTGCACCACCTGACCGTCGAGGCCACGACCCTGGCCCGGTGGAACGAGTCTGCGGGCAGCGTCCCCACCATGGTGAAGATCGACACCGCGGGGAGCGAACCCGAGGTGGTGGCCGGCGGACTGGAGATCCTGCGCCGCTTCCGGCCCTGGATGCTCGTCAAGGTCCGGCCCGATCGCGGCCTGGAGGAACGCCTGATGGCCCTCATGGAACCGTTGGAGTACCTGTGGTTCCCGGTCGCCGGTGACCCTCCCTACGACCCCCGCACCCAGATCTGCGGGCGTGCCTCACCCGCCTGGGAGCGAATGTGGTTGCTCGCCCCCGAGGAACCGCCGAAGGCCTTCTGGGGCTCGCTGCGCGAGTGGCGCACCGCGCTGGAGTCCTGCGGAGGCGACGGGCACTGACCCGCGTGCGCCCGTCGGGGAACGGCCCCGACGGGCACGGCTCCCCTAGATCCAACCCTCCAGGGTCGAGAGCAGACCCGGCAGGTCGTCCCGGTGGACGCAGTGTCCGGCGCCTTCGATGGTGCGCACGGTGAACCCCCTCTCGGCGAGGGTCCGTGCCCCGTCCGAACCGATCGGCGAACCCTCGCCCGCGATCACCGCCAGGGTCGGTACCTCGGCGGCCTTGGGGAAGTTGTCCACTCCCGCCACCTCTCGGCCCGTCCAGGTGAGGAATTCCGGGTCGGCCGCCGCGAACCCCTCCAGTTCGATCCGTACGTCCTGCTCGCTCCAGCGTGGATGGAGCTCGCGCACCTGGGCCGCGTCCGCGGTGGCCAACACCCGACGCAGCCTCCGCGCCCCCTCCTCCGGCATGGGCGGGATCCAAAACGCCGGGTCGATGTACACGGCCCGGTCGGGGCGCAGGTGGTCCAGGGCCTGGGACAGGGCCACACAGCCGATCGAGTGCCCCATGACCAGGTCGGCGCCGGCCGGCAGGGTGTCGACCAGGTCCTGGCGCAGTGCCTCCATGGAGTACTCGCCGCGTGGGCTTCGGCCGTGGCCTCGCAGGTCCACCCCGATCACCCGGTAGCCGCGCTCGACCAGGGTGTCCTCCACCGCGTGCCAGGTGCGGTGCAGGGCGGCGACGCCGTGCACGAGCAGGGCCGCGCGTTCACCGTCACCTCGGGTGTGTGTCGCCAGACGCATGCGAGGCCTTTCGCCGGGGTCGATCCCCAGTGTCGGCAGGAGTCCCCGAAAAATCCAGGGGCGGTCCGACACCCCGTGGAAAACGTCCGCCATCGGCCACATCCCCGCGCTCTCTACGGGAACATGGGCCCCATGGACGGCCTTCTACTCGTACTCATGCTCCTCATCGGTATCGCCATCGGAATCGCGGTGGGATCGACCCTGGCCCGCGGACGCGACGCCCAGGCCCGGGCCGATGCCCGGGCGGCGGAGGAACGCGCCGCCTACGTGGAGGAGCAGCTCGCCGACCGGTTCCGGGCGATGTCCTCGCAGGCCCTGGACCAGACCAACCAACGGTTCATGGAGCTGGCCGAGGGGCGGTTGCGGGCGGTCGGCGCCGAGGCGGGCGGCGACCTGGACGAGCGGCGCCGGGCGGTGGAACGGATGGTCGAACCGCTCACCCAGACCCTGAGCCGTGTGGAGAGCCGGCTGCGGGAGGCCGACGCCGGGAGGGCCGCGGCGCACGCCGAGCTCGCCAAGCAGGTCGAACTCGTGCGCGAGGGTTCCGAGCGTCTGCGCGACCAGACCCAGTCCCTGGTGACGGCGTTGCGTCGGCCCGAGGCCCGCGGCAGGTGGGGCGAACTACAGCTGCGCCGGGTGGCGGAACTGGCCGGGATGGCCGCGCACTGCGACTTCCAGGAACAGGCCGTGGCGGGCGCGCACCGACCCGACATGGTGGTGCGGCTGGCCGGCGGCAAGAACATCGTCGTGGACTCCAAGGTGCCACTGGCCGCCTACTTGGACGCGGTGGAGGCCGGCGAGGGGCCGGGCGCGGAGGAGCGGCTGCACGCACACGCCAAGCACCTGCGCACCCATGTGGACCAGCTGGCCGCGAAGTCGTACTGGGCGTCGTTCACCCCGTCGCCGGAGTTCGTGGTGCTCTTCATCCCGGGCGAGGCGTTCCTGGCTCCGGCGTTGGAACGCGACCCCGGGTTGCTGGAGGAGGCCATGGCCCGGCGCGTGCACATCGCGACGCCGACCACGCTCATCTCGCTGCTGCGGACCGCGCAGTACGCCTGGCAGCAGGAGGCGTTGAGCGAGAACGCTCGCGAGGTGTTCGACCTGGGCAAGCAGCTGCACAGTCGCCTGTCGACCCTGGGCGGACATGTGGAGGGGCTGGGCCGGGCACTGACCCGGACGGTCTCCGCCTACAACCAGACGGTGGGTTCCCTGGAGAGTCGGGTGCTGGTGACCGCGCGGCGGTTCGGCGAGCTGGGGCTGGTCGACGGCGAACTGGACCGACTGTCGGGGTTGGAGGAGCGCCCTCGCGGGGTGTCCTCGCCGGAGCTGAGCGAGAACGGGCTCGACGGGGTCGCGACGAACGGGGCCGGTCGAGGTGCGGAGGCGACCTGAAGGCGTGGGCCGGACGCCAACGACTCGGGCATCCGTGGCGTGTCCGACGTGAACTCCCTCAAGTCCGACGGTATTCGGTGTGCGAGTAACGGATAGATGGGCATGACCCAAACCGGGACCAAGAGGTTCGGACACAGAGAGTGACGAACCACCCAAGTCGCGGGAACCGGCCCGAACCGGTTGGGGTCATCTCGGCGTCCAAGGGGTGGAAGGCACGATAGTCCCGGAACGGGCAAGTGGCCGAAATGACAACACGATCCCGTGAAAGACACCCGGAGACTCACTAGAAGTGACACACTAAACACTGTGAGTAACAAACTTGGGAGGCGCACGACCATGCCCCCGCGCAAGTCCGACGGTCCGGAGCCCGGACAGGCCCCGTATTTCGTGCGGTCCAACGGTCGTGGCCGGGACGTTTCGAGCGCGTCCAGAACACGCGGCCGAGCCACGACCACCAAGAACACCACCGCGGGGCGGGCCGGATCCACCCGGGCCACCACCGGACGCGGCGCCCCCGGCGGGACCACGCCGCCCGGGATCGTTCGGCCGCCCCGGCTGACCGGACGCGGTGCGGTCCTGATCATCGTCCTGGGCAGCTTCGCCGCAACGATGATCGCGAACCTGGCCTCCGCCCCGATCGTCCCCGGCATCATCTTCACGCTCGCCTGCCTGGCCACCGCCGCCCTGGTCCGCCCGGCCGATCTGCTCTCACTGTCGGTGAGCCCGCCGATCGCCTACTTCATCGCGGTGGTCGGTGCGGAGAGCGTGCTCGCCGCCGGCAACGAGGGTTTCGCCCGCGTGCTCATCCTGGGCCTGGCCTCCCGGCTCGCCGAGGTCGCGCCCTGGCTGTTCCTGGGCACCGCACTCGTACTGGTCATCGCCGTCTTCCGGGGCCTGCCCGGTAACCTCCGGTCCCTGGGCGACGAACTCAACGGACGCGGCTGAGCGACCCCCGACACCCGTGTAACGGTCAGAACGGGGTGTCCGGGTCCGCGGGCGCGTCCTCGCGTCGCTCGTCCATGGCGGCGGCCAGCTTGGCGCGGGCGCCCTCCAGCCAACGCTCGCAGATCCGCGCCAGTTCCTCCCCGCGCTCCCATAGGGCGAGGGACTCCTGGAGGGTCAGGCCACCCGACTCCAGCTTCCGAACGACCTCGTTCAGCTGTTCCCGGCTCTCCTCGTAGCTCGGTTCCGGGGCCTCGTTCGTCTCGGTCATGCCTACTCCCCCTCGGTGTTCTCGGTCGTGGTCTTCTTCGCGGTGCCCTTGGCGCCGGTGGACTTCGAGCCGGTGCCCTTGGTTGCGCCGGTCTTGGCGCCGGCACCCTTCCTTCCGGTACCGCCGGCCTTCTTCGTCGCGGTGGATCCCTCGGCGGAACCCTTGCGGGCCGGGGACCTCTCCTCGGCCGCCTTCTGCGTCGGTTCCGGTCCGGCCGCGGGGTCGGTGTCCACCTCGTCCACGGTGGCGGTCAGGCCGTCCTCGGCGAATCGCAGCCGCAGCTTCTCGCCCAGCTCGGGCTCGGTCGCCGAACGCACCACCGAACCGTCCTCTCGCTGCACGATCGCGTACCCACGGGCCAACGTGGTGGCCGGGGACAGCGCGTGCAGGCGCGCCTCGGTGTGCCCCAGCCCCTCCTCGGCCCGATCCAGCGAGATCGTCAGGCTGCGTCGGGCCCGGTCGCGCAGCTCCAGGACCTGCTCGGTGAGGCGTTCGGTCTCACGAACCGGATCGACCAGCACCGGGCGGGCCCGAATGCCCGCCAGCCAGGTGAGTTCGCGTTCCAACCCGCCGCCGATCACCCGGCGACCGCGGTCGCGCAGCTGTCGGATGATCTCCAGCTGCTCCCCCACGTCCGGGATGGTCTTCTTGGCGGCGTCGGTGGGGGTGGAGGCACGCACGTCGGCGACGTGGTCCAGCAACGGAGTGTCCTGTTCGTGCCCGATCGCGCTGACCACGGGTGTGGCCGCCGCGGCGACGGCGCGCACCAGTGCCTCGTCGGAGAAGGGCAGCAGGTCCTCCATGGAGCCGCCACCGCGGGCGATGACGATGACGTCGACCTCGGGGCGCGCGTCCAGATCGCGCAGGGCCTCGATGACCTCACGGGTGGCGCGGTCGCCCTGCACGGCCACCGGACGCACCTCGAAGCGCACCGCGGGCCAACGGCGGCGCCCGTTCTCCAGGACGTCGCGCTCGGCCGCCGAGTCCCGACCACAGATCAGGCCCACGGTGTTGGGCAGGAACGGCAGGGGGCGCTTGCGTTCGGGGGCGAACACCCCCTCGGAGGTGAGGGTGCGGCGCAGCTGTTCGAGCCGGGCCAGTAGTTCGCCGATGCCGACGTGCCGGATCTCCCGGGCACGCAGCGAGAACGTACCTCTGAGTTGGTAGAAGTCGGGCTTGGCGTGGACGACCACGCGGTCGCCGGGGCCCGGTGGTGGGTCCTGGCGGCGCAGCACGGAGGTCTCGCAGATGACCCGGACCGAGGCGTTGGCGACGGGGTCGCGCAGGGTCAGATAGCTCATCCGCCCACGCGAGTTGAGTTCGGCGACCTGACCCTCGACCCAGATCGCGCCCAGGCGGTCGATCCAACCTCCGACCGCCTGGAGCACGGCCCGGACCGGTTGCGGTGACTCCGCGGAACTCTCCATACCCATGGCTACAGAGCCTAGGCCAGGGTGGCGACAGTTCCCGATTCGCCGGGGTCGACGGTTCGGCGCGAACCGGTCGGCCGACGTGGAGCGCCGGGGCTCGACGGAGGTCGCGAAGAAGGACGGCAGGCGCGTGACCGCGCGGACCCGAAGAGTGCGGCGGTCAGGCCCGGCCGAACGCGACGGCGTGGTCGCGGGCGAAGTCGGTGACGTCGCGCGCGGGGCGTCCGGTCAGGTCGGCGACGCCGGTGTGCACCTCGGCGGCCTCTCCCCTGGCGTAGTGGGCGTAGTCCTCGACGAGGCCCTGCAGTTGCCATGGTGGAAGCACACCGAAGAGCGCTTCGGAGAACTGCTCGTCGGTGGCCTCGTGGAAGGTGATCTCCCGCCCTGTGGCCGTGGACAGGGCGCGGGCGATCTCGTCGTGGGTCACGGCCCCGGGGCCGGTCAGGGTGTAGGTCCGACCCGTGTGACCGTCTCCCACCAGTGCCTCGGCCGCGGAGGCCGAGATGTCGCGGGTGTCGATCGCGCTCACGGCCGCGCCGCCGATGGGAGCGGCGAACCACCCCTGGTCGATGGTCGCGGCGAAGCCGAGCAGGGCCTGTAGGTAGAGGTTGGGGCGCAGCACCGTGTGGTCGATGCCCAGCCGTCGCACGTGTTCCTCGACCTCGGCGTGCCAGCGCAGGAACCGCACCGGCGAGTCGACGCGCGCGGCGTACTGGGAGAGCAGCACGAGGCGGCGCGCCCCGAGCTCGTGGGCGAGGTCGGCGAACCGGATCTGGAGGGCGGCGGCGTCCTCCTCGGAGGGGCTGTTGAGGAAGGCCGCGTCGACGCCTTCGAGTGCGGCGGCGACCGATTCGGGATCCTTGAGGTCGGCGACGACGGTCTCGGCGCCGGGCACGGAGCGTCGGGGGTCGCGGGTCATTGCGCGGACGGTGACACCGCGCGCCCGCAGTTCGGGGATCAGGGCCGAACCGATGGTCCCGGTGGCTCCGGTCACGAGCACGGTGGGCGGGTTCATCTCGAGGGTCTCCTTGTGCGTGGATGGCGTCGAGGTGGTTTCCTCGGCGCGGTTAATTAGTGAGTAGTCACTATCAATAGGCGAACAAAGGCGGACCGGACCCGCCACGGGAGAAGGTTCAGTTCCCGGAGGACAGGAAGCGGTCGGCCCACTCGTCGGACTCGGCACGGCCGGGCAGTCCGATCGAGGCCGCCACCATGTAGAGCATTCCGTCGGCGAAGAATTCGTGGGCCTGGTCGGTGTCGACCTTCGGCAGCGCCTCGAAACGCTCGAAGACGTCCCGCGTCCACCTGTGCATCACGTCGCGGATGTCGGGATCGTTGGCGGCCGCGTACCCCTGGAGCAGGATGAGCATCACCTCGCGGCGCTCCATCAGCACGCCCCAGCCGTCCGACATGACCCGCAACGGATCCTCTTCGGCCCTCTCCCCCGGCACGAGCATCTCCCGCTCGATGTCGGCGAAGGTCCTCTCCAGTACCGCGACGAAGAGTTCCTTCTTCGTGGAGTAGACCCGAAAGAGGTTGGGGTGCGAGATCTCGACGTCCTTGGCGATGGCCACGGTCGAACCGCCGTGGAACCCCTTGTGGCTGAACTCCTTCAACCCCGCCGCGAGGATCTGCTCGCGACGCCGCTCGATTCCGACCCGTGGTCTCCGCCCTGTCGTCATGGTTGATAGTAAACGCTCACTACCAAATGGGCGTCAACCCCTCACGGAAACGAAAAAGGGGCGAGGGTTCGGGCCCTCGCCCCATCTTCCGCTTCCGCGAAACCGCACTCAGGCTCCGGTTTCGGCCTCGAGCTTGGCGATGCGGTTGTCGTACATCTTGATGAACTCGGGACGACCCTGGTGGGCCACCTCGTAGGCGCGCAGGTCGCGGACCTGTTCGATGGTGAGCTTGCGCAGGCGGGCCCGGATGGACGGCAGGGTGAGCTCGTCGTAGGTCGGGACGGCCAGGTCCTCGACCGCCGGGGCGTTGCCCTTGCGGACCTTCTCCAGGACCTCGTCGCCGGCGACGGTGGTGTGCGCCTCGGCGGCGTTGAGCTCCTCGGCCAGCACGGAGCCGTCCTCGGCGAGGTCGGCGGTGGCGGGGGCGGGGGGTTCCTCCCGGGGTTCCTCGACCAGCTTGGCGGCCTCGGGGGCCTCGGTGGTCCCGGTGGAGTCCTTCTCGGGGGCGGGGGTCTCCGTGGGGGCGGAGGCCTCGGTGACCGGCTCGGGCTTCTCCTCCGCTTCGGTCTTCTCCTCGGTGGGCTTCTCCTGCTCCGGGGAAGCCTCGGGGGTGGTCTCCACCTCGGCGCTCTCCTGCGCCGTGGTCTCGGACGCGGGGGCTTCGTCCTTCTTCTCCGGCTGCTCCGGAACGGTCGTGACGACCGGGTCCTTACGCCCGAAGATGCCCTTGATGAAGGAGGTCAGCTTCGTGGCGATGGTCGGGTTCGACATAGGACGGGGGCTCCTGATGCTCTCGGCGTTGGGCCGGCGGCGCGCGTCCAGCAAACCAGGCAAGGCCGAGTTGAGGGCGAACCGCCTCATAACTGATGCGATTGGTGAACCAGGATAGATGAGGGAGGATCACCATTAGCGGGCCGGAAGTGAACGATTTCGCCACGTCGCGGCCCGACCGGGTACGTTCTGTTGCGGCGACGTCACCTGGTCGTGGTCTCCACCATAGGCCTGACCTCGACGGTGCCGTATCCCACACCCGCTCCCACATCCCACGATCGCACCTAGGATGTATGCCATGACTGCGATGACGACTGCCACGAACCAACGTCGTGTGCTCCTGGCCAACCCCCGGGGCTACTGCGCCGGTGTCGACCGAGCGGTCATCACCGTCGAGAAAGCCCTTGAGCAGTACGGCGCTCCGATCTACGTGCGCAAGCAGATCGTGCACAACACGCACGTCGTGCGCACGCTGGAGGAGCGCGGCGCGATCTTCGTGGAGGAGACCGAGGAGGTGCCCGAGGGCGCCATCGTCGTGTTCTCCGCCCACGGTGTATCGCCCGCCGTCCACGAGCAGGCCGAGAAGCGTCAGCTCAAGACCATCGACGCCACGTGTCCCCTGGTCACCAAGGTCCACAAGGAGGCGAAGCGATTCGCCGCCGAGGACCGCGACATCGTCCTCATCGGCCACATCGGCCACGAGGAGGTCGAGGGCACCAGCGGCCAGGCCCCCGAGAACATCCAGATCGTGGAGAGCCCGGACGAGGTCGACAAGGTCCAGGTCCGCGACCCCAACAACGTGTCCTGGCTGTCCCAGACCACCCTCTCGGTGGACGAGACCAACCAGACCGTGGACGCGTTGCGCAAGAAGTTCCCGAACCTGCTGGCCCCGCCCAGCGACGACATCTGCTACGCCACCTCCAACCGCCAGGACGCCGTCAAGGCCATGGCGCCCGAGTGCGAGCTGGTCATCGTGGTGGGTTCGGACAACTCGTCCAACTCCGTGCGCCTGGTCGAGGTCGCCCTCGACGCCGGCGCGAACGCCTCCTACCTCATCGACAACGCCACCCTCATGGACGAGGCCTGGCTGGAGGGCGTCACCACCGTGGGTGTGACCAGTGGTGCGTCCGTCCCCGACATCCTGGTGCGCGAACTCCTCGACAAGCTCTCCGCACACGGGTACGGCTCCGTCACCCCGGTGACCACCGCCGAGGAGACCCTCACCTTCTCGCTGCCCAAGGAGCTGCGCCGCGACCTGCGCGCCGAGTAGCACCCGAGACGAGAAACGACCCGTACGACGAACGGGCCCCGAGGAACCACGAAGGTCCCTCGGGGCCCGTTTCGTGTGCGGGTCGCGGGCGGGGCGGGGCTCGGCGCCACCTTCGTCGGCGACCACCGAGAGCCGGACGGCTCGGGGTGGGCGATCCCGGCCGACCCCGAGGGCAACGAGTTCTGCGTACTGCGCAGCGCCTCCGACCGGCGGGCCATGGAACAGAGCCCCGACCAGGGATCAGGAGCCCTCGGGTTCCGTCTCCTCCTCGGAGGCCTCGTCGTCCTTCTCCGGGACGGGGTGGGTCTCCATGTGTTCGGCGAGGACGGCGAACTCGTCCAGGGAGGTACTGCCGGAGATGATCAGGGTCCGGTCGTCGTCGCTCTGGACGAGGGCTCCCCACTCGTCGGACTCGAACTGCTCCCACTCCTGGTCGGCGACCATGACGGAACCGACCGGTTCGGCGTCCTTGACGTGGTCGGCGATCACCTTGTCCGGGTCACCGTCGCTCTGGGTCAGCATGGCGTGGCTGTCCTGCGGGGTCGCGAAGCCGATGCTCCACGCCACCGGACCGGTCACGTCCAGGTGGGAACTGGTGGGTGTCCACCCTTCCGGCATGTCCTCCGAGGGTGCGGTCACCTCGTAGTCGGCGGACTGACGCATCACCTCGATGTCCGGGCGGTAGTCCACGGTGGGGATGTTCTCGCCCGAGCGCGTGGATACAACGAAGGCCATCACCAGGATGATGCCGACGACGACCCCGAGGGAGATGGCGTAGTTCTTGAAGGTGGCGTTGGCCCTGCTGTTCTCACTCATGACCTGTCCAGCTTGCCCCAGGTCCGGAGCCACTTGGACCCGGGGTCCCTCAAGTGGGGTCCGGGGTGGTGGCCTCCGGGGACGGGGTGGTCTCCTGGCGACGGTTGCGGGGTTCCAGTTCTGTGAGCAGGCCGGTGATGTCGGCGGCGAGCCTGTGCGCGTCGACGTCGTCGCGGTAGACCACCTCGGCGACGGCCAACAGCATCGCTCCGCTCACCACGATCAGCAGGGCCTCGTCCACCGGCTCGTCGGCCTTGCGGAACAGTGCCACGTTGCGGTCGGTCCACTGGGTGAGCCGCGACCGCAGTTGGTAGTCGAAACCGGGAGGCCCGTCGCCGCTGAAGAACAGCCGGGTGGTCTCCCTCTCCTCGATGGCGCCGAGCAGGTAGGCGTGGGCCGCGATGTTCATCAGCCGTGTGGGATCACTCTCACCTTCGGCGCGCGCGTCACGCACCGCCTGGTGGGTCCGCTCCTGTTGCCGCTGCTGGAACTCCTCGTACAGCGCCAGGTACAGGTCCGCCTTGCCGGTGAAGTGGTGGTAGAGGCTGCCCACGCTGGCACCCGCGACCGAGACGACCTCGCTCACACCCGCCTTCGCGAACCCCACCGTGCGGAAGACCTGGGCCGCCGCCTTCAGCAGGGAGGTGCGGGTGGCCGCGCCTCGCGAGGAGACCCGCGCGGGCTTGTCCGTCTTGTCCACTGTCACGCCCTCACTCCTGTCCGGGTCCCCGCCAGGGTAGACCGTTACAGGCCCCCGAGGTGCGACCACGTCCCTGTTGGACCCGCCCCACCCACGATGACCAGGAAACACCCGGGGTGACTACCCTAAGACGTGAACTCCACCCTGTTCACAGACGGAAGGTGTCACCTCCATGTCGCAGCCCGGTAGCCCGTCCACGCAGCCCTCGGTACCCGACCGAAACCTCGCGTTGGAACTGGTCCGCGTCACCGAGACCGCCGCACTGGCCGCTGCCCGTTGGGTCGGCAAAGGTGACAAGCTCGGGGCCGACGGCGCCGCCGTGCGCGGAATGCGCCACATGATCAGCACCGTGTCGATGAACGGCACCGTGGTGATCGGCGAGGGCGAGAAGGACAACGCCCCCATGCTCTACAACGGCGAGCGCGTCGGCGACGGCGGTGGCCACGACTGGGACGTGGCGGTCGACCCGATCGACGGCACCACCCTGGCCGCCATGGGCATGCCCAACGCCATCGCGGTGATCGCGATGAGCCCGCGCAACACCATGTTCGACCCCTCCGCGGTGTTCTACATGGAGAAGCTGGCCACCGGCCCCGAGGCCGCCGACGTGGTGGACATCGCCGCGCCTGTCGCCGACAACATCGCCGCGGTGGCCCGGGCCAAGGGCAAGTCACCGCAGGACATCACGGTCGTCATCCTGGACCGTCCGCGCCACAAGCAGTTGGTGCAGGACGTTCGGGACGCGGGCGCGCGCATCAAGTTCATCAGCGACGGTGACGTGGCGGGCGCCATCATGGCGGCCCGTCCCGGGACGGGTGTGGACCTGATGCTGGGCATCGGCGGCACCCCGGAGGGCATCATCACGGCGTGCGCGATGAAGTGCCTGGGCGGCGTCATCCAGGGTCGGTTGTGGCCCAAGGACGACGAGGAGCGTCAGAAGGCGATCGACGCCGGGCACGACCTGGACCGTGTCCTGTACACGGACGACCTGGTCTCCTCCGACGACGTGTTCTTCGCCGCGACCGGCATCACCGAAGGCGAGATGGTGGACGGGGTGCGCTACGAATCCACGGGTGTGATCACCGACTCGCTGGTCATGCGCGGCCGCAGCGGCACCGTGCGCCAGGTGCGCAGCGAACACCGGCTGAGCAAGCTCTCCGCCTACAGCGGGGTCGACCTGACCTCCGCTCCGGAGTAGGTCCAGGGCCGCTTTCACCCCGTCACCGGCGCCGCTTCGGCGGCGTCGGTGCTGTTCCCGGGGTTGTTCTCGGAACCTTCCGGCCTCCGACGGCGTCTCAATGCACACTGGCCGCGCGGCCGGTGATCCCTTCTTCAGCACCATCCTCGTCGGAGGTCCGATGTCCTACCCTGATCCCTCGCAGCAGCCGCAGTGGCAGCCACCGCAGCAACCGGGGCAGGCGTTCCCTCCGGCACAGGGCCCCCATCAGGGCTTCCCCCAGGGGCCTCCCCCGCAGGGTCCCGGTCAGGCCGGACCGCCCTTCCCCGGTGGCCCTCAGGGTCCGGGGCAGCCTCCCTACGGCGGCCCGTACCAAGGTGCCCCGGTGCCACCCGGTGGTGGTGGCGGCGGGCGCCGTAAGTGGCTGATACCCGCGGCGGCCGTCACCGCCGTCGTCGTCATGGCCGGCACCGTGTGGGCGACCGTGTCGTTGGTGAACTTCGGTGGCCCCCAGCCCGAGTCGGTGCTGCCGGGCAACTCCGTCTCCTTCGCCAAGGCCGACCTCGACATCGATGGTTCCCAGGCCGTGGACCTGCTCCGCTTCGTCGACAGGCTCCCCGCGGAGGTCCGCGAGGAGATGGGCGACGTGGACGAGGACGACACCTCGGCCCCCTTCGCCGAGGCCTTCGCCGATTCCTACGACCTGGACCGGTCCGAGGTCGAGGAGTGGATCGGGAAGAAGGTCGGCGCCGCCGCCTGGATCACCGACGAACCGGAGTTCGATTCCTACGACGGCGCGGTCTACGGGATCGCCCTGGCGGTGAACGACGCCCGCGCCGCCGAGGAGCAGTTCTCCGAGCTGTCCCGGTCCCACGACGTCGAGTACACGATGGTCGACGACTTCGTGGTGTTCACCGACCTGGCCGGTGGGATCGAGGACTACAACGACCAGATGTCGGCCAACGGCGACCTGGAGAGCGACGACACCTACAGCGGTGACCTGAACGGGGTGCCCGGCGGCAGCATCGCCCTGGCCTGGGCCGACCTGGGGGCCCTGGGCCGGATCAGCACCATCGAGCGGGATCTGGCAGCCGAGTTCGGCACCACCGGGTCCCTCCAGGGCCGGATGACCGCCTCCTTCCGGGTCACCGGCGACTACCTGGAGGCGCGGATGGACGTGTTCGGCTTCGAGCTCGAAGGCGCCGACGTCGACTGGCTCGCGGAGGGGTCCGGGAAGAGCCTGGACGCCATCGGCGCCCTGCCGGCGAACTCCACCGTGGCGATGGGCGGCAGCGGCCTGGACCAGATGTTGAGCACCGCCTGGGAGAACGACGAACTTCCGTTGCTCGACGAGCAGGACCGTCAGGAGATGGAGGCGGACATGAACTCCATCGGCGCCCCGCTGCCCGAAGGGTTCACCTCCCTGCTGGGCGGCTCCACCGCCGTCGGGCTGTCCGACTTCGACATGGGCGGGATGGGCGCTTACGGCTCCACCTCCGACCCGACGGTCGTGTTCCGTGCCGTGGGCGGTGACGCCGACGCTCTGAGCTCGTTCGTCGACGAGGTCGTGGCCGACCCGTACGCCTCCGGCCCGACCCCGACCGTGAGCGAGGACGGCGACGCCGTGGTCGTCAGCAGTGGAAACCCCGGCAGTGGCGTGCTCGCCGACGACGAGGTCTTCCAGCAGACCATGGCCGGCATGGACGACGCCGTGATGGCCGCCTACGTGGACATGCGTCAGGCCGTCACCACCGACGACGTCCGGTCCCCCGAGCAGTGGGGCGCGCTCGGCCTGGGGCTGAGCGTGGCCGAGGGCGGCGAGCGTGCCGTGGTCGAGCTGCGTTGGGCGCCCAGCGGATCCTGACCCCTAAGGGCACATGAACCGCGCGACGGCGCGGCGAGGACGGTTCCTCGCCGCGCCGTCGGCGCTTCAGTCCACGACCCGGCGGCGCATCTGGAACGCGGCCAGGTTCCACATCAGATAGGCGAACCCGGCCAGGACGGCCACGTGCAGCAGGGCGGTCCCGAGTCCCAGTCCACCGAACACGGCACCGCGGATGAGTTCGACCGCGTGAAAGAGGGGGTTGGCCATGGCGGCGGCCTGCACCCAGGCGGGCAGCTCGGTGATCGGGAAGAACGTCCCGGCCACCAGGAACAACGGGGTGAACAGGCCGCTGAACACGTAGTCCATGGAGCGTACCGAGGTGATCACCGCGGAGATCCAGATGCCGAACAGCGCGAAGGCGAACCCGGCCAGGAAGGCGACGAAAGGCACCAGCAGCATGCCGGGGCCCGGACGCAGTCCGAAACCGATGGCGACGAGCAGCGGCACACAGCCGTAGACACCGGAGCGCAGGGCCAGCCACAACGCTTCCCCGGTGACCAACTCGCGCACGTCGACCGGGGCGGCGAGGATGCCCTCGTAGGTGTGCAGAAAGCGGCGCTTGATGAAGGTGTTGATGACCGCGGGCATCATCGACTGGAACATCACCGACACTGCGACGATGCCGGTGCCGAGGAAGTCGATGTAGCTGTACCCGGCCAGGGTGCCGATCAGGGCGCCCATGCCGAAGCCGAAGCAGAGCAGGTACAGCGTGGGTTCGACGACCGCGGCGAAGGTGGTGGCCCGCCAGGACCGTCCGTAGAGGATCCACTCGCGGGCGACCACGCCCAGGACGGCGTCGGTCTCGAAACGACCGGGGCGGGCGTGATGCTCGGGGCGGGCGTCCGCGCGTTGTTGTCGTGTCAGGCTCATGCGACCGCCTCCCCGGTCAGGGTCACGAAGACGTCCTCCAGGTTGGCGGCGCGTCGTTCGGGTTCGCCGAGTCGGTCTCGAAGGGAGTCGGGGATCTCCTCGGCGCGCAGGACGGACAGGCTGGTGCCGGTGCGTCGGGTGTCGAAGCCCTCCCCCCGGACGAGGGTCTCCAGTTCGGCGATCCCGCCCGACCCCTGGGGCG
Source organism: Nocardiopsis listeri (assembly GCF_020741345.1). Classification (GTDB taxonomy): domain Bacteria; phylum Actinomycetota; class Actinomycetes; order Streptosporangiales; family Streptosporangiaceae; genus Nocardiopsis; species Nocardiopsis listeri_A. The sequence continues at coordinate 15,271 of NZ_DYZD01000377.1, forward strand.
TGTACTCCTCCACCGTGGCGCCGGCGTACTTGGCGACGAGGTCGACCGGGGTGCCGCGTTCGATGACGCGTCCCCTGGCCATGAGGGCGACCTCGTCGGAGAGGCGTTCGGCCTCCTCGATGTAGTGGGTGGACATCAGGACGGTGACGCCCTCGTCGCGCAGCGCGGAGATGACTCCCCACAGGTCCTGACGCACCTGCGGGTCGAGGCCGACGGTGGGTTCGTCCATGAGGACGAGTTCGGGTCGGTGCAGCAGGGCCCGGACGATGAGCAGCCGGCGGCGCATGCCCCCGGACAGGTCGTCGACGGGGGTGTCGGCGCGGTCGCTCAGTTGGGCCAGGCGCAGGGTGCGTTCGATCGCCTCCCGACGTCGCCGGCGCGGGACCCGGTACAGGAACGAGAACATGCGCAGGTTCTGCTCGACGGTGAGTTCCTCGTCGAGGTTGTCGTGTTGGGGGACGACGCCCATGCGGGCGCGGGCCCACTTGGACTCGGCGGGGATCTCGTGGCCCAGGATCCTGATCGTGCCCTCGTCGGCGATCGCCTGCGCGGTGAGCATCTTCATGGTGGTGGACTTGCCCGCCCCGTTGGGGCCGAGCAGCCCGAGCACGACCCCCCGGGGCACTTCGAGGTCGAGGCCGTCAACAGCGGTGAGGGTGCCGAAGCGTTTGACGACTCCGCTCAGCCGGATCGCCGGCACGTGGCGTCCGGGGTCTGGTGTGGTCATGGGAACACGGTAGAAAATCCTCGGCCGAGATTTCCACTGGTTTTCCGAGTGGATTACGTGTCCGCTTTCGACAGGGTTCGACCATTACGAAATGAGGGCGTCATCGCCCTTTAGGGACAGGCCGTCGCAGCTCGGGCCGATGCCCCACGGTCAACCGAAAACAAACATTACTGATCACGGGGGCACCCGTCAAACACTCAGGTCAGAACCCTTTTATCGACAAAAGCTTCCATTTCGGAATCATGTCTGTATAGTCGCCACCCACACCTTTCGGACGGGCTGGAACCCCCGTGGCCCCTGCGCTCACGGGCTGTCCGAAAGGTGGTCCCCTCCAGCCCGGACGACCGTGCGGGTTCGCGACCCGCACGGCCCCCCGCCGGTCCACGACTTGAGGAGAACCCCCGATGAGGTTCGGACGACTCGCCCGTTCCGCCGCCGTCCTGGCGGTAGCCCCCATCGCCGTCACCGGTCTGGTGGCCGCGCCGGCCCAGGCCCACGGAACCCTCGGCGACCCGATCAGCCGGATCGCCGCCTGCTACGCCGAGGGGCCCGAAAGCCCCCGGTCCCAGATGTGCGTCCGCCTCGTGGAGGAGAACGGCACCCAACCGCTCTACGACTGGCACGAGGTCAACCTCGCCAACGCCGATGGGCGGCACCGCGAGATCATCCCCGACGGTGAGCTGTGCAGTGCCGGACGGGACAAGTACTCCGCCCTGGACAACCCGGGCGACTGGGCGAGCACCGCCGTCACCGAGCTGCCCTCCGGCTCCGAGTACACCTTCGACTACACCGCGGCCGTCCCCCACGCCGGCTACATCGAGTACTACGTCACCACCGACGACTGGGACCCGAGCACCCCGCTGACCTGGGACGAGCTGGAGTCCGAACCGTTCGCCGTGGACGACCAGCCGGTCGCCGAGGACGGCCGCTACACCATGACCGCCCAACTGCCGCAAAAGAGCGGTCAGCACCTCATCTACACGATCTGGCAGCGCACCGACAGCCCCGAGGCGTTCTACAGCTGCTCCGACGTCACCTTCGGTGGTGAGGGCGCGGCGGTGGCCACCGCCGCCGAGCAGACCGAGGCGTTCTCCGTGGACCCGGCCTCCCAGGAGGCCCTGGACCACGCCCACGCCGACCACGCCGCAGAGGCTCCGGCCGACGAGGTGACCGAGACCGAAGAGACCGGGACCGCCGAGGAGCCCGTCGAGGAACAGTCGGACCGGTCCGATGAGGCGGCCACCACCGATCACAGCACGCACGCCTCCGGCGGCACCGAACTGGCCGAGACCGGCACCGCCGTCACCGGCCTGTTCGCCACCGCCATCGCCCTGATGGCCGCCGGCGCGGGCGCCCTGCACCTGGCCCGCAAGCGCCGGGGCGTCGTCTAGCGGATCGGGCGGGCCCGTGGTCGTGACGACGTCGCGACCACGGGCCCGTCTGTGGGCGACCCGGTGCCGGGGCCGGGTGGAAAATCCGTTGCGGGGGTCGGAGGGGCACGGCTACCGTCGAGGGGTCGGAACGGAACACGGACTCGTTCCGGGGTCAGGCGCCCCGGACGTCAGGACAGGTGGGTATGCCCCTGAACGCGCCGAGCGCGCCTCACAACCGCGCGGTCCCGAGCCTGCCCCGAGTCCCCTCGGCCGGCTGAGCCGGAACCCGCCCCGAGTCGAGACCCGCTCGGCACTCTTGCTGATCCCAAGCATGTCCTCTCGGCAAGGAGTTCCCGGGTGTCCAACACCGAACCCGACTTCACCTGCATCCACTGTGGTCTGACCATGTCCGTCATGACCCCTGACGGCGACGAACGCGACCACTGCTCCGGCTGCCTGACCTCACGGCACGTCCACGATCAGTACGACGGCGGCGTCTCCGAGTGCGCCGGACGCATGACGCCCCTGTCCGTCGTGGTCCCCGGCGACGGTCGATGGCGTCTGGTCCACCGCTGCGCGGACTGCGCCGAACTGTCCGAGGGCATCGTCGCCGGCGACGACAGCCCGCTCCCGCTCATGCGGATCGCCGTGCGACCACTGGCCGAACCGCCCTTCCCGCTCGAACTCCTCGGGCGGGTGTGAGCATGGGCCGGCGCAACCACCGCGAGCCCCGGCGACCGCAACGCCGAAAGACCGTGCTGCGCGCACGGGGTGAACAAGGGCGTCGCGCCGGCCCGGAGGCGGAGTCCTTCCGCTGCGCCGGGTGCCGACTCGACGTGCCCGCCCGCGCGGTCGGCTCCGCCCATCGCAACCACTGTCCGCATTGTCTGACCAGCCTGCACGTCGACGGTCGGGTCCCCGGCGACCGGGCCTCCGACTGCCGGGGGCGGATGGGCGCGGTCGGGGTCTTCGCCCGTCCGGACGGAGAGTGGATGCTCATCCACCGATGCGCGTCCTGTGGCGAGTTGAGCTCCAACCGGATCGCGGGCGACGACAACGCCCGGGCCCTGGTCCGGTTGGCGGTACGGCCGCTGGCGGCGTCGGAGGCGGCCCGTCGGGCCCTGGCCCACCTGTGACCGACACGGCGCACCCATGACCTGCACCGATGTCAACATGACACGTGCAACACCGTGAACACCGGGTGAGGTGCGTCGTGTTCTCACGGGTCTGGCAGGCTTGACTTCACAGGTTTTCCCAGGAGAGATGGGTTGTCATGAGTGAGTTCCGTATCGAGCACGACTCGATGGGTGAGGTCAAGGTCCCCGCGGCCGCCAAGTGGCGGGCTCAGACCCAGCGTGCCGTCGAGAACTTCCCGATCTCGGGGCAGGGTCTGGAGAACGCCCACATCGCCGCCCTCGGCCAGATCAAGGCCGCCGCCGCCAAGGTCAACGCCGAACTCGGCGTGATCTCCGACGAGCTCGGCAAGGCCGTTCGCGACGCCGCCCTGGAGGTGGCCGACGGCAAGTGGAACGACGAGTTCCCGATCGACGTCTTCCAGACCGGTTCGGGCACCTCCAGCAACATGAACACCAACGAGGTCGTGGCCACGGTCGCCAAGGAACGCACCGGGCTGGACGTCCACCCGAACGACCACGTCAACGCCTCCCAGTCGTCCAACGACGTCTTCCCGTCCTCCATCCACATCGCCGCCACCTCGGCCGTGCAGAACGAGCTGATCCCGGCGCTGCGCCACCTGGAGGCCGAGCTCACCCGCAAGGCGACCGAGTTCGCCTCCGTGGTCAAGAGCGGCCGCACCCACCTGATGGACGCCACCCCGGTCACCCTGGGCCAGGAGTTCGCCGGATTCGCCGCGCAGGTCCGCTACGGCGTCGAGCGCGTCGAGGCCGTCCTGCCGCGCGTGGCCGAGCTGCCGCTGGGCGGCACCGCCGTCGGCACCGGCATCAACACCCCGGAGGGCTTCGCCGCCCGGGTCATCGCGGAGATCGCCGACAACACCGGCCTGCCGCTGACCGAGGCCCGCGACCACTTCGAGGCCCAGGGCGCCCGTGACGGTCTGGTCGAGCTCTCCGGCCAGCTGCGGACCATCGCGATCGGCTACTGCAAGATCGCCAACGACATCCGCTGGATGGGTTCGGGCCCGACCACCGGTCTGTCCGAGGTCTTCCTGCCCGACCTGCAGCCGGGTTCCTCGATCATGCCGGGCAAGGTCAACCCGGTGCTGTGCGAGGCCATGCTCCAGGTCTCCTCGCAGGTCGTGGGCAACGACGCCGCGGTGGCCTTCGGCGGCGCCTCCGGCAACTTCGAGCTCAACGTGCAGCTGCCGATGATCGCCCGCAACGTGCTGGAGTCGATCCGTCTGCTGGCCAACGTCTCCACGGTCTTCGCCGACCGCTGCGTGGCCGGTATCGAGGCCGACGAGGAGCAGTGCCGGGTCTACGCCGAGTCCTCCCCCTCGATCGTCACCCCGCTCAACCGCTACATCGGCTACGAAGAGGCCGCCAAGGTCGCCAAGCAGTCGTTGGCCGAGAAGAAGACCATCCGCGAGGTGGTCCTGGAGCGCGGGTACGTCAAGGACGGCAAGCTCACCGAGGAGCAGCTCGACGCCGCCCTCGACGTCCTGAAGATGACCAACTCCCGGTAGGTCACCGCGGGACCCTTGTCCGGGCACCTCGCTTCGGCGGGGTGCCCCTCGCACGTCAGGAACCCTTCCACCCCCGCCCCCGTCGGACAATAGAGACAGAACACCCCTTCCCCCGGCTGCACCGGCCCTCTTCGAGAGAGCAACAGATGTCGAGTAACAGCGAACAACGCATCGCCGACCGCTACGTCCTGCGCCGTGAACTCGGCCGGGGCGGCATGGGCATCGTCTGGGAGGCTTACGACACCGCCCTCGATCGCGTCGTGGCGATCAAACAGGTGCTGTTGCCCGGGCACTTCACCGATGCCGAACGAGACGACGCGCACGCGCGGGTGCGACGCGAGGCCCGGTCCGCGGCCCGGGTCAACCACCCCACCGTCATCACCATCCACGACGTCTTCGAGCATGAGCACAACCCGTGGGTGGTGATGGAACTCGTCGAGGGCGGTTCGCTGCAGGAGATGCTCTCGGCAGAGGGCGCCCTGTCGCCGGACCGGGTGGCCGAGATCGCCGTCTCGCTGTTGGAGGCGGTGCGGGCCGCGGACGCCGCGGGCGTGCT
>NZ_DYZD01000378.1 GCF_020741345.1 Nocardiopsis listeri
TCATCGACAACATCTTCCGTTTCACCCAGGCGGGTATGGAGGTCTCCACGCTGCTGGGCCGTATGCCCTCGGCCGTGGGTTACCAGCCCAACCTGGCCGACGAGATGGGTCAGCTCCAGGAGCGGATCACCTCGACGCGTGGTCACTCGATCACCTCGATGCAGGCGATCTACGTCCCCGCGGACGACTACACCGACCCCGCTCCGGCGACCACCTTCGCCCACCTGGACGCGACGACCGAGCTCTCCCGCCCGATCTCGCAGAAGGGCATCTACCCGGCGGTCGACCCGCTGGCCTCCACCTCCCGTATCCTCGACCCGCAGTACGTGGGCGAAGAGCACTACGCGGTGGCCCAGCGAGTCAAGGAGATCCTGCAGCGCAACAACGACCTGCAGGACCAGATCGCCATCTTGGGTATGGACGAGCTGTCCGAAGAGGACAAGATCATCGTCAACCGGGCTCGTCGCCTGGAGCGCTTCCTCTCCCAGAACATGTTCGTGGCGGAGAAGTTCACCGGTACCCCGGGCGTGTTCGTTCCTCTCGAGGAGACCATCGCCTCCTTCAAGGGTCTGTGCGACGGCGAGTACGACCACCTTCCCGAGCAGGCCTTCCTCGACGTCGGCAACATCGACATGGTCGTGGAGAAGGCCAAGAAGCTTCAGGAAGGCTAGGACTGCGCGTCAGTGCCCCCGGCCGTGAGCCCGGGGGCGACGGGCGGGGCCAGCCAGGCGGGGCCGGGTATCGATTCGTACTCGGCCCCGCCGAACCCACCCGCTAGCCGAGGAGTTTGTGGCAGTGTCGAAGAAGCTTTTCGTCGAGATCGTCTCTCCCGAACGTGAGGTTTGGGCAGGCGAGGGCGACATGGTCATCGCGAAGACCGTCGAGGGCGAGATCGGCGTCATGCCCGGCCACGTGCCGGTGCTGTCGCTGCTCGCTGAGGACGCGGTCGTTCGTGTGCTGGGGGCCCGAGAGACCGGTGAGGTCAAGGCCGCCGCCCACGGCGGGTACGTCTCGGTGTCGGGTGAGGGTCGGGTCTCCATCCTCGCCGAGACCGCCGAGCTCGCCGAGGACATCGATGTGGACCGTGCGCGTCAGGCCCTGACGAGCGCGGCCGAGGACGGCGACAGCGCCGCCGCCGGGCGTGCCCGCAGCCGTCTGCGTGCCGCCGGCGAGGAAGTCGCCTAACGAAGCGAAAGAGGCGGGACGAGTGGTGGAGCAGCTGCCCGGAACACCGTGGTCGGAGTCCCTGTGGTGGGTGCTCCTCGTCCTCGTCGCCCTCCTCGTGGTGGTGTTCCTCGCCGGCGCCCTGCGACGTTTCGTCCTGGTGCGCAGTGGTGGCGCCATCGAGTGCTATCTGCGTGTATGCGGGGGCAAGGGGCGCCGGGGCGCCTGGCGTGTCGGTTTCGGCCGGTACGGCACGGACGGCTTCGGCTGGTACCCCGTCCTCTCGCTCCGACCGCGGCCGACAGTTCGACTGTCGCGCCGCGGTCTCGTCGTTGTGGGGCGACGTTCCCGGACGGCGGGGGAGGAGGGTTCCGGCACGGTGAGGGTGGACGCGCCGCTGCCGGCCGACGTGACCGTCCTGGAGATCGGCTGGATCGGTCCGGACGGCTCCGACCCCGAGGACGCGGTCTACGAGGTGGCCATGGGGGAGCGCCAGCTCACCGGTTTCCTGTCGTGGATCGAGTCGATGCCCCCGGGCACCCACTGGGAGGCCTGAACCTTTCACCCTCGCGCGGCCCCGCCTGGTTCACACCGGCGGGGCCTCTGTGTTTCCATGGCCACATGAGCACCATCGTCGCTTTCTCCGTTTCCCCGCTCGGTACCGGTGAGTCCGTGGCGCCCGCGGTGGCGCGCGCGGTCAAGGTCGTTCGCGAGAGCGGACTGCCCAACGAGACCTCCGCTATGTTCACCACCGTGGAGGGGGAGTGGGACGAGGTCATGGACGTGGTCAAACGCGCCGTGGCGGCCGCCGGTGAGGGCGCGTCCCGGGTGAGCGTGACGCTCAAGGTCGATATCCGGGACGGTGTCACCGACGGCCTGCACAGTAAGGTCGCCGCCGTCGAGCGCGAGTTGGACGCTTCCTCCTAGCGCTCTCCGCCGGGCTTCCAGAGAACCTCGTCGCCTTCCTCGGCCACGTATCGGCCGAGGATGAACAGCAGGTCCGAGAGCCGGTTGAGGTACTGGGCGGTGAGCGGGTTGACGCTGTCGCCGTGCTCCTCGATCGCGGCCCACACCGAACGTTCCGCCCGTCGCACCACGATGCGCGCGGTGTGCACCAACGCCACGGTGGGGGAGCCGCCGGGCAGGATGAAGCTGCGCAGCGTGGGCAGGTCCGCGTTGTAGGTGTCGCAGGCCTCCTCCAGGCGCTCCACGTACTCCGGGAGGACGCGCAGCGGTGGGTACTCGGGATCGGCGACGATGGGCGTGGACAGGTCCGCCCCCAGGTCGAAGAGCTCGTTCTGTACCCGGACCAGCAGCGTGCGTACGTCCTCGGGGAGTTCGCCCATGGCCAGTGCGACCCCGATGGCGGCGTTGGCCTCCTCGGCGTCGGCGTACCCGATGAGTCGGGTGTCGTTCTTGGAGGTCCTGCTCATGTCGCCGAGCGCCGTGGTTCCGGCGTCTCCGGTCCGGGTGTAGATCTTCGACAGTACGACCGGCTTGTCCGTGTCCCGTTTGGTCATGGGTCTCAGCCTAGGGGAGCGCCCGTCATCGAGCCTTCGGCGGTGCCGTGAGCACGAGGACGTCACGGAGGATAACTGTTCGATATCGGGGGGTGATGATGGCGCGCTTCGCTGATACCTTGAGGAACAAGGGAGCTACGGACAGTAGTTTCCGGTGGTGTTCGCGCACGATGCCCCCGGACGGAACAGAGGGGGACTGTCCGGGCGGATTGCGCGGGGGGAGACACCACTGAGGGCGGGTGGCGTGGAACCGGGGGGTTCACGCCACCCGCCCTTTCACTTCGCGGACGGAGCGCCGGGGGCGGCCACGCCGATCAACGCACCCAGGCGTCGCCCAGTCGCGGCAGGTCCACCGGGGCCGGTGTGCTGAAGGGCACCACACCGTTCACCGGCAGCGTGCTCTCGGCGAGGGCCTCCACGCCGTGCGCGCCCGCCGCCGACAGTTCGGCGACCGAGTCCCAGTTGACGTTCTCCATGGTGT
>NZ_DYZD01000379.1 GCF_020741345.1 Nocardiopsis listeri
CATGACCTCGCCGTCCACCGCGATCAACCGCGGCCGGGAGGGGATGGCCAGGGTCAACGACTCGACCAGGCGTTCGCTGTATCCCCGCCCCGACAACGGCCGCCCCAAAAGCACGTCCATCAGGGCGCGAAAGCGGGGGAAGGGGTATCGGGCGCACAGCACCCGCACGTCCAGACGTCCGTCGTCCAGGTGCTCGCGCATCCCGGGTACCCGCGCGTGCGTCCGGTACCGGCAGTTGCCCACGAACGCCCACCACACCTTGGCCTGGCGTCCGTCCACCAGGGCCGGTGTGGGCCGCACCTCCCGCAGGTCCCGCCACAGCGCCAGCGCGAACGCGGGCCACTTGCCGATCCGCTGCGCCCATCGGTCCCGATGCTCCACCATGTGCGGATAGGACCCGAACGAGGACGTGTTGAGGAAGACGTGTCCGTCGACCTCGCCCACGTCCACCCGCGCCAGACGACGGTCGGCGAAGGCGCGCAGTGCGATGTCCACCGAGGTCAGACCCAGAGTGCGGGCGAAGTTGTTCAGGGTTCCGTCCGGCAGCACCAGCAGGGGACGATCGTGCGCCAGGGCCGCGGTCGCACCGGCGTTCACCGTGCCGTCGCCGCCCGCCACCGCCAGCACCTCGCAGTCGCGCGCGGCCTTGTCCATCACCTCCAGGATGTCGTCGTCGGACGACATCGGCATGATCCGCGCCCGGGGCAGCTCTCGGGCGACCCGGGTGGTGGTGTCGGCGGTGGTGAGCGTGGGCAGGGTCCCGTCGGCCGAACGCGGGTTGAGCACCACCGTCACCCCGGCGCCCTCCGGGTCCACGTCGGCTTCGCCCGCCGGGACGGTGCTCGCGCCGTGGACGAGTTCGGGCCTGGGCGGGATCAGTGCCCGCGCGACCAGGGCGGAGGCGAACCCCACCGCTATCCCGCCGAGCACGTCGCCCGGGTAGTGGACGCCGCTGTGCACCCGCGAGAACCCCACGGTGCCGGCCAGGGCGGTCACCAGCGCAGACAGGGATTGAGGCGCGTCGGCGGCCACCCCACCGGCGAACCCGAACGCGGCGGCGGTGTGCCCGGAGGGGAAGGAGGAACTCAGGTAGGACCGGTAGGGGAAACGCGCGGCGGGCACCGCCGAACCGTCCGGTCGGGGCCGCCGCACCAGGTACTTGATCCCGGAGGCGGTGGCGTTGGCCAGAGCCGCCGCGGTGATGGCCCGCAGCGCCGTGCGCCGCAGTCGGGGGCCGCCGGTGACCGCGAGGGTGGCCGAGACCATCATCCAGGGGGCCATGTGGTCGGTGGCCTGGACGAACCGTGGCGCGTACCCGTCCAAGCGCGGGGTGCCCACTCGGGTCACCCGGTCGTAGACGCTCTTGTCGATGCGTTGTAGGTGACGCAGGATTCGCATGCGCCCAGCCTGGTGGGAACCGGATGAGTTGTCCATGAAACCGCGCTGCGGAGCGAGGGTGGATCGGGCGTCCCTCACGTCTGGGTGGTCGGCGGGCTCCCCGTACGCACCCGGGGGCGCTCGCCGGCAGAGTTTAGGTTAGCCTACCCTTGTCATGCGCGTGGTGTGCCCCGACCGCTTCCGCAAAGAAAGGTCCCGTGTGCCCCCCGAACCCGCTCCACAAGTCCGTGACGGCCTGGTCAGAACGGGACTGGCCATCGCAGGTGTCGGCCTGGTGATGGGCACCGCCCACCTCCAGGGCGCCGACGCCCCGGCCGAGGCGGCCGAACCCGAACCCGAACCCCGTCCCGGCCCCTCGACGGAGCCCACCGAGGACCCCGAACCCGTCCTCCACGGCGACTACACCGACGGCGAGTACACGGCCACCGGCCCCTACGTCGCCCACGGAGCCGACAACGAGATCACCGTGACCATCACCTTGGAGGACAACGACGTCACCGAGGTCGAGGTCGTCGGTACCGCCGAGAGCGGTAACTCCGCCCGCTACCAGGAGGAGTTCGCCCAGAAGATCCCCGAACTGGTGGTCGGCGTGCCCTTGGACGAGATCGAGGTGGACAAGGTCGGCGGGTCCTCCCTCACCGGAGACGGTTTCCTGGAGGCCCTGAACCGGATCCGCGACGATGCCCACGACTGACGTCGCCGCCACCGCCGTGCCCGCCCGCCCCCACGGCTGGGACCTGACCGCCATCGGCACCCGCTGGCGCGTCGACACCCCCGAGCCGCCCGCCACGGAGGTCATCGACGCCGTCGACCTGCTCGTGGCCGACTTCGACCGCGCCTACTCGCGGTTCCGCCCCGACTCGCTGGTCGCCGAACTCGCCACCACCGGCGGGCCGGTCGCCTTCCCCGACAGCGTCGTCGGGATCCTGGACCTGTACGAACGCCTGCGCGCGGCCACCGATGGCGCGATCGACCCCCTGATCGGGGGCTCCATGGTCCGGCTGGGCGACGACGCGGAGCACACCCTGCGCCCCCACGGGCCGCCGTCGCCCGCCCCCGGACCCGGGGCGCTCCACCGGCGCGGCACCGTCCTCACCCTGCGACCCCACGCCGAAGCGCCGGCCGTGCTGGACATCGGCGCGCTCGGCAAGGGATGGCTGGTGGACGAGGTCACCGGACTGCTGGCCGACCACGGGATCACCGCGGCGGTGGTCGACGCCAGTGGCGACCTGCGCGCCCACGGCGCACCGATCCGGGTCGCCCTCGAACACCCCTGGGACCCGAGCAGGGCCATCGGCGTCCTCACCCTCGCGGACGGCGCCCTGGCCTCCTCCGCCACCAACCGTCGACGCTGGGGGCAGGGGCTGCACCACGTCCTGGACGCCCGCACGGGTGCGCCGGTCGAACGTGTCACCGCGACCTGGGCGGTCGCCGAGACCGCCGCCCTCGCCGACGGCCTGGCCACCGCCCTGTTCCACACCACCCCCGAGACCCTGTCCGACGCGGGTTTCGCCTTCGAATGCACGCGGGTGTTCACCGACGGCACCCTCCAGCACCGGCCCGGGCCCCGCCCCCACCCCGCCACCTCCTGGGAGTTCTTCCGATGAGATACCTGTCGGCCCTGTTCACCGGGGAGGTCACCATGTACCGGCTGGTATCGGTCACCCTGGGCGCGATCACCCTGGCCGCCCTGGTCCAGTCCGCCCTCGGCATCCTCTCCTTCGGTCTCGTGGACGTCATCGCCTCGTTGGTGGTGTCGGTCGGCGCGGCCCTGCTCACCGGTCTGCTCGTGCCCAAGGCCCTCGGGGTGCGTCCGCACCCGGAGTCGTCCCTGATCACCGGCCTGATCCTGTTCCTGATCCTGTGGCCGGAGGGCACCCTGACCGGATTGCTCGCGGTCGCGGTGGCCTCGGCTCTGGCCACCCTGTCCAAGTACGTACTGACCCGGCGCGGCAGGCACGTGCTCAACCCGGCGGCGTTCGCGCTGGTCGTGGTCGGGGTCGCCGGGATCGCCGCCCCCTCCTGGTGGGTGGGTTCGGCCGGCCTGCTGCCGCTGGTCCTGGTCGGCGGCCACCTGGTGGTGCGCCGGCTCGGGGTGTTCTCCTATGTCGGGGTGTTCCTCCTGGTCAGCGGGGGACTGAACCTGTACGCCACGGTCGCTGCCGCAACACCGGTCACCGACGCGGTCTGGACGGTCCTGGCCTCCTCCCCGCTGCTGTTCCTGGCCGCCTTCATGCTCACCGAACCGCTCACCACGCCGCCCCGGTGGTGGCAGCGGGCGCTGGTGGCCGCGACCGTGGGTGTTCTGGACGGGGTCTCCTTCACCCTCGGCCCGCTGTACTCCTCACCCGAGCTGGCGCTGCTGGTCGGCAACGTCCTGGCCTTCACGTTCGGTCAGCGGCACGCGCTCCGGTTGCGCCTGGTCGACCGCCGCGAGCCGGTGCCCGGAACGATCGAACTGGTCCTGGCCTCCTCCCGGCCGCTGCGTTTCTCCGCCGGCCAGTACCTGGAACTCACCGTGCCGCACCGCCGTCCCGACTCCCGGGGCACCCGCCGGATGTTCAGCATCGCCTCCTCGCCCACGGATCCCGAGAAGATCCGTCTGGCCATGCGCGTGCCCGAATCCTCCAGCAGCCTGAAGCGGACCCTGGTCGAGCTCGAACCCGGTCACGAGCTCATCGCGACGGGGATCGCGGGGGACTTCCTGCCACCCGCCGACCCGGCCGTCCCGGTCCTGTTCGTGGCCGGCGGCATCGGTGTCACGCCGTTCGCCTCCATGGCCGCAGAGCACCCGGGACGGGACGCGGTCCTGTTGCACCAGGTCACCGACCCCGCCGATCTCACCCACACCGAGGTCTTCGCCGCCGCCGGAATCCCGGTGGTGGTCGTCTGCCCGCACGGCCCGGGCGTCCTGCCCGAAGGCGCGGTGTACGGAGGCCCCGACCCGGCGACGGCGCTGCGCGAGCACGTGCCCGACCACGCCGACCGCCTCGCCTACGTGGCCGGCTCGCCGGTGATGGTCGAGGCCACGCGTGGCCTCCTGCGCGCCCTGGGGGCCCGCGGGGTCCGCACGGACGCCTTCAGCGGTTACTGAAGGGCCTCGCGAGGTACTCCACCGGGCCGGTGACCGGAACCGGCCCGGTGGATCACGTTTCGAAGGTGCCCCGGGCGAGCAGGGTTCGGGCGTTCCCCCCAAGGAAAGGCGCCCATGTCCACCAACGAGAGCCCCGAACAGACCCACGTCGTGGTCCTGCACTCCTCCCACCCTCTCGACACCGACCTCGACCAGACCTATCCGGAGCACAGGGTCACCGTCCTCACCGACGGCCCGCCGATCGTGGTCGGGGAGGACCTCTCCCCGCCCGACACCGTCTCCATGCCGCGGAGCGAGTGGCACGACCAGCTCGCCCGATGGGCTCGGGGCGGCCCGGTCGAGGTGGTGACCTTCGACGAGACCTGCGCCGAGGCCTGCGACGAGCTGCGTTCCGCCCTGGGGCTCGGCCCCCGGCCCTCCCAGAAGGTCTGACACTGAGGCCCGCCACCCCTGCCGTGGGCGGGACCGCCTTCGCGCCGCCCATCGGGGACGGCCGTGTCCGACGTCGGGTCCGGCTCGGTCTGGGCGTCGGTGTCCTCGTGGTCGCACTGGTGGCCACGATGTCCTGGTACCGCGACCGGGCCGGACTGATCCACGAGACCGCGCGCGAACACCCGGGCGCCCCGGCCGACCACCCACAGAGCGTGCACGAGCACGGCTGGAGCTGGTCGCCTCCGGGCGACGTCGACGCCATCGACATGGTGCGCGGAACCCACGGGCCCGTCGCGGTCCTGGCCGACGGCCTGGTCGCCCTGGACGGCGCCACCGGGCGGGAACTGTGGACCTACCGGGAGACGGACGTGTCCGCGCCCGACCCGGACACCTTCGCCGGGCACGGGTGGGGCGTACTGGGGGAGCACGCCTACTTCCTGCGCCCACCCCGGCCCCACGCGCCCGGCAGGTTCGTCGCCTTGGACGCGGCCACCGGAGAGATCGTCTGGGAACGCGACGTCGGCGCCCAGGAGACGTCCGATGGGTGGAACGCGTACTCGCCGATGGTGCAGCTGCACTCCCTGGACGCGGAGGAGGCCGCCGCGCTACCGGAGGAACCCGGTGCGGCCGGCTCCGACCACGGCGTCGTCCTGGCCCGCTCCCCCCGCGACGGCGCGGACCTGTGGGCGTTTCGGCCCTCGGAGCCGACCGAGTTCTGCACCGTTCAGGGGCCGCCCCTGCTCCAACCCGGCCAGGACACCGGCGACCCCGGTCGGGTAGTGCTCGCACACGCCTGCGTTTCCGAGGAGGAGCTCGCCGGACTGAGCCTGGGCGGCTCCTTCGAGGACCCGCTCGTGTTCGCCGGCCGTGCCGAGACCCTGACCCTGGTCATCACCGCCCTGGCCCCCTCCACAGGGCGCGTTCTGTGGGACGACCGGCGGCCGATCACCGGCCCCGGCGACCCGGTCGCGCCGGGCCCGCTGGACCGCTCCCCGGCGGTTGTGACCGTGGCCGGGCCGGACCTGGCGCGACCGTTCGTGAACGACCCCGTGAACGGTCGCGAGGTCCGCTACCCCGAAGAGGCCTTGGACGAGGAAGGCTCTCCGATCGACCCCGCGGGGCGTACGCTGCGCGCCGACACCTCGGGCCTGGTGGTGGCCGTCGACAGCGGAGACGAGCCCTACGTCCCCGACACGGAGTGGGCGTTCGAGGCGCTCGACGTGGACCCCGAGGGCCGGGTCCTCTCCTCCGTCACGGTCGACGAGGAGGCGATCACCCCCGACCATCTCGCTCACGCGATCGCGCTGGAGCGGACCCTGCTGGTGCCGCACCTGGACACCGACAACGGCCGTTCCCAGGTGTACGCCGCCGGACCGGAGGCGGGGGAAGAGGGTGGCACGTGGCTGGAGTCCCTGCCCGCGTCCCGCACCGACGCCGAGACCGAGCACCGACTGCCGGCGGTCCCCGGAGCGGTCGTCTCCCACCTCACCGATGGTGCGACCGTCACCGACGTCCACGCCCTCGTCCCCTGACCCCGACCGGCTCCCCGTCCCGGATCAGACCGAGGAGACCTGACCGCCGTCGACCCGGATGACCGAACCGGTCACGTACGCGGCCTGCCTGCTCGCCAGGAAGGCCGCCACCGCGCCGTACTCGGCCGGGTCGCCGTAACGGCCCGCGGGGATCGAGGCGCGGCCCTTCTCCTGAACCTCCTCCAGCGGAAGCCCCTCACGTTCGGCCCGGGCGCGGTCCAACGAGTCCACCCGCGGGGTGGCGATCCGGCCCGGCACGATGACGTTGGCGGTCACCCCGTCCGCGGCGACCTCCGTGGACACCGTCTTGGACCAGGAGTGCAGTGAGGCCCGCAGCGTGTTGGACACGCCCAGGTTCGGGATGGGGGAGATCGGTCCCGACGAGGTACTGGTGATGATCCGCCCCCAACCGCGTTCGCGCATCCCGCCCACGACCGCGTCGGTCAACTCGATCACCGGCAGCACCATCGCCGCGTACATGTCCTGCCACAGGGCCGGTTCCTGGCCCAGGGCCGGAGTGGGCGGCGGGCCACCGGTGTTGTTGACCAGGATGTCCACCGGCCCCAGGTCGGCGGCGACCCGATCGGCGACCTCCCGGGCGCGCCCGTGTTCGGCCAGGTCCCACACGATGCCGACGGCCCGCACCCCGGTCGCCCGGCAGGCGTCGACGGTGGCCCCCAGACGTTCGGTGTCACGGCCGGTCACCGCCACGTTCGCCCCCTCCGCCGCCAGGGCGAGGGCCATGGCCCGACCCAGCCCCGAACCGGCCGCGGTCACCAGTGCCACCCTGCCGGTGATTCCCAGATCCATCTCGTTTCCTCCACAGCGGTCCGGCGATGTTCTGGGAATCCTGGCAGATTCCGGAACCCCCGTGTCAGCTCGGGTTCGGCGTCACGACCGCGCGACCGTGGACCTCGCCCGCCTCCAGCCTCCGGTACGCCTCCAGGGCCTCGTCCATGGAGAACCGCTCCACGTCCGGGCGGATCTGTCCGGCCTTGTACATGTCCACCACCTCCCACAGCTCCGAGACCGAACCCCAGTAGGTGTTGGTCACGTAGGACTCGTACGGGGTGGTGAAGAACGAGAACTCGTGGGTGCCGCCCGCGATGCCCACCACGGTGCAACGACCACCCGGAGCCATGGAGGCCGCCGCCGTGGCCACCGTCGGGCCCGCGCCCACGAAGTCGAAGGCCGCGTCCACACCGCGCCCGCCGGTGAGTGCGCGGATCTGCTCCACCTGGTCCGCGCCGGCCCCCACGGTGATCGCCCCTTCCGCCTCGGCGCGGCCGCGCGCCGCCTCCTTGACGTCGGTGGCGATGATCGTGGCACCGGTCAGCGCCCGCAGGATCTGCACCCCGACCAGGCCGAGGCCGCCCAGGCCGATGGCCAGCGCGTACCGTCCACCGCCGGCCAGATACGGAAGCGCCTTCTTGATCGCGTGGTAGGGGGTCAGACCCGCGTCGGCCAACGGCGCCGCCATCACCGGGTCGGCGTCGCCCAGCGGGATCAGATGGTGGGCGGGCACCGTCATGTACTCGGCCATGCCGCCGTCCCGGCCCAGCCCCACGGCCAGGTAGGGCATGGTCGCGGCGTTCTCGCAGTAGGTCTCCAGCCCCTCGGCGCACTTGCGACACTGTCCACAGCCGATCGGCCCGTAGACCATGTACGCGGCGCCCACCTGGATCCGTTCGCTCACGCCCGGGCCGAGGGCCTCGACCCACCCGGCGTTCTCGTGCCCCAGGACGAACGGTGGCTTCTGGGCGCCCGGCTGCCCTTCCTCGAACACCCGGTAGACGCTGATGTCGGAGTGACACGCCCCGGCGCCGGCCACCCGCAGGAGCACCTCTCCCGGTCCCGGTTCCGGCCGGGGCACCTCGGTGAGTGAGGGGAACTCCTTGTAGTTCTCGAACACCACTGCGCGCATATGCGATCTCCCTCGAACGAGGCTCGGTGCCCTCCGTCGGACACCGGCGAGCCGCGCCAGGTCAGGCGCCCTCTCGCCCACGCGAAGGTAACACCGGCGATCACGCTGCGTCACCCAAGAGGCGCGTACGGAATCGTCCGCATTGTTTGACCCGCTCGCGCCCACAGAGGCGATGAGTTCGGCTCGCCGCCCGGGTCCGTACGGGTGAGACACCACCTTGGAGGAGGACCACATGTTCGACACCACCCGAGCCTTCGGCTCCTTCGCCGTCCCCGACCCCGACACCGCCCTGGAGTTCTACGGCACCACCCTGGGCCTGGACGTGCGGCCGGTACCGGGGATGGAAGGGCACGGCCTGCTCCAGATCGACCTGGGCGGGGACCACGGCGTGCTCGTCTACCCCAAACCCGATCACGTGCCCGCGGTGTTCACCGTCCTCAACCTTCCGGTCGACGACATCGACGCCGCCGTCGACGAACTCCTCCGTCGCGGGATCACCATGCTGCGCTACGAGGAGTTCCGGCACGACGCCAAGGGGATCGTCCGCGAGGGCGGTGGACCCCTGGTCGCCTGGTTCACCGACCCCGCGGGCAACGTGATCGGCCTCATCCAGGAGTGAAAAGCCCGCGATGAGTTCACCGCCTCCACGGAGTCGGTACGGGTGAACGATCGGACCAACGACACAGGGAGGACCCCGTGAAGAACACCGTCCTTGACAGCATGCTCCTGGCCAGTACCGATCCCGACCGCCTGCGCGACTGGTACGCCGCCGTGCTCGACCCGGTCCAGAACAACACCGTGGGCGACTACCGGGTGCTCAAGTTCGGAAACTTCCACATGATGATCGACCGTCGCGAAGACATCGGCCCCAAGGCCGTCGACGCCCCTCGGATGATCCTCAACTTCGACGTCGCCGACGCACGAGACGTCGCCGCCCGCATGGACGAGCGGGGCACCGAGTGGGTCGCCCCGCTGGAGGACCGTGACGGGAGCCTGTTCGCCACAGCCCAGGACCCCGACGGCAACTACGTGCAGATCGTCCAGCTCAGCCCCGAGCACCTGGCCGCCATGGAGGCCACACCCCAGGAGGCCTGAGGCCACCGGAGCCCCACGCCACCGGTGGTCGGCGCCCGGTGAAGGGTGCCGGCCACCGGCCCGTGGGCTCACCGGAAGAAATTCCGGCAAAGGAACGACCACACCCCATCCGTTCTGTCGTAGGGGCGGCGTAGCGTGACGATCGTGGTTGAGCAGACGACGATCGACCAGGACTTCGCCCGGCTCATCGGCCCCTACCGCCGAGAGCTGTACGCGCACTGTTACCGCATGCTCGGTTCGGCGCACGACGCCGAGGACCTGGTCCAGGAGACCTGTCTACGCGCCTGGAAGGGGATCGACCGCTTCGAGGGCCGCTCCAGTCTGCGCACCTGGCTGCACCGCATCGCCACCACGGTGTGCCTGACGGCCCTGGACAAACGCGGGCGCAGACCCCTGCCCACGGGCCTGGGCGGGCCGACCGACAGCCCCGAATCCGAACTGGCAGACGGCTCGGAGATCCCCTGGCTGGAGCCGATGCCGGACCGTCTCGGGGTGGGCGTCGACGACCCGGGGAACGTGGTGGCCGGTCGTGAGAGCGTCCGTCTCGCCCTGGTCGCCGCTCTGCAGTACCTGCCCGCCAAACAACGCGCCGTGCTGATCCTGCGCGAGGCGCTGCGGTTCAGCGCCGCCGAGGTCGCGCAGATCCTCGACACCTCGGTCCCGGCCGTCAACAGCCTGCTACAGCGGGCCCGTGCCCAGCTGGCCAAGGAACTCCCACGGGAGGACCGGATCCCCGCGCCCAGGGCCGACCAACGTGAGTTGCTGGAGCGGTACGTCACCGCCTTCGAGAGCTACGACATCGGTGCGCTCACCGAGCTGTTCACCGCCGAGGCGGCCTTCGAGATGCCACCGTTCGCCACCTGGGTGCGCGGACCCGAGAACATCGTGCGGCTCGTCCACGCCCAGTGTCCGGCCAAGGCGCCCGGCGACCTCGCCCTGGTACCCACCGCCGCCAACGGGCAGCCCTCCTTCGCCATGTACCTGCGTGGCGAGGACGGTGC
>NZ_DYZD01000380.1 GCF_020741345.1 Nocardiopsis listeri
ATGCGGCTGTTCGGCGTCGAGTACAGCGCCGGCGCGACCGTGCTGGTGATCGTCTGCGCCGGGCAACTGGCCGCGTCCGTGCTGGGGATGGGCGACCTGGTCCTCACCATGACCGGACGCACCGGCCTGAACCTGCTGAACAACCTGCTCTCCCTACTGGTCAACGTGGGTGTGTGCGTACTGCTCGTGCCCTCCCACGGAGCTCCCGGCGCCGCCGTGGCCCTGGTGTCGGCCGTCCTGCTGCGCAAGGCCCTGCCGCTGTGGCAGCTACGGACCATGGTGGCTCTGCACCCGGTGAGCAGGCCGGTGTCGGTGGCCGTCGGCGGGACCCTGGTGTGGTTCGGCGCGCTGCCGCTCCTGGCCGAGGCCGGTCTCGGTGGTGGGATTCCCATCCTGATCCTCGCCGTGGGCGTGGGCGCGCTCGGCCACCTGGCCTCGCTCTGGTGGGCGCGCGACCACTTGGAACTCCACCTGCGGAGGTGAGGCGCACGCCCGTGAGGTTCCCTCGATCCCCCCTTCGTTCATCACCCACAGCCATGAATGGAGCACGCATTGTCCGCGCGACCGGTTCTCCTGGTGGCCTCCAGCGGCGGCCATCTCACCCAGTTGTGCTCGCTACGCCCCTGGTGGCGGGGGAAGGAGCGGGTGTGGGTCACCTTCCGCACCCCCGACGCCGAGTCCGTACTCGGTGACGAGTCGGTCCGTTGGGCGCACCACCCCACCACCCGCAACGTCGGCAACCTGCTGCGCAACACCGGGCTCGCCCTCCGGACGATGCGCGAGCAGCGCCCGTCGGTGGTGGTCAGCACCGGGGCCGGGGTGGCCCTGCCGTTCTTCGTCCTGGCGTGGCTGCTGCGGATCCCGACCGTCTACATCGAGGTCTACGACCGCATCGACACCCCCACGCTCACCGCACGACTCTGCAAGCCGTTCACCCGTCTGTTCCTCGCCCAGTGGGAGGAACAGCGCTCGTTCATGCCGACCGCGATCACCGTAGGACCGCTCCTGTGACCGAACAGACCACATCCCGCCGCCCACACCGTGGGGACGACAGTGACCATCCCGACGTGGTCGTCAGCGTCGGAACCGACCACCACGCGTTCGACCGACTCGTGCGCTGGGTCGACGACTACGCCCGCCGCCACCCCGACCTGCGCGTGCTCGTCCAGCACGGGCACAGCGCGGCCCCGTCCCGGGCCACGGGATCGCCTTTCCTTCCCGGGAACGAACTCTCCGAGGCCATGGGGCGCGCCAGGGCGGTGGTGTGTCATGGCGGTCCGGGCACCGTCGTCCAGGCCCGGACCTCGGGGCACCTGCCGATCGTGGTCGCACGCGACCCGGAACTGGACGAACACGTCGATGACCACCAGCTCCTGTTCGCCGACCGGTTGGAGGAGGCCGGGCGGGCCCGCGTCTGCTCGACCGCCCAGCAGTTGCACGCCCTCATCGACAAGGCGCTGTCCACACCGGAGGACTTCCGGGTGGACCCGACCACCGACAGTGGCCCGGGCGACGCGGCCGAACGCGCCGGAGCCCTCATCGACCTGCTCAGCGACCAGGAGGCGCCCGAACCCCGGGCCCGCCCGATGGGCAACGAAGGTGAGTGGCCGCGGGTGACCGTGGTGGTGCCCACCCGGGACCGGCCCGAGTTGCTGCGCCGTACGCTCCGGGCGGTGGCCGAGCAGGACTACCCGGGACGGATCACGGCCGTCGTGGTCTTCGACAACAGCCGACCCGACGACTCGTTGGCCCGGTCCGAGGGCGAACGACCCGTCCGGGTGGTGACCAACTCGCTCACGCCGGGGCTGGCCGGGGCGCGGAACACCGGAATCCTCGCCGCCGACACCGAACTCGTGGCGTTCTGTGACGACGACGACACCTGGATGCCCGGCAAGCTGCGCGCCCAGGTGGAGGTCCTGCGGGCCGAGCCGGAGACCGAGATGGTGTGCTGCGGCATCCGGGTGGTCTACGACAAGGTCGAGTCCGAGCGGGTCCTGGAGCGCACCCATGTCACCTACCGGGACCTGTTGGCCTCACGCCTGACCGAGCTGCACCCCTCCTCGTTCCTCATCCGCCGGTCCGCCATGGTGGACGGCTGCGGCACGGTGAGCGAGGAGATCCCGGGCAGCTACGCCGAGGACTACGAGCTGCTGCTGCGACTGGCCAAGCGAGCGCCGATCCGCAACCTCCCCGAGGCGGGGGTGCGGGTGCTGTGGCACCGCAAGTCGTTCTTCTCCGAGCGCTGGCAGACCATCTCCACCGCGTTGCGCTGGCTGTTGGAGAAGTACCCCGAGTTCCGGGTGGTGCCGCGCGGCCACGCCCGGATCGCCGGTCAGATCGCCTTCGCCGAGGCCTCGGCCGGGCGCCGTGGCCCGGCGCTGAGGTGGATCGGAACCACCCTGCGCACCCGCCCACTGGAAGGACGCGCCTACGTGGCGTTCCTGGTGGTCTGCGGGGTGCCGCCGGGATGGATCCTGCGCCTGCTGCACCTGCGCGGCAAGGGGGTCTGAGCACCGCCGGGGCACGTTCCCGCACCTTCCGGGACCGCGCCCCGGCGGCGTCGCCCACTCGGGAAAAGACGTGGTCTCCGCCGAAGGTGGGCGGGTAGACTCCGCTCACGGGGCCTGTACACGGCCGAGCCAGAGCGAGGGGGCGCACATGATCAGGGAGGCCACCGACGAGGACGTCGCGGCGGCGGCGGACACGTTGGCCGCGGCGTTCGCGGACTATCCCTTCACCAGGCACACCATCTCCGCCGACGACCACCTCGCCCGGCTCCGCGAGTTCCAACGGCTCTTCCTCGCCGAGGTCGGGCTACCGCACGGGCGTGTGTGGGTCAGCCAGGACCTGGCCGCGGTCGCCGTGTGGTCCACCCCGGACTCCGGCGGGGCCGACGTGGTCATGGAACGGCTGTTGCCGACCCTGGTCGAGCTGGCCGGGGACCGCGCGCAGGCCTACGCGTCGGCGGAGGGGACCATGGAGCGGCACCGGCCCGCCGGAGCGGCCTGGTTCCTGGGAAGCGTCGGCGTGCGCCCCGAGGCCCGTGGGCGCGGACTGGGCCGTCGTGTCATCGAGGCCGGTCTGCGCGAGGCGGACGGCTCGGGCGTCCCCGCCTTCCTGGAGACCTCGACCGACACCAACGTCCGTCTTTACGAGTCGCTCGGCTTCACGGTGACCGCCGAGTACGTCCTGCCCGACGACGGCCCCCGCACCTGGGCCATGTCCCGCCCCGTGGGCGGCTAGTCCCGGCTTTCGTCGTTCTTTCGGGACTCGGCGAACTCGGCGAGTCGGCGGACGCGTTCGGGCAGGTTCACGTAGGGGTCCTGACCGGCCAGTTCGAAGCCGCGGCGGGCGTGCTCGTTGGCGTTGATGCGAAAGTCGCAGCCGTCGGAGACCTTGTTGTCCCAGACCTTGACGGCGCGGACGCGGTCGTAGCGCTTGAGGACCTCGGGGATGTCCGCGTACCACTGGTGGGTCTCACCGGCGCCGATGTCGGTGGTACCCATCTCGCCGATCATCACCGGCTTGTCCGGGTCGATCCCGTGCTCGGGCCCTTCCTCCTGGACCCACTCGTAGGCGGGGGCCAGGGCCTCCTCGAAGGAGTGCACCTCGGTCCAGTGCGGCATGATGTCGCAGCCGGTCATGTTGTACGCCTCCCAGCTGATCCAGTCGACGTAGTCGTTACCGGGCCACAGGCCGGGGAGCCGGTCGAGGTTGTCCTCCCAGCCGGTCACGTTCCACACCCAGATGACGTTGTCGGCGCCCTCCTCCCGGTACAGGTCGACGATGTGCCGCCAGGAGCTCACGAACTCCTCGGGGGTGCCGCGGCTGTTGTAGCGCTTGTTCGCGTCGGCCTCGTGGTCGAAGGTGACGAAGTAGGGGACCTCGGTGTCGGCGATGGCGCGGGCCTGGGAACGCAGGGACGAGTCGAATTCCCCGGCGACGATGTCCTCGTAGTCGATGTCGGGGTGGCCCTCCTGGGTGAAGCGCCGCGCCTCGATGTTGGTGTGGACGTACCGGCCCTCGGCGATCATGTCGAGTTCCCTTTGACCCGGCACGTGCGGCTGGTCGATGCCCCGCCAGGTGTAGACGATGTCCATGTCCCGATCGACCGCCTCCTCCAGCCGCGCGACGTCGTCCTGGTAGGGGCTGGCGCCCCACCAGACCCCGCAGGAGGGTTCGAGGATGTCGGAGACGGTGCAGCCGGACTCGACGAGGGGCGGCAGCCCCAGGAAGGTCGACGCGCCGGACACGGACCTCTCCCCCGACGGCGGCTCGCCCCTCGGTGTGGCCGCGATCGTCGGCCCGTCGCCCGTCCCGGTCAGTCCCAGGGCGAAGAGCAATGCCCCCGTCGCCGCCATGCCTCGTACCGGTCCGCCGCCCACGGCGCATCGCCCCCCGACTCCCCCGACTGCAACACAGAGTGTTTCCTTGGTGACGATACGTTATTTTTTGTGCACACAACACCCCGCGCGGTCGCAGAGCGGACATCAGTACCCATAGCGTCCGCGGAGCGGCGCGGTGACCGCGGCGACCAGACGGCGCCGCCAGGAGGGCAGGTCCTCCCGCCAACGGTGGTCGGCCCGCACGCCGACGGGTCCGCCCCGAAAACGCATCGGGTTGCCCGAGATCGCGTGTCCGACGGACAACCGCACTCCCCTCTCCCCCAGGGCGAGCGACGGCCCGTCGTGCCCCGCGAACTCCGCGATCCGCCCGAACTCGCTCTCCGGATCGGCCACGAAGTCCTCGTAACGGACCCTCAGGGTGGGAACGCCCAGACGCGACAGGGCGTCCATCGAGGCGTTCTGCGTCATCCACTGCACCGCGGCGCGCCCGGCGGTGTACCTCGCCATCTCCTGCTCGCTGCTGGCGGCGGTGGCCTCGGGACGGGCCACCCTCTTGCTCCAGGAGTGGGCCACGGCACGGGGGTCGCGCACCACGTGCAGCAACCGCATCCGAGCTCCGTACCGGCGACGCAGACAGGCCGCCAGGGAGGCGTGCTTGCTGGCGTCGACGATCACCCGTGCCCCGGAGACCTCGGCGACCGCGGCGTAGAGCCGGTGGTACAGATCGGTGTAGCGCATGCCCCGCGCGGCGACGGTGCTCTCATCGGCGGCCGCGTTGAGCAGGAGCGGCAGGAACCTGGTGCGGTCCACGCTGTCCTTCAGACTCAGGATCCGGGGCAGGTCCAGCCGGTCCCACCCACCGAAGGCGCGCTTGCCGACCTCCATCCAGAACCCGCAGTCGGCGAACGCAGAACCACAGCCACAGCGCTCGTTCTCCAACAGGCCGCGGCGCCACAGGTGCACGACCTCTCCGACGGAACAGAATCCGGGCAGCTCTCCGAGGAGACGCTCGATCAGGGTCGAGCCGGAACGGCCCATCCCCCCGACGAAGACCAGTCGATATCCATCCACGCCCCCAGGGTATTACTTTCGGTCACTTCGCAAGAGCGAAAGGTCACCATTTCCTCGCCTCTCGGCCACATCCCTTCCAATGTGACACCGCGCGTCATAACGTGACCCGGGCCGCTCCCGACGCTCGCGCACCTGGAGAGACCCCCATGGCCCGATCCCCCTGGACACGTCGTGCGTTCCTCACCCTGGCCGCGGTGGTCGGAGCCGCCGGGATCGGGGCGGTCGTCGCCCACCACACGGCCCGCGCCCGCTACGTTCCCCCGATCCCCATCGCCACCGGTGGCCTGACCGTGGCCGACGACGTACCCGCCCTCACCCCCTTCGGCGACCACCGGATCGCCCTGACGAACGGTCTGGACCTGCGCGACCACCGCGACCGTCCCCTCTGGGGTTCCGGGAGCGCCTTCCTCGCGGTGGCCCACGGCTCCCTCACCTGGCGCGAACACGTGGGCCACTTCTCCTTCGAACGCGCCCTCGACCTCAGCAGGACGGAACAGACCGTCACCGAACTGGCCCACGACGATCGGAAGGTGATCCTGCGCGGCCGGCTCACCGGTCCCGGCGCCGCCGAGGGCTCCGAGTACACGCTCACCCTGCGCTCGGTGGACCGTGAACGGCTGGAGATCGAGGTCGACGTCCCCGGCGGCGACCTTGTGGTGCTGCGTTTCGACCGCGCGGCCGAGGAGGGTGTGCACGGGCTGGGCGCCCAGTACACCGACTTCGACCTCACCGGCCGCTACGTGCCCGTCATGGTGCGAGAGCAGGGGGTGGGACGCGGTCGTGAGCCCCTCACCACCCTCGCCGAACTCACCCAGGGCGGCGGTGGCGCGCCGCAGACCACCTACGCCGCCATCCCCTTCGCCGCCACCGACGCCCTACGCGCGGTGTCGGTGGACACCCACCACCCGAGCGCCTTCGACCTGCGCCCGGACGACCGCTTCGACGTGGAGGTGTGGCGCCCCTCGGTCCGGGCGACCCTGTACTCGGGGGACGCACCCGCCGACCTGCTCCGAGCGCACACCGAGGACACCGGACGCCCCGGGCCCCTCGCCGGGTGGAGCGGCGAGGGCGCCGTCGTCGGGGTCCAGGGCGGCACCGAGGCCGTACGCGCCGCCGTGGCCGGCCTGCGCGCGGCCGGGGCGCGGATCACCGGCGTGTGGGTCCAGGACTGGTCCGGGCGCCGGCGGACCGGGTTCGGTGAGCGCCTGTGGTGGAACTGGGTACTGGATCGCGAGCGCTACCCGGGATGGGAGGAGCTGGTCGCCGAGCTGGAGGCGGACGGGATCCGGATGCTCACCTACGTCAACCCGTTCGTGGTGGACACCTCCGACAAGCCCGATCCCGCCAGGCGCGACCTGTTCCACGAGGCGCTGACCGCGGGCTTCCTGGTGTCCCGACCCGACGGCGGAGCCTACCTGCTGGACCAGGGCGGGTTCGAGGCGGCTCTGGTGGACCTGACCCATCCGGACGCGTGGGAGTGGTTCCGTGACGTGATCGTCGACGAGGTCGCCGGGGTGGGGGCCTCCGGGTGGATGGCCGACTTCGCCGAGGGGCTGCCGCTGGACGCGGTGCTGCACGACGGGGATCCGAAGGAGTGGCACAACCGTTGGCCGGTGGAGTGGGCACGGCTCAACAGGGAGGCCCGGGAGGCGTCCGAGGTCCCCGACGCACTTGTGTTCCACCGCTCCGCCGGAGCGGGTTCGGCCGCGCACGCGGGTCTGTTCTGGGCCGGGGACCAGTTGGTCGCCTTCGACCGACACGACGGGCTCGGTTCGGCGATCCGGGGCCTGCTGTCGGCCGGGGTGTCGGGGATGACCCTGAACCACAGCGACGCGGGCGGGTACACCGGCCTGGACCAACCGCTCGTGGGGGTGTCGCGGGACCGGGAGCTGCTCCTGCGCTGGGTGGAGACCAACGTGTGGAGTCCGGTGCTGCGCACCCATGAGGGGAACCTGCCGGGAAGCAACGCCCAGGTGTACGACCCCGATTGTCGCGAGGCCTTCGCCGAACAGACCAGGATCTTCGAGGCTCTGGCCGACTACCGCCGTGGGGTGGTCGCCGAGGCCGTGGAGACGGGTATGCCGGTGCTGCGGCACGTGTGGCTGCACCACCCCGACAGCGCGGCGACCCGTTCGGACGAGGTCTTCCTGTTCGGCGGTTCGTTCCTGGTCGCACCGGTGCTCGTGTCCGGCGGGTCGGAGGTGACGGTGACGTTGCCGCCCGGCACCTGGCGCCACCTGTGGACCGGCGATCGACACGAGGGAGACGACGAGGTGTCCGTATCCGCACCGCTGGGCCGACCGGCCGTGTTCTTCCCCGAAGGCGACGCCTGGGGCGAGGAACTGCGCGAACGTCTCGCGGATCTCATGGGTTGACGCGGCCCTCCCCGTGTCCGTCCCACCACGGACACGACGCGGCCCCGGGCCGGAGGTGGAACCTCTGGCCCGGGGCCGTCCCGTCGGCTGTCGATCAGTCCGTGTTGTGGACGCGCGGGGTCTCCACAACCCGGTGGGTCTTACAGACCCTCGACGTTCAGCAGAAGGTTGACGGTGTCGCTGGGCACGCCGCTCAGCTTGTCGTCGCCACCGTTGGTGGTCAGCCAGTCCAGGATGGTGTCCTGGTCGTCGTCACCCTGTCCGCTCTTGTACAGGGCGGCGGCGCCGGCGACGTGCGGGCTGGCCATCGAGGTGCCGCTGTAGATGTCGGTCCCGCCACCGGGGATGGTCGACTCGACGTCCACGCCCGGGGCGTAGATGTCGACGGCGGGACCGTAGTTGGAGAAGGACGCGGTGGCGTCGCTCTCGTCGGAGGCACCGACGGAGACGACACCCTCGGCACCGCCCGGGGAGACGTTGCCGGTGTCCTGGCTCTCGTTGCCCGCGGCCACGGCCACGAACACACCGGAGGCCGACAGGTTGTTGACCGCGTCGTCGACGGCCTGGGAGGCGGGGCCGCCCAGCGACATGTTGGCGACCGCTCCGCCGTCGGCGTTCTCGGCCACCCAGTCGATGCCCGCGATGACGTCGTCGTAGGAACCGGAGCCGTCGTCGCCCAGGACCTTCACACCGACCAGTTCGGCGCCGGGAGCGACACCGTAGGTCTCGGCGCCGACGGTGCCCGCGACGTGGGTGCCGTGGCCCTGACCGTCGATGCCGTCGCCACCGCTGGCGTCGAAGCCGACCGAGGCGCGGCCACCGAACTCGGAGTGCTCCGGGTCGATGCCGGTGTCGATGACGTAGACCGTGCTGCCGGAGCCGTCGGCCTCGGTGGTGTAGGAGTCGTCCAGGGGCAGGTCCTCCTGGTCGATCCGGTCGAGACCCCAGGTGAGGTTGATCTCGGCCTCGCCGACCTGCTCGATGTAGGCGACGCCGTCCTGGGCCCGCAGGTCCTGGACCTCGGAGCCGCTCAGCGTGGCCGAGTAGCCGTTGATGACCTCTTCGTAGGTGTGGTTCACCTGGTCGGAGGAGATCCCCAGGGACGCGGGGGAGACCGAGGAAGTGCTGATCGAGTCCTCCAGGACCACGAACCAGTCGTTGCCCGAGGTGGAGGAGCTGGTGTAGACCGGCGCGAGGTCATCGGCGCCGGCGGCCGTGGCCCCGGTGAGGGCCATGGGGATGGTGAGCGCGCCGACCGCGACGGCGCCGATGGCAACCCTGCGGGTGGGGTGCTTCTTCACGCGGTTTCCTCCTTGTGGGGGTGATGGGGGTTCCAACACACAGACAGTTCTCACCGCGCGTATTCGCTCGATTGCGAACTCCCTGTGATTTGGACACTTTAGGCAGACTTGAACCTCAATTTCCAGACTTGTGGAGATTTTTTTCTTCGTGCTTCATTCATCCCATGTCTGACAAAGCGACCCGAAACCGCCGTCACGGCCTGACAAACCGCAAGACCTCCGCCCCCACAACAAGCCCTAACGCCCGGTAACTTCGCCCCCCTGGTGGACACCATTCACACAGATGCATTCGGTACCGCGAACCGGAAAACTGTGCCTTAAACCTTTACGTTCGGAAATCCAGACGTAACATTTCACCTTTGTTCGGACCGATCCGATCATCCTTCCCGACCGGAACACGAAAACGGGACCGTCCGAAGACGATCCCGTTACGAGGCGTGTGCGACCGACCGCTACTCGGCCTTGACGACCATCCCGGCCCCCACCGTGATGTTGGTGGCCTCGTCGATGAGGATGAACCCGCCGGTCTGCCGGTTCTTCGCGTACTCGTCCACGAACAACGGCTGGGTGGAGCGCAGCCGGACCCGCCCGATCTCGTTGAGCGCCAGGTGGTCGGCCTGCTCGTCCCGGTGCAACGAGTTGACGTCCAACCGGTAGCGCAGATCCTTGACCATCACCTTCGCTGTGCGGGTCGTGTGCTTGACGATGAGCTTGGAGCGCGGGGTGAGCTTACGGGTGTCCGTCATCCAGCACACCATCGCCTCGATGTCCTGGGAGACGGCCGGGGCGTTGTTGGGGCGGCAGATCATGTCGCCCCGGGAGATGTCGATGTCGTCCTCCAACAGGAGGGTGACCGACATCGGGGAGAACGCCTGGGGGACCTCGCCGTCGGCGGTGAGGATCCGCGACACCCGCGTGGACAGCCCCGAGGGCAGGTGGGTGACCTCGTCGCCCGGTTTGAGCACACCACCGGCGAGCCGGCCCGCGTAGCCACGGTAGTCGTGCAGTTCGGGGTCGTCCGACTTGTGCGGCCGGATGACGTACTGCACCGGGAAGCGCGCGTCGATGAGGTTACGGTCCGAGGCGATGTGCACGTTCTCCAGGTGGTGCAGCAGTGAGGAGCCCGCGTACCAGGGCATGTTCTCGGACCTGCTCACCACGTTGTCGCCGTGCAGCGCCGAGATCGGCACGAACGTCAGGTCGCGCGTGTCCAGCTTGGCGGCGAACTCGGTGAACTCGGCCTTGATCTCCTCGAAACGGTCCTGGGAGTAGTCGACCAGGTCCATCTTGTTCACCGCCAACACCAGGTGCGGCACCTGGAGGAGGGTGGTGAGGAAGGCGTGGCGACGGCTCTGCTCCTGTAGGCCCTTGCGGGCGTCCACCAGGATGATCGCCAGGTCCGCGGTGGAGGCGCCGGTGACCATGTTCCGGGTGTACTGGAGGTGCCCGGGGGTGTCGGCGATGATGAACGTGCGCTTGGGCGTGGCGAAGTAGCGGTAGGCCACGTCGATGGTGATGCCCTGCTCGCGCTCGGCCCGCAGGCCGTCGGTGAGCAGCGCCAGGTTGGTCTGCTCCTCACCGCGGGCGACGCTGGTGCGCTCCACGGCGTCGAGTTGGTCCTCGAAGATCGACTTGGAGTCGTACAGCAGTCGTCCGATGAGGGTGCTCTTGCCGTCGTCTACGGAGCCCGCCGTGGCGAACCTCAGGATGTCGTTGGTCATGTACCTGGTCCAATGTGCGAAGAGTGGAACGGCCGAGGGTGTCCCCGCAAGGGGGTTCTGCGTTCAGGCGACGGGCCCGAGCGCGGGCGCGAAGCGAACGGGGCCTAGAAGTAGCCCTCCCGCTTGCGGTCCTCCATGGCCGCCTCGCTGGCCCGATCGTCCGCTCGCGTCTGGCCGCGCTCGGTGATCCGGGTCGCCGCGATCTCGGCGATGATGTCGTCCAACTCCACGGCGTTGGACTTGACCGCGCCCGTGCAGGTCAGGTCGCCGACGGTGCGGTAGCGGACGGTCTCGGTGAAGGGGACCTCGGACTCGTCGCGCTGGATGAGCGGGGAGTCGGCGAGAAGGATGCCGTCGCGCTCGAACACGCTGCGCTCGTGCGCGTGGTAGATGGAGGGCAGCTCCAGCCGCTCGCGCTTGATGTACTCCCACACGTCCAGCTCGGTCCAGTTGGAGATGGGGAAGACCCGGATGTGCTCGTCACGGTCGATCCGGGTGTTGTACACGTCCCACAGCTCGGGACGCTGGTTCTTGGGGTCCCACTGTCCGAACTCGTCCCGGAAGGAGAAGACCCGTTCCTTGGCCCGGGCCTTCTCCTCGTCGCGACGGGCGCCGCCGAAGGCCGCGTCGAAGCCGTTCTCCTCGATGGCCTCCAACAGGGCGGAGGTCTGTAGCCGGTTGCGGCTGGCCCAGCGCCCGGTGGGCTCCACCACCTTGCCCGCGTCGATCTGCTCCTGCACGGAGGCGACGACCAGGCGCACCCCCGCCTCGGCCACACGGCGGTCGCGAAAGTCGATGACCTCCTCGAAGTTGTGGCCGGTGTCCACGTGCATGACGGGGAACGGGATCGCGCCCGGCCAGAACGCCTTCTCCGCCAGACGCAGCATGACGAGGGAGTCCTTGCCGCCGGAGAAGAGCAGCACGGGCCGCTCGAACTCCGCGGCCACCTCGCGCATGATGAAGATGGACTCTGCCTCGAGCACGTCCAGCTGGGAGAGCTGGTAGCGCCCGAGGGTCTGCTGACTGGCCTGACCCATGGAATCCGCCTTAGAAGTACCGACACATGGCCGGTCCCATCGCGGGGGTCGTTCGGTCAGCCCCCCGCGTTCGGGCCGGCGCTGTCAAGGTCCGCGCCGTCGCGGATGCTAGCCAACAACATACCCGACAATTCCGATCGACATACAAGGACATCGGGGAGTAGCGGGTCGGCCACGTTGTAGCGAAGTTCGGAGCCGTCGATCCGGGAGGTGTGCAGCCCGGCGGCGCGCGCGACCGCGACCGGGGCCGCGCTGTCCCACTCGTACTGGCCGCCCGCGTGCACGTAGATGTCGGCCATGCCGAGCATCACGGCGCAGATCTTCGCCCCCGCCGACCCCATCGGGATGACCTCGGCGCCCAGCTGGGTCGCCATGCGCTGCACGAAGGCCGGCGGTCGCGTACGGCTTGCGGTGATGCGCAGCCGCTGCCCCTCCGGACGTTCCTCGGGCAACCACGGCGGGTCGACCGTGGACAGACAGCTGCCCTGCGCGGGCAGCGCGACCGCCCCGGCGACCAGGTCGCCGTTCTCCCACAGCGCCACGTGCACGGCCCAGTCGGTGCGACCGGACTCGGAGAACTCCCGGGTGCCGTCGAGGGGGTCGATGATCCACACGCGACGCGCGTTCAGTCGCGCCGGGTCGTCGGCGCCCTCCTCCGACAGCACCGCGTCGCTGGGTCGCAGGCGACCGAGCGTGGAGAAGAGGAACTCGTGCGAGGTCCGGTCGCCCAGTGTGCGCAGGACCTCGGGCTCGTCGAATCCGTGGCGGGCGCGCAGGCGCAGCAGCAGCTGTCCGGCCTCGCTCGCCAGGTCTCGGGCCACCTCATGATCGTTTCGGATGCTCTTCACCGGTTAGTATGCTCCCGCCCCACGGATCACCGCTGACCACGTCTTCCAAAGGATCTGGATGTCCAACGTCAGCGACCAGTTTTCCACGTATCGCAGATCCAGACGGACCGATTCCTCCCAAGAGAGGTCGGAACGACCGCTGACCTGCCACAGGCCCGTCAACCCCGGCTTGACCACCAGTCGACGTCGAACGTCGTGTCCGTACCGGGCGACCTCGTCCGGCAACGGCGGCCTGGGGCCGACGAGCGACATCTCACCGCGCACCACGTTGACGAGCTGGGGAAGCTCGTCGAGGGAGTAGCGGCGCAGCCACGTCCCCACGGACGTGACCCTGGGGTCTCGACGCATCTTGAAGAGCACACCGTCGTGCTCGTTTCGGGACTGCAGCACCGTCTTCAGTGCCTCGGCTCCGACCACCATCGTACGGAACTTGTACACGGTGAACTCCGCCCCACCCCGTCCTACGCGTGTCTGGCGAAACAGGACGGGACCGCCGTCCTCGGCACGGATCAGGACGAACAACACGATGTACACGGGCGAGAGCAGGGCGAGGGCGAGGGCGGCGGCGCACCGGTCGAAGACCCCCTTGAACAGCCGTCGGGCGCCGACGAGTTCGGGGTGCTCCACGTGCAGCAGCGGCAGACCCGCGACCGGACGGATGGTGGTGCGCGGGCCGGCGACCTCCATGAGGGCGGAGGCGACGGTGAGGTCCGTGCCGGTCTTCTCCAGCCGCCAGGCGAGCCTGCGCAGCTCCACCCCGTCCATCTCCGGGCAGGCCAGGACGGCGACGACGTCCGCCCCGACCAGGGCTGCGGCGTCGGCGGCGTCGGAGAAGGTGCCCAGGACCGGACACCCCTCCACCTCGGTGACGTCCGCCTCGTGTTCGGGCAGGCACACGCCGACGACCACCATGCCGTGGTAGATCTCGTCGCGGAAGCGGGTGATGAGCTCGCCGGCGGCACTGCGGTAGCCGACTACCACCACGCCGCTGACGCACCGTCCGGAGCGGCGACTGTGGTGCAGGGCCTTGCGTCGCGCGTAGCGCAGACCGAGGCCGAGCAGGACGATGAGCGGCAGGGTGATGAGCACGTAGCCGCGGGCGAGGTCGAACTTGACGGCGTAGGCGCCGATCGCGACGGTCGCCGCGAGTACCGCTCCGGCCGTGGCGACCCGCCGGTACTCCTCGGTGCCGACCCCGAGGAAGCGACGTTCGTATCCGCCGCCGAGGAGTACGAAGAGCACCCAGACCGGAGGGAGGACGAGCCCCAGGAGCAGATAGGGCGCGGTGGCGTCGGCGCCCAGGGAGCCGTGGAACCTCACGGCGACCCCGGCGAAACAGGCCAGGAGCGCGGCGAGGAGATCGAGTCCGACCAGGTCGACGACGTAGCGGCGCAACCAGGTGTCGGCGCGGGGCACCGGTCGATCGACGGCCCGGACTCGGTGCGGGCTCGGGCCGACGCCCCATACCGGCGCCCCCTCGGGCCCTACCGTCGCACGGACGTCGGCGGACGGTCCCGCCGCGACCGTTGACTCCTTCTGGATGGTCCCATTACCTGTGATCACGCACTCTCCCAAGACCACGTAAGGCTTCGGTTACTCACGATGGGTAATCGCCCCTGGCGCCATGGGACTCACGCGGAGGGTATGAGCGGGGCGTGCCGTCGGGCGCAGAGCACGTACTGCCAACCCGAACAGTAACCAAAAGTAGTGGAAAAGTCGCTGTGAGTGGCCGCATGCTGCGGAAGAAGTCCCGTTCCCGGCAAGAATGTGTCTGTCCTGAGACCGGCACCGGCCCCACCGAAGGGGACATCTCGGGGACCGAGCCCAACAGGACCGAAACCCGTCACGCAGCGCGACGCCCCGACCGGCGTACCGGACGGGGCGTCGACGCGGCCTCGTGACTCAGGCCAGGGCCGGGTCCATCACCGCGGCCAACCGCAGGTGCGGCCCGGCCAGCTCCCGTTCCCCCTGGCGCTGAAGCGTGCGCCCCAGCAGCAGGTGGACGTAAGCGTCGTCCGCGCTCTCCTCCAGCAGCCCCTCCAGGGTGGCCCGTGCCCGGTTCAGCTGGGCGGAGCGGTAGTAGGCGCGGGCGGCCAGGAAGCGCACGTTGCGGTCGTCGGCGTGGGTCTCGATCAGCGGCCTGAGCAGTTCGAGCGCGCCCAGCGGGTCGGCGAGCTCGAGCAGCGCCTCGGCCCTCCGCAGCCGCTCCACCTCCTCCGGGAGTTCCCTCGGCCGCCGGCCGGCCGCCTCGTCCAGGAATCCGGCGACCAGCTCGGGCGACCGGGCCCCGGTGAGCGTCATGCCGTTGGCCACGAAGGTCGGCGAGGTACGCACCCCTTCGGCGCTCCCCCACAGCAGGAGTTCACGAACCCGTTCCTCGCCGCCGCCATCGGCCAGCAGCTCGCCTCCTCGGTCGAACCCGGCATCGGCGGCGACGTCCGCCAGCACCTCGGGATCTGCGATGTCGCGGCCCTCCACGAAGTGGGCGCGCAGCACCCCTTCCGCGACGGCGTCCTGGACCGCGGGGCCCTCGGCCTCGGCCAGGGCGAGCAGTCGGTGGGCGTCGTGGCTGTCGGCCCGCCAGATGGCACCCCATCGGCCGCCGATCCCCTCGGCGGCGGCCAGTTCCGACATCCGGACCAGCTCCCCGTCCTCGTCCAGAACGGGACCGCAGGCCTCCAGCCCGACCTCGACGAAGGGGTCGCGCAGGAACTCGTCGATCGGCTCGGACACGGCGGGCGCCGTGGGGTCGATCCGGTAGGGCCGCCACACGACCTCGACCGGCTCGCCGGACCGCTCGGCCAGCGCGCGCTCCAGGCGTCGCTTACCGATGTACATCCAGGGGCAGACCACGTCCGCCCAGATCTCGATCCTCATGCGAGCATGATAAGCGACACCTGTCGTTTAATCAACACCTGTTGCTTAAGCGACAGGTGTTGTATACTGGCCTCGTGAATCCCGACGACCCCCGAGTCCAACGCACCCGTGACCGACTGCGCGCCGCCCTGTTGTTCCTGGCCGCCGAACATGAGCTCGGCTCCGTGACCATGGCCGCCGTGGCCAGACAGGCCGGGATCAACCGGGCCACCGTCTACCAGCACTACGCCGACCTGGACGGGCTGGTCGCCGACTCCATGGAGGACGCGGTGGCGCACGTGGCGCGATGCGCCGTGCTGTGCCCGCTGGAGACCCCCGACGACACGACCCCCGAACCCCTGGTCGACCTCTTCGCCCATGTGGCGGAGAACGCCGTGCTCTACCGGCGGATGTTCTCCGAACGCGGCAGCGCACGCTTCCCGGAACTCCTGCGTGAACGTGTCGCGGGCGCGCTGATGCCCGGGTTCGTCGAGGGGCGCCGCCCCCCGACCCACACGGAGGTCCCCCCGGAACTGCACGCCTCGTTCGTGGCCGGCGCACTGGTGGGTGCGGTCGCCGCCGCGGCCGACGGTGGCCGCTCCCCCGACGTCGACGCCCGCGACACCTGGCTCCTGCTCACCCGCTGACCCGGTTCAGCGACGCGGGGGCCTGGTGCTGTCGCGGACCACCAACCGCGTGGCCAGTTCGATGCGCGAACTCTCGATGTTCTCGTCCCGGACGATCCGCTGGATGGTGCGCACCGCCATCCGACCCATGTCCGCCAAGGGCTGGCGGACCGTGGTCAGGGGCGGCGACGACCAGCGCGCCTCGGGGAGGTCGTCGAATCCGACCACGCTGACGTCGTCGGGCACTCGGAGCCCTCGCTGTCGCAGCGCCTCGTACACGCCGAGGGCCATCTGGTCGCTGGAGACGAACACCGCGGTGGGCGGGTCCTCCCCCTCGAACAGTTTCCGACCGGCCCGGAAACCCGACTCGTAGGTGTACTTCCCCGAGGCGATCAGAGCGTCCTCCACGGTGAGCCCCGCCATCTCCAGGGCGGCCCGGTACCCGTCCATCCGGGCCCGACTGCACCACAGCTCCGGGCGACCCTCGACGAATCCGATGCGTCGGTGCCCCAGCTCGACGAGGTACTCGGTGGCGCTCAACCCGCCCGACCAGTTGGTGGCACCGATGGTGGGAGTGGCCAGGTCGGGGACGCCCACGGCGTCGATGACGACGGCCGGCACCTTCAGGTCCCGCAGCTCCTCGTTCAGCGAGGGGTCCAGGTCGGTCGTGACCAGGATGATGCCGTCGCTGACCCGGGCACGGACGTTGTCCAGCCACTGCCGGGCCGAGGTCGCCCGGCGGTGTATCGCCGAGACGACCACCCCGGCGCCCGACTGGTGGGCGACGTCCTCCACCCCGCGGATGATCTCCACCGCCCACGGGCTGTCCAGGTCGTTGAAGACCAGGTCGATCAGGCCGACACGTTCCTTCGATCGCCGCCCGCGACGTCGGTAGCCGTGCGTGCGCAACAGCTTCTCGATCCGCTCCCTGGTGGCGGGAGCGACGTCCCCGCGCCCGTTGAGGACACGAGAGACCGTGGGGGCCGAGACTCCGGCCTCCGCCGCGATGGCGGAGATGGTGACGTCTCGGGATGGGGTGCCGGCCACTGATCCTCCTTGGTACTCACCCAGGGTACGAGCCCCACGGGACCACCGGCCCCGGAATTCCTCCCCCGTAGGGGTCTTGACGCTCACCGGGCCCCGATCTACTGTCCATTTCCACTCATGTTTCGGAATATTGCCGAAAGGTTTCGAAACCCGACCCTCTGGAGTACCCCCGCCATGAGACGAGTACGAACGTCGACGCTCCTGGTCGGAGCCGCGGTCGCCGCCCTGGCCGTACCTCTGGCCCTCTCCCCCGCCCTTTCGAACTCCGACGCCCGACAGGCCGAGACGGTCGGCGACGCACAACAGGTGACCCTGGGAGACGCCGCCCCCGACGGCCTGGTCATCGGCAGCGCCGTGGCCGGTGGCGGACACCACGGCGACCAGGACTACCCCGACCCCTTCACCGGTGACGTCCCCTACCGGGACCTGCTCGCCGCCGAGTTCACCTCACTGTCGGCTGAGAACCAGATGAAGTGGGACCACCTTCGCCCGGACCGAGACACCTACGCCTTCGACGAAGCCGACGCCATCGTCGAATTCGCCCGGGCCAACGGGCAGGTCGTGCGCGGCCACACCCTCCTGTGGCACAGCCAGAACCCAGAATGGCTGGAGAACGGCGACTTCACCGACGAAGAGCTCCGCGACATCCTGCGGGACCACATCGAGACCGTCGTCGGACGCTACGCCGGACAGATCCGTCAGTGGGACGTGGCCAACGAGATCTTCGACGACAACGGGAACCTGCGGACCCAGGACAACATCTGGATCCGCGAACTCGGCCCGGAGATCATCGCCGACGCCTTCCGTTGGGCTCACGAGGCCGACCCCGGGGCCGAGCTGTACCTGAACGACTACAGCGTGGAGAGCGTCAACGCCAAGAGCGACGCCTACCTCGCGCTCAGTCGGGATCTGCTCGCCGACGGTGTGCCCCTGCACGGGTTCTCCGCCCAGGGCCACCTGAGCCTGCAGTACGGCTTCCCCGCCGACCTGGAGGACAACCTGCGTCGCTTCGAGGAGCTCGGACTGGGCACCGCCCTGACCGAGGTGGACGTGCGCATGCCCCTCGCCGAGGGCGCGGAGCCCACCGAGGAACAGCTCCGGCAACAGGCCGACTACTACGTGCGGACCCTGCAGGCCTGCCTCGACCTGGACTCCTGCGGCTCCTACACGGTCTGGGGGCTGCCGGACAAGTACTCCTGGGTCCCGGTGACCTTCGAAGGTGAGGGCGCCGCCACCGTCTACTGGGACGACCTGACCACCAAGCCCGCCTACGACGCACTCCTGGAGGCCCTGCTCGACGCCTCCTGAGGCGGCACCCGGGCGGGGCGGTGACCCCGGATCCCGTCCCCGCCCGGGGCCATCGGTCAGGCGGCGGTGTGGAAGACGTTCTGCGCCTTGCCCAGACCGTCGGTCAAGATGGTGCGGACCGCGTCGGCCGCCCGCTCCACGTTCAGGTCCAGGTCACGGCTCTCGGTGGAGGAGAAGTCGCGCAGGACGTACGCGGCCGGGTCCATCCGGCCGGGGGGACGGCCCACGCCGAAGCGCACCCGCAGGTAGTCGGGACCGCCCAGGGAGGCGGTGGTCGACTTCAGTCCGTTGTGGCCGCCGGAGCCCCCGCCCTTCTTCAGCTTCAGGGCCCCGTAGTCGATGTCCATCTCGTCGTGCACGACGATGATCCGCTCCATCGGCACCTTGTAGAACTTCGCGAGCCCGGCGACCGGGCCCCCGGACAGGTTCATGAAGGTGCGAGGCTTGGCCAGGACCACGGCGGCGCCGTCGATCCGGGTCTCGACGACCTCGGCGTGCGCCTTGTGGGCCTTCCAGCGCTCACCCTTGTCGGCCGCCAGCGCGTCCACCACCATGAAGCCGGCGTTGTGCCGGTTTCCCGCGTACTTGGGGCCGGGGTTGCCCAACCCCACGACCAACCACCGCTCGGTCTCGGCCATGTCCTCGTCGTCCCTGCTCTTCCTGACACCCGGCCTGCTCAAAAAGCCCCACATGCTCAACGACCCTATCGAGACGCGTCCGGACGCGGAAACGCCGAACGCGCGGACCCCCGAAGGGCCCGCGCGTTCGATGTGAAACATGTGGTGACAAGACACCGACTTACTCGGCGGCCTCACCAGCGGCCTCAGCGCTGGTCTCCGGCTCGTCCTCCACGCGGGGCGCGGAGACGGTGAGCACGGTGGTCTCAGGGTCATCGACCAGGGTGGCACCCTGGGGAAGCTTGACCTCTCCGGCAGTGGGAACGGCACCGATCTCCATGCCCTGGATGTCGAACTCGACCTGGTTCGGGATGTTGTGGGCCTCGACCTCGACGCGCACGGTCACGAGCTCCTGGTTGAGAACGCCCGGAGCCTTGACCTCGCCGGTCAGGACCAGGGGCACCTCGACCTCGACCTTCTGCCCCTTGGAGACGACCAACAGGTCGACGTGCTCCAGGAAGCCCTTGATGGCATCGCGCTGCACGCTCTTGGGCAGGGCGAGGTTGTCCTTGTCCAGACCCTCGAGACGGATCAGGACGTTCGGGGTCTTCAGGGCGAGCATGAGCTGGTGGCCCGGCAGGCTGAGGTGGCGGGTCTCGGTGCCGTGGCCGTAGAGGACGGCCGGCACCTTACCCGCGCGGCGGGCGCGACGAGAAGCGCCCTTGCCGAATTCCGTGCGGGGCTCGGCAGCGATACGTACCTCGGACACGACAAAACTCCTCGGGTTCAACCCCGCGATACGGGGAACTCGACTCCATTAGCACGAACGATTCCCGCCCTCGGCGGGGAATACGGCGGGGTCGCCCATCTTCTTGGGGACTCGACCACCCAGGTTCCAGGCGTGCCCGGCGAGCCGCCACCGGACCCCAACGGCCCGGGAACGCTCGTCGCGCACCCCTGCCCGTGTGGGTTTCCAGATGGGGAACACACGCAGGACGCATGTGCATCCATCCGAGCACGGGGACACTCGGTCAAGTCTACTGCTTCTGGTGACGACTCCGTACATCCCCACCGGAGTCCACCCGCCGCGCGGTGGACCCCGGTGGGGTACGGGCGTTCCAGCGCCTGAGAAGACCTCTGAAGTGAGGCCGTTCTCTCACTAGTCGAACAGGCTGGTCACCGAACCGTCGGTGAACACCTCGTTGACCGCGCGGGCGATCAGCGGGGCGATCGACAGCGTGGTCAGCTTGTCGAAGCAACGCTCCTCGGGGATGGGGAGCGTGTTGGTGATGACGACCTCGGAGATGCGCGAGTTCTGCAGACGCTCGGCGGCCGGGCCCGAGAGGACACCGTGGGTGGCCGCGACCAGGACCTTCTTGGCGCCCTGCTCGAAGAGGGCGTCGGCGGCCTTGACGATGGTGCCGCCGGTGTCGATCATGTCGTCGACCAGGACGCAGACGCGGTCCTTGACCTCGCCCACGACCTCGTGCACCTTCACCTCGTTGGCGACGTCCGGGTCACGACGCTTGTGGATGATGGCCAGCGGCGCGCCCAGACGGTCGGCCCAACGGTCGGCGGTGCGCACGCGGCCGGCGTCGGGGGAGACCACGGTGATCTCGGAGTGGTCGACCTGGGCGCCGATGTGGTCGGCCAGGATCGGCAGCGCGAACAGGTGGTCCACCGGTCCGTCGAAGAAACCCTGGATCTGGTCGGTGTGCAGGTCGACGGCCAT
>NZ_DYZD01000381.1 GCF_020741345.1 Nocardiopsis listeri
GACTCATATCGCCCACCTACCCACACTTCGGACACGGCAGGCTCAACGCCGACACACACGGAGTAATCATTGGACCAAGAGCCCGAGAGCTTCAATCCCCGCTCCCCCAACCCTCCGGCAGGTCCTCCGGAAGCAGGGTCTGGAGTTCGGCCACCTCGGGGATCTCTCCCCCGTGGGCCGCGGCCTCGATCCGTCGCGTCTGGCGCGCCACGCACTCCTCGAACAGCGCGCGGACCTCGACCCCGCCGCGTTCGGCGAACCCGCCCGTCGGCGCTCCGATCAGGTCCGCCAGCGCCTCACGGGTCCGTTCCGGCAACAGCAGGTCGGTCTCCTCCGCCATCGCCACGAAGACCTCCACCAGTTCGTCGGTCTTGTAGGGCGTGAACTCCACCGGTCCGGCGAACCGATCCGCCAGGCGAGGGGCGGCCCGCATCAGGGACGCCACCGACTCGGGATCGCCGGTCAGGACCACCGCCACGTCGTCGTGGTGGATCTGCATCAGACCGTCGAGGACGTCGGCCGTCTCCCGTCCGTGTCCGACTCCCCCGGTCCCTACCGACTCCGGCAGAAGAACCGACAACACCCCGCCCCGAGCCCGTTCGAAGGCCTCCAGCGCCTCCCTTGAAGGACGCCCCCGATCCACCAGTTCGTCGGCCCTCAGCCGTACCGCGTGTCCGCGCGCGGCCAGCCCCAGGGCGGCGAGGAGTTCGCCGTACAGGCCGGCCACGGTGGAACGTCCGCTCCCGGTCCGACCGGAGAACACCAGGTGACGTGAGCGGCGTTCCGCCCCGTCCGCGCCACCGCGCCGGGGTGATGTCAGCAGGCTCGACAGTTGTCGAGCCAGCGCCTCCTTGACCTCGCCGCGGCCCGCCAGGGAGTCCAGTCGGGCCATCAGTGAGGTGACCTGGCCGCCCGTCCGCTGATCGGGATCGGCCGCGACGGGGTCGGTCACCCCCTCCAGGTCCTCGACCAGGAGCCGGGTGAGGTCGTCCACGGTCGTGTAACCGCCCTCGGCGATCCGCTCGGACTGGGCCCGGACCGCGCCCCCGAGCACCCTGCGCACCTCGCGCCCGTTGTCGAAGGCCACGCCTCGCACCCGGCGTCGGAAGTGCCCCACAAGGAGGTCGTGCACCCCCTCCCCAAGGTCGTAGCCGCGTTCGGTGGCCTCCCCCGCGAAGATCCCGGCCAGTTGATCGGGTGAGTAGTCCTCGAACTCGACGGTCCGCGCCACCCGCGCGCGCAGTTCGGGAGAGGCGTCGAGCAGGGACCGAAGCCGATCGGAGTGCCCGGCCAGGACCAGCACGAACTCCTCGCCCGGACCGTCCAACAGCGCGACCAGGGTGTCGACCACCTCCCGACCGTGCACATCCGGTGCTCCGGACTCTCCGAACAGGGCGTGCGCCCCATCGACGAACAGCACCCCGCCACGGGCCCGCTCCACGGCCTCGGTCACCCTGTCCCGGGTGCCGCCCCGGTATTCGGCCACCAGGTCCGGCCGGGCCACCTCGACGAACCGTCCGTGTTCGGACTCGCCCAACGACCTCAGGATCTGCCCGTACAGCCGGGCCACGGTCGTCTTCCCGATCCCGGGCGGACCGGCCAACACCAGGTGACGGCCCACGTTCAACCCGGGCAACCCCGCCGCGACCCGCTTGGCGCTCACCCGTTGCAGGTCGACCAGCGCCCGGACCTGCCGTTTGACCCGCTCCTGCCCGACCAGTGCGTTCAACTCGGAGAGCAGCGAGTCCAGCGAGCGTTCGCGGTCCCGTACCGCCCCGTCCCCGTTCCCGCCGACGGAACGGCCGGAGGAACCCGTGCTCCGGGCGACCACACGTTCGCCGTCGCCCCCGCGGTTGCCGCTGAAGGTGCTCTCCTCCAGGTAGACCGAGGCACCGGCGGCGGCCCACAGACCCTCGTCGTCGTTACCGGACACGGTGCAGCGCACCAGCCGTACCCGCCCACCGTCCTCCACCATGAGTCCGTCGCCCCGGCCGTCCCTGATCGCGGTGTCCTCCAAGGCCACCACGGCGCCCTCTCCCACACGCACCCCACGCTCGCCACTGCCCGAGAACGTGGAGGAGCGGACCGTGACGTAGCCGCCCTGCACGTAGACGCCGTCCTCCCCGCAATCTGAGAGGTCGGCGTCGACCAGACGCACCTCGGTGCCGTCGAGGATGTTGAGGCCGTCCTCACGGGCCTCCCGCAGCACCATGCCGCGCACGGTGATCGTGGCGTCCTCACGGCTGTGGATCCCCGACCCCACCTCGTGGCCGACGATGTCCTCGAAGGCCCCCGTGCCCCCGACCACGATGGCCATCGGACCGTGCCAGCGACTCACCCGCAGGTCCTCGACCTCCAAACGCGAACGCACCGCCGCGATCGCGCCACGTCCCTCCTGGACGCTCTCGGCCACCGACATCCCCGAGACCTTCACGCGAGCGCCGTCGGCGACCAGCAGGGCGGCCTTGCCGACCTGATCGCAACGCAGGTCGGTCACCGTGGCCTCAGCACCGTCGACGAGGACGGCGTCTGCTGCGGCCCCCTCCACCTTGAGACCCCGGACGGTGAGACGGCCGCCCTCGACCGCCAGCCCGGTCCGGGTGGAACCGAGGATCTCGCAGTCGCGGAGGGTGCTCTGAGAATCTCCGTGGACGAAGAAGGCGTCCGTCTCCTCCTTGTGCGGCGACTCCACCACCAGCCGGGTGAAGTCGGCGCGGGAACGCTCGTAGACCCGGACCGGCCAGTCGTGCGAGCCCGTCACCCGCACGTCGGTGAACTCGGGCGCGGCCCGGTCACGGACGTAGACGCCACCGCCGTCCACCAGCGCGCAGTCGGTCACCTCCGGGGAGGCCCCCGACACGTACAGGGTGTGCCAGTCGTCGTGGGCCCCGGCGAAGATGGTCCCGCTGATCTTCGGGGAGCACTTCCCCTGGACCGCGATCACCGCACCGGCGAAGTAGCAGTCGCGCACGAAGCCCTCGCTGCCGTCCCACAGCAGGCCGCTGTCCTCGAATCGGCAGCCGGTCACCTCGGCGTGCGCCCCTGCCACGGTGACCCGCCGCGGCGAGGTGAAGACGCAGTCGACCGCGCGCAGCCGGGCCCCCTCCTGCGCGTACAGCGGCGGGTACTCGTCCGATGAACTGCGCACACCGACCCCGTGCAACTCCAGGTCGCCGCCCTTGTGCACGTTGAAGACGTTGGTCTCGTCGGCCGCCGTGACGGTGACGGTGCCGGCCCCTTCGGTGGGCACCACGACAACGCGTCGCAGCACTCCGACCGCCTGGGGCTCGACGTACTCGCCCGGTTCCACGCGCAGGTACAGATCCGAGTCCGTGTACCGGGGGTCTTCGAGCACCTGCCCCAGGGAAGAACTCGCGGCGGAATCCGTCTTCGAGACGCGGACCGTGATCATCCATCGACTCCCAGGGAGATAGCGGCCGCGGCGCCGCGCCGAAGGGTCTGCGTTATGTACCGTATCCACCCCGGGGTCCGGGAACCCGATACGGCCCATACCCCTTGTGGCCAGGGTCGGTCAGAACCCGGCGACGTCGTCCGGTGACAGTGTCTGGAGTTCGCCCACGTCGGGCATGTCCCCTGCCAGGGCGGCCGCCTCGATCCGGCGCGCCTGCCGGGTCACGCTCGCCTCGAACAGCTTGCGGACCTCACGCCCGTTGCCGTCCGACAGGCGCGCCTCCTCCCGCTTCATGGTCCGCGCCAACGCCGCCCGGGTCTCCTCGGGAACCAGGAAGTCGGCCCCTTCCGCCATCCCGACGAAGATGCTCAGCAGCTCCTCGCCCCGATAGGGGGCGAACTCGACAGTGCGGGAGAACCGGGAGGCCAGACCGGGGTTGCTCGTCAGGAAACCGTCCATCTCGCCGGTGTAGCCCGCGGCGATGACCACGACCTCGTCACGGTGGTCCTCCATCAGCTTCAGCAGGGTGTCGATGGCCTCCTGACCGAAGTCGCTGCCGGTACCGCCCGGACGGGACAACGTGTAGGCCTCGTCGACGAACAGGACCCCGCCGCGCGCCCTCTCGAACACGTCCTTGGTCTTCTGTGCCGTGTGGCCGACGTAGGAGCCCACCAGATCTGCTCGGGCGGCCTCGACCACCTGTCCCTGCGCGAGCACGCCCAAAGCGGCCATGAGTCGACCGTAGATCCGCGCCACGGTGGTCTTGCCGGTCCCGGGCGGGCCGGAGAACACCAGGTGTTGGGAGGACATCGAGGTGGCGAGTCCGGCTTCCTGACGGCGTCGGTTCGCGGAGATGAGGCTGATGAGGTCGGCGACCTCCCTCTTGACCCCGGCGATCCCCACCATGTTCTCCAAGCGGTCCATGAGCTCACGGGTCTGTTCGGCGTCCCGAGGGCCGCCCACCCGCGCGGACGGACCGATGTCCACGACACCTTCCAGATCCTCGGGCAGGATCAGCGCGAGATCCTCCGCGGCGCTGACGTCACCGGCGACGACCCGGCCGGCCTGGGCCTGGACGATCTCCTCGAACAGTCGCCGCGCCTCGCGCCCGTTGCCGAACGT
This sequence comes from Nocardiopsis listeri, assembly GCF_020741345.1. Classification (GTDB taxonomy): domain Bacteria; phylum Actinomycetota; class Actinomycetes; order Streptosporangiales; family Streptosporangiaceae; genus Nocardiopsis; species Nocardiopsis listeri_A. Next base: position 4,535 of record NZ_DYZD01000381.1, read on the forward strand.
CTCGTCCCGGCTCTGCCCCTGGAAGTGGCGGACCAACAGGTCACGCACGCCCTCCCCCAGCGTGTAGCCCTGCTTGGGCGCCATCGTCTCGACGATGGTGGTGAGCTGCTCCGGTGAGTAGTTCTCGAACCGAATCGTCCGTGCCACGCGCGAACGCAGCCCCGGGTTGGCGTCGAGGAAGGTCCGCATCTCGCTGGAGTAGCCGGCGAAGACGATGACGACCTCCTCGCGCAGGTCCTCCATCAGCTTGATGAGCGTGTCGATGGCCTCTTGACCGAAGTCGCTGCCGGTACCGAACTTCCGGGACAGCGCATAGGCCTCGTCGACGAACAGGACCCCACCGCGCGCCCTCTCCACGGCCTGGGTGACCTTGGCGCTGGTGCCGCCCAGATGTTCGGCGACCAGGTCCTGGCGGCCCACCTCGACGAACTGGCCGTTGTCCAGGGCGCCCAGGGCGCGCAGGATCTCGCCGTACAACCGGGCCACGGTGGTCTTACCGGTCCCGGGCGGCCCGGAGAAGACCAGGTGGCGGCTGACGTTGAGCGCCGGCAGCCCCGCCGCGACGCGTTTGGCGTTCGCCCGCTGGAAGTCGACCAGCGAGCGGACCTCCTTCTTCACACCGTCCAGGCCCACCATCTCGTCCAGTTCGGCGAGCAGGTCGTCCAGGGACCCGGCCTCACCGGTGGGGGCGTCGGGGACGGTGGCGCCCTCCGCGGCCTTCGCCTTGGCCCGGATCTCGTCGCCGCCCTTGTTGTCGACGAGTTCGGTCTCCTCCAGGTGCACGACGGCCTCGTCGTGCGCCTCCACACCCTTGTTCTCATGGCCCGTGACCTTGCACCGCACCAGCCGGGCACGGCTCTCGGCGTCCACCACCATGATCCCGCTCATGGCCCCGTCCCGGATCTCGGTGTCCTCCAGGGTGAGGACCCCTCCCTCCAGGGCGGAGACCCCGTGTCCTCGGCTTCCGCTCAGGATCGACGACCTCAGGACTAGGCGGGCACCCTTGACGTAGGCGTTGTCGAACGCGCCGTCGACGATCCGGGCGTCGGTCACCTCCATCCGGGCACCGGCACTGACGTGGAAGGTGTTGCCCTCGGGCCCGGCCATCTCCACTCCGTGGGCCTCGACGGTGGCGTCGTCCTGTGCCAGGATCCCACCGGCGACCCTCTCCCCGACCAGGTCCGTCACGAAGATCCGAGCGTCGTGGACACCGAAGCAGGCCCCCTTGAGGTCGCGTCCGCGCGTCCCCTTGAACTCACCACTCCCACCGGACACGTAGACGCCGAACACACCCTCGGATACCCCGCTCCGGTGCTCGGCGAGTTCCAGGCCCGTCAGGTTCACCCGGCTCTTGACGAAGTTGCCCGCGTTGCCGCCCAGATCGAAGGCACGAAGGCCCCGGCCGTTCACCCGCCCCTCTTTCGTGTGCAACGCGGCGCCTTCCACCCCCTTCACGACCAGGTCGGAGAAGGTGAGCGTGCTCTCCACCGCACACACCGCGTTCGCCGGAGCCCTCTCGACGCGGGCGTCGTCGAGCTCGACCTCGGCGCCGTCCAGCACGTACACCGAGTCACCGCCCTCCGCGCCACCGATCACGCGCAGCCGGGTGAACTTCGCCCAGGTGCCCGAACCGGTGACCCGCACCGGCCATCCGCGGTTCCCCTCGACCGTCAGGTCGGTGAACTTGGGCCGGGCGCCCTTTTCCACCCACACCGAGTAGACACCGCTCGCACCGCAATCCCGGAACTCGCAGTCGGTGATGGTGGGCGCGCAGTCGGAGACGAACAGCGAGTGGTAGTCACCGCTGCTCCCGTGGAAGCGCACGCGTTCCACCGTGGGCGAGGCCCCACCCTCCAGGGTGAGGACCGCGCCGTCGAAGACGCAGTCACGGACGATCCCGCCGCCCTTGGTCCAGAGGATCCCGGCACCCTCGAAACGGCAGTTGACCACCTCGTGCGAACGACCGTTCAGGCTCAGTCGAATGTTGCAGTGGAACACACAGTCCACCGTCTTGAGGTGGGCGCCCTCGTCCACGTACAGCGGCGGGAACTCGCCGGCGCCGCCCTCGACCCGGATTCCGTAGAGCTCCAACCTCCCACCGGGCTTGACCCGAAAGACGTTGCCGACGGTGCTCCGTGTGATCTCCACGGTCCCAGGCCCTTGGGTGGGCACCACCAGGATCCTCCGCGTCACCGCGATGATCTCGTCCTCGACGTAGTGCCCCGGATCGACGTGCAGGTACAGATCCGTGCCGGCGTACAACGGGGCACGGACGGCGGCTCCCAGTGAGCGGAAGGCGCCGGGATCGCTCTGGGACACGCGGACCGTGTGCATACGTCTGCTCCGGAGGTGAGGGGCTGGATGCGCTATGCACCCTAGCGCTCACAGGGGCGCCGAACCCGCCGGGAGATCGATCCGATATGGCCGGTTTCGGTCCTGGACACCAGGTCGGTGCGGGGTTCACTCCGTGGCGGAGAGATCCGGTTCCGGTTCGGACTCCGTCACCCGGTCCCGGTGGTCGCCCCGGATCACGGTGTCCTCCAACACGATGGTCGCGTCCTTATGCTCACGGACGTCCCGCACCCGGAGGC
>NZ_DYZD01000382.1 GCF_020741345.1 Nocardiopsis listeri
TGTCACGTCGACGTCGGTGTGAAAGAGCTGCGAAGACGCCGAACACGACGAAGGCCCACGGCCGGAAGGTGTCCGGTCCGTGAGCCTCGTGTGGTCGACGGTGGGCGTCAGTGCGTGGCGAACATGCCCGAACGCAGTTCCCCGGCGATGTCGTCGTCACCGCGCAGGGACAGTACGTCCAGCAGGGCCTGCGGGGCGGCCAGCGACTCGTCGCCGTTGTCGGTGATCCTGCGGGAGAGGACCTTGAGCGCCTCGTCCGTGGCGGCCGGGGCGGTGTAGCCGATCAGGTGCAGCGCCCGAGCGTAGGGGGAGTGGCCGCTCAGGTCGGTCGCCGGGAGCTTGCGCGCGTCCAACCTGTCGCCGGAGACCGTGATGAAGATGCGATCGCCGGGCTGTGCGGCCTGTCTGCGCAGCAGCGGGCGCAACGAGTCGAAGGCCGGCTGGTCGCGCCAGACCAGCACCAGCAGGTCCGCTCCGGGCGCGGTCAGGCACAGCAGACGTCCGGGTTGCAGCCCCAGGTGCGTGGCGTACCCGGCGGGCACGGCCACCGGGGCGCCGTTGAGATGGTCGGCGGTGATGTCGATGCGGTGCCACCAGCGGCCGTCCGGGGCGCGGAAGCAACGGGCCGACATCGCGGGTTCGCTCGCACCTTGACGGATCGGTGCCGGGGGCGCCATCGGAGGCTGTTGCGCGGGTGGGGGCGCCATCGGCGCGGACGGCGGTGCCACCTGTGGGAACGCGCCCGAGTCGGGTCTGTACCCGTGGGACGGAGTGGGAGCCTCCGCGGGGGCTTCGGCGGAGGCCTCCGGGCGACGCCGGATCGGCAGGCCGTTCTCGGTGGTGCCCGAACCCTCGGGCGAGTGATCGCCGCTCGGAGCCTCCATGGGCACCGAGGTGTCCACCAGGACACGGCCCTCGCGCAGGTTCACGCCCGGGGTGCTCAGCAACCAGGCGCGCAGTTCCTGTTGGCGGATGCCGATCCGCCCCAGCCGGATGCCGGCCTCGGTCAGGTCGGGCGCGTCACCGAGCATCTCCCGGGTCTGCCAGCGCAGTCGGTTGGGGTCGTCGGCGATGAGCCAGCCGTTGTGCATACGGCGGTCGGTGAACAGGGTGATGATCACGCGCCACAGCGGGGTGTGCAGGGTGGGCACGTCCACCGGGTGGTCGGGGTGCGCGTTGATGAGCCGGTCGATGGTGGTCGCCGAACCCAACTGTTCGGACAGCTCGCGCAGGTGCTTGGTGACGGTGGCGCCCTCGGGGGAGGACAGCCACTGCAGCAGCCGCTCCTCCACCTTGCGCTGGGCGCCGCGGATCTCGGTGACGTCCACCGCGATCTGTTCCGACAGCACACGGATGCTGATGGGGTCGGTGGCGAAGAGTCGTTCGGCGGCCACCGTCCGCTCCAGGTCGGGCCAGGAGCGGAACATCTCCTCGACCGCGTCCACCAGGGGATGCCGGCCCAGGGCGGGGGCCGGAGGTTCCTCGGGCTGTTCGGGACGCAGTTTGGGACGGCTGAAACTGGGACGACGCAGGGTGCGGCCAGGGCCCAGCAGGGAGCTGCGGAACTGAGAACGAAGGTCGCCCACACCGTTCTGGCTCTCGGGGTCCTCCGGGGCGCCCTCGGCGGCGTCACCGGGGATCATCGCGGCCGAGCTCACCATGCCGCCCAGTGGAGTCTGCGAAGGCGGCGGTGCGGAGCTCGGAGTCGGCGCCATTCCCGCGGGGACGTCGGTGGTCTCGGGCTGTTCCCCCTCGCGCTGGGCACGTAGGGCGCGCAGGGTCCGGATGGCCCGTGTGGCCGGGGACTGCGGCGGTGTCGAGTCGGACCCGTTCAGGGAGGAGCCGGGGGAGTCGTGCGCGCCGGTGGCCACGTTGAGGTAGTCGAGCGCGTTGCGCACGTGTTCGGGTGCGGACTCGGGAAGCCAGTGCGAGATGGTGCGCACGGCCTCCAACATCAGAGCGGGGGAGGGCGTGGGGCCGCCGGGCAGTTCGCAGCACGGCTGCAGGGCGCGCCAGGCGACGGTGCTGATGATGTCGAGTACACCACACTGGGTCGGTCCCCACTCGAGGATCTCGCGAGGGGTGGCCGCGACGAGCTTTTCCCAGCTACCGGCGGCGGTCGTGACCGCCCCGCGTACGGGTTCGGAGAGTTCGGCACAGTCCACCGCTTGGTCGCGCAGGCTGGGCAGGAACTCCGTCAGGGGTACGTGGTCCCACTGTTCGACCGCGAGCCGGGCCAGGCCGTGAGCCAGCCAGGGAGGGCCGGCGATGTCCAGAACACGGGTGATGGGCAGGGAGTGCCACCAACCGTCGATCAGCCGGTCGTGTCTGAGCAGGGATGCCACGTCCGGCGACCTCGACCAGCGCAGGGCGGGTGCGAGGTCGACGAGGCAGATCGGAGAGACGGCGTTCATCCGCTGGGGACCTCGACCTCCTGGTGTCTGCACGTGAATTGAGGAGGAACCGCACGGGCCTTCGGTTCGATGCACCACAGTACGCGCCTCGGGCCATGAGGGGGACAGGCCCTTGAGAACGCTCCGGCCCTGCCGTGAGAGGAAACGGCGGACCGAGGGGCGGGGGAGCCGTGAGCACTTGACGAGATCGTACGTGGCCGGAGCGCACAAGGGTAGCCCCGATCCGTTTCGTTGGTCTCCGGTGAGGTTTCGCCACGGTGTGTGATCACCGCGGTGCTGGAGATCCATGACAGGACCGTGACACGGGTTGTGATCTACATCATATGGGGTATTCGGCTCTTCTCTGACATGTCGGACGTTGTGTCGAGAGCTGTGGCCGACGGGTGGCGGTCGTGACCGTTCGCGTGGGAACGGTGCACCGAGGTGCCCTGGACACGAGGTGTGCCGACGGGTGCCGAACAGACCGAATCCGACATGTGAATGTCGGACGCGGGTATGCTGGACGGGCACTGTTCTCGCCCGAAGCGCCCACTTCGGCCGGGTGGCCGCAACCGCCCCCGGGGCCACGGTGCTCGGACATCGCGGGCCGGCGGCACACCGCGCCCCACCAAGACTTCCGTTACCGCGCACCCCGGTGCTCGGCAGGCGTGGAACGGTCGATCCGGACGATTGGTTGACGTGACAGACCTTGAGATGAATCCCCCTGCCGCCGATGCCACGGACAGACCGGAGCTCATCCGGTCCTACGTGGCCATCGGTGACAGCATCACCGAGGGGATGGAAGACGACAGTGGGCCGGGCGGTACCTACCGGGGTTTCGCGGACCGTCTCGCCGAACACCTGGGCACCCTGTCCCCGGACTTCCGATACGCCAATCTGGGTGTCCGTGGCCGACGGATGCAACACATCTTCGGTGAACAGCTCGACCGAGCGCTGGAGTGGAAGCCCGACCTGGTCACGGTGCTGGCGGGTGGCAACGACGTGCTGCGTCCCGGCCACGACCCGGACGAACTCGCGGAACATTTCGAGTGGGGGGTGCGTCGGCTGCGCGACGCGGGCATCCGAGTGGTGATCCTGGCCGGCCACGACACCGGGTGGATCCCGGTCCTGCGGCTGTACCGCGGGCGCATCGCCGTGTTC
>NZ_DYZD01000383.1 GCF_020741345.1 Nocardiopsis listeri
CCTCATCGAGCTCACCCCCGCCGGCACCCTCACCGGGCTGGCCAAGCGTGCCCTGCGCGGTATCGAGCTCCTCGCGGTGAAGACCCCCGACGACCTCGAACGCGCCGGCACCCTCATCAAGGAGCACGCGGGCGTCTCCGCGGGCTCCCAGCAGGAAGGCTGACCATGTTCAACGTCCCCAGCACACCCGGTGGCGCCGCGATCCGCTCCCTCGGCGAGTTCCAGCCCTCCAACGTGGTCACCAACGCCGACCTGGCGGAACGCGTGGAGACCAGCGACGAGTGGATCCAGAGCCGCGTGGGGATCAAGGAGCGCCGGGTGGCCGGGCCCGAGGACACCGTCCTGAGCATGGCCGTGGCCGCCGGTGGAAAGGCGCTGGCCTCCAGCGGACTGTCCCCCGAGGAGATCGACCTGGTGATCGTGGCGACCTGCACCGTGCAGGACCAGATCCCCAACACCGCGGCGAGCGTCGCCGCCCGGCTCGGTATCGTCGCCCCGGGCGCGTTCGACGTCAACGCCGCCTGTGCGGGCTTTTGCTACGCGCTCGGGCTGGCCTCGGACAGCGTCCGGGCGGGCAGCTCCCGCAACGTGCTGGTGATCGGTTCCGAGAAGCTCAGTGACTGGGTGGACTGGGACGACCGTTCCACCTGTGTGATCTTCGCCGACGGCGCCGGCGCCGCGGTGGTCTCGGCCTCAGAGGAGCACGGCATCGGCCCCGTGGTGTGGGGCTCCTCCGGCGAACGCGCCGACAAGATCTTCCTGCGTGAGGGCAAGTACCTCTACCAGGAGGGGCAGGCCGTCTTCCGGTGGACCACCACCGAGTTGTACAAGGTCGCCCTGGAGGCGTTGGAGCGGGCGGGCGTGGAGCCCTCCGAACTGACCGCCTTCGTCCCCCATCAGGCCAACCTGCGGATCGTCGAGTCGATCGCACGCAAGCTGGGAGCTCCCCAGGCACGCGTGGCACGCGATATCGTCACCGCCGGCAACACCTCCTCCGCGTCGATCCCACTCGCGCTCTCGCGCATGGTCGGCAGGGGGGAACTGCCGTCGGGGAGCATCGTGCTCACCCTCGGTTTCGGAGCGGGTCTGGTCTACGCCGCTCAGGTGATCCGTATCCCCTGAGGGAACGGACACACCTCTGCGTACGCGGGACCGTTCCCCGACATCGAACGTCGAACAAGGAGAAACAAGACATGGCTCTCAGCGAGCAGGAGATCCTGGCCGGCCTCGGCGAGATCATCGAGGAGATCGTCGGTACCGAGCCCTCCGAGGTCACGCCCGAGAAGAACTTCGTGGACGACCTGGACATCGACTCGCTGTCCATGGTGGAGATCGCCGTCGCCGCCCAGGACAAGTTCGGCGTCGAGATCCCCGACGACCAGCTCAAGGACCTCAAGACGGTCCAGGACGTCGTGAACTTCATCCAGAAGTAGCCTCATCGGGCCGCCGGCGCACATCCCGTCCCGGCGGCCCCGCCCTCATCCGGGGGCAGACCAGACCTCATCCGCAACGCCTCTCGGCCCCGGCCGGGAACGACCCACGAGAAGGGCGATCGGATCATGCCTAAGACCGATGTCGTCGTCACCGGCCTCGGCGCCACCACCCCCCTCGGGGGTGACGTAGCGACCACATGGTCCGCGCTCCTCGATGGCCGCTCCGGCATCAGCACACTGCCGGAGGAATGGCACGACAAGCTCCCGGTGCACTTCGCCGGGCAGATCGCGCAGGAGCCCTCCGAGAAGCTGCCACGGCCCCGGCTGCGGCGCCTGGACCGCACTCAGCAGTTCGCGCTCATCGCCGCCCAGGAGGCCTGGGACCACGCCGGCGCGCCCGAAGTCGACCCTCTGCGTCTGGGTGTGGTCGTCTCCAGCGGGATCGGCGGCATCCTCACCATCCTGGAGCAGTACGACACCTTCCGTGAGAAGGGCTGGAAGCGGGTCTCCCCGTTCACCGTGCCCATGCTCATGCCCAACAGCCCCGCGGCCGCCGTGGCCCTGGAGTTCACCGCGCGCGCCGGCGCCCACGCCCCGGTCAGCGCCTGCGCCTCCAGCGCCGAGGCCATCGCCAACGCGGTCGACATGATCCGCGCCGGGCGGGCCGACGTCGTCATCGCCGGCGGGACCGAGGCGGCCATCCACCCGCTGAACATCGCTTCCTTCGCCTCCATGCGCGCGCTGTCCACCCGCAACGACGACCCGCAGGGCGCCTCCCGCCCCTGGGACGCCCAGCGTGACGGCTTCGTCATGGGCGAGGGCGCCGGCATCCTCGTGTTGGAGTCCGCCGAGCACGCCGCCAAGCGCGGCGCGAAGGTGTACGCCCACGCCGCCGGTGTGGGCTACACCGACGACGCCCACGACATCGTCATGCCCGACCCGGAGGGCGCCGGGCAGGCCCGCGCCATCACCCAGGCGCTGACCGACGCCGACCTGAAGCCGAGCGACATCGCGCACGTCAACGCACACGCCACGTCCACCCCGGCCGGCGACGTCGGTGAGACCCGGGCGATCCGTGCGGCCCTGGGCGACTCCGCCGCCGACCAGGTCGCGGTGACCTCCACCAAGTCCATGACCGGTCACCTGCTGGGCGGCGCCGGCGCGGTGGAGTCGATCGCCACGATCCTGGCGCTGCACGAGGGTCGGATCCCCCCGACCATCAACATCACCGAACTGGACCCCGAGGTGGCCGTGGACATCGTCCGCGACAAGCCGCGGGACATGCCGACCGGTGACGTGGCCGCCATCAACGAGTCCTTCGGGTTCGGCGGTCACAACATCGCGGTGGCCTTCCGCCGCGCCTGATCCGCGCGGGCGGGCGACCGTTGCATTCCTACTGTGGGCGTCACTCTCGGTGGCGCCCACAGTCGTGTTCGCGAACCTTTGTCGACCGAGCGTGAACAACCGGCACCGCCCGGCTCAAGAACGGCTGAACAGGCGGGCACAAGGCTTCAGGTCGGCCCTACCCACGGGCCACCATGGTGGTGTGTCCACCCTGCACTCCCAACACACACTCCCGGCCCCCGGTGCGCCCGGGCCCGTGTCGAAGAAGCGCCGGGGACCGACCTTCCGCCCCATAGTGGACCTGGACTCCGGCGCGGTGGTGGCCGTGGAGGTCGTCGCCCCGGTTCCGGAGGGCCTGGGTCGGCCGGACCGGTCCGGCCGAGCAGCCGCGCTCGTCGCCGAGTGGCTGTCGGCCCTGGTGCGCTCCGTCGGCGGCGCCGAGAGTCTGCTGCCGTTGGTGCTTCCACTGCCGTCGGTGGCGCTGGCCGATGGCGGGGATCTTCCCGCGATGGCCGAGAGCGCGTTGCGGCGGGCGGGTCGACGACCGCGCGACATCACCCTCATGCTCACCCCCGACCTGGTGGACCTGCCCAGGGACATCGTGATGGCCGGGGTCACCGGGCTGCGTTCGGTCGGGTTCCGGTGTGGTTTCGGCACCGCGATGGCCCGACCGGACATGGTGGTGGAGGCCCTCCCGTTCCTCATCCGCCTGGATCCGAAGCTGGTGGCGGGGATCGACTCCGACCAGCGTCACAGCGGCATCGTCGAGGGTCTGTCCCGGATCGGCCGTAGCAGCGGTGTGTACGCCCTCGGCGCGGGGGTGACCCGGGGCGAGGAGATCGTGCGGCTGCGGGAGTGCGGAGTGCGCCTGGGCGGTGGAACGTTCTTCACCGACCCCGGCTGGCGTCCCGGTGAGAAGGTGACGCCCGTACCCGAACCCGGGGCCACCACCCTGGGCGACACCGACGCCGGCCCCAGGGTCACCGAGTTCATGGTGCCGCCGCTGGACTTCGACTCCGAGTCGACCGGCGAGCACGTGCTGGAGGCGTTCACCGCCGACACCGCGCTCAACAGCGTGGTCTTGATCGACCACCGGGAACGGCCCACCGGGGTGATCGACCGGACCCGGTTCCTGTTGTCGGTGACCGGACGCTACGGGCACGCGCTGCACGCCAAACGTCCGGCTCTGCGTCTGGCGGAGTCACCGCGAACGGTACCGGCGTGGATGTCGGCGATCGCGGCACTGCGTGTGGCGGGTCAGGACCGCGAACGGGTCTACGACGACCTCATCGTGACCAACCCCTACGGCCAGTGCCTGGGAGTGGTGCACGTCAGCGACCTGATCCAGTCCCTGTCCCGACAGTGAACCCACTCCCGAAAGCGGAACGGCCACCCCGCCGAACGTGTGCGGAGTGGCCGAGGGGAGGGACGCTCACCTCGAAGGCTCGGGCCCTTTGGTCCCCGACGGGCTGCTGGTGGGGACCGAGTCACCGGCCGGGTAACCGTTGTAGTGGGTGTCGGCGCCGACCTCGCGCAGCTGTCGGCGCAGCCGCTCGCGGGTCTCCTCGTCGTGCAGGTACTCCAGTTCGGGCCGGCGGGCCATCCGTCCGTCCCCGGAGGAGCGGCCCATGGCGCGGCGACGCAGCCACGGCACGAGGTACTGGCGCGCCCAGCGACGGCCCTCCCGACGACGCAGAATCCGAGGGAGCTGCTGGGGCGGGGTGGACCACGGGTCGGTCCAGGACTCGGGTGGTCCCATGGGGAACCCGAGCAGGTCGGCCACGCGGGCCGCGACGATCTGGTGACCGGCTCCGTTGGGGTGCAGCCGGTCGTCGCTCCAGGCCCGAGGGTCGTTGAGGGCGTTGAGCGCCCACAGGTCGATGATCTCGGTGCCGGTACGCTCGGCGACCGCGCGCATGTGCATGCT
>NZ_DYZD01000384.1 GCF_020741345.1 Nocardiopsis listeri
AGCAACTGACCTCACGTGTTGCGACGATCCCTAGAATCCGCCGATGGGGACGCGGCCCTTTCCCTCAGTGCCAGGGGTCGGTTTCAGATGCGGCTCAGGCGCGGCCGATGGCGCTGCACATGGCCTTCAGCGAAGCCGTCGTGATGTTGCTGTGGATGCCCACGCCCCACACGATCCTGCCGTCGATCTCGGCCTCCACGTAGGCGGCGGCGCGGGCGTTGCCGTCCTCGCCCATGGAGTGCTCCACGTAGTCGTTGACGCGCACCTTGACGTCGACGCCGGTCAGTGCGTCGGCGAACGCGGAGATGGGACCGTTGCCGGTGCCCTTCAGCTCACGGATCTCGCCGTTGACGCGGGCGTCGACCTCTACGCGATAGGTGCCGTCCTCGCCGGTGCTGGAACGGTGCGCCAGGACCGCGACCGGGCCCTCGTCGGCCAGGTAGGTCTTGGAGAAGATCTCCCAGATGCGGTCGGCCGGGAACTCGCCGCCCTCGGTGTCGGTGAACTGCTGGATGACCTGCGAGAACTCGATCTGCAGGCGACGCGGCAGGTCCAGGGAGTGGTCCCGCTGCATGATGTAGGAGACGCCGCCCTTACCGGACTGACTGTTGACCCGGATGACCGCCTCGTAGTTGCGGCCCACGTCCTTGGGGTCGATGGGCAGGTACGGCACGTCCCAGGGGTGCTCCCCGACGGGGACCCCGGCCTCCGCGGCGCGCTTGTTCAGGTCGTCGAAGCCCTTCTTGATGGCGTCCTGGTGGGAGCCGGAGAAGGCCGTGTAGACCAGGTCGCCACCGTAGGGGTGACGCGGGGCCACGGGCAGCTGGGTGCAGTGCTCGACCGTGCGACGGATCTCGTCGATGTCGGAGAAGTCGATCTTGGGGTCGACGCCCTGGCTGAACAGGTTCAGGCCCAGGGTGACCAAGCAGACGTTGCCGGTGCGCTCACCATGGCCGAACAGGCAGCCCTCGACACGGTCGGCGCCGCCCATGACCGCCAGTTCGGCGGAGGCCACGCCGGTGCCGCGGTCGTTGTGCGGGTGCACGGACAGGACCACGTGCTCGCGGCGGGACAGGTTGCGGCTCATCCACTCGATCTGGTCGGCGTAGATGTTGGGGGTGGCGCGCTCGACGGTGGCGGGCAGGTTCAGGATGATCTCGCGGCCCGGGCCGGGTCGCCAGACGTCCATGACGGCCTCACAGACCTCCAGGGCGAAGTCCAGCTCGGTGTCGATGAAGATCTCCGGCGAGTACTGGTAGCCGAAGTACTCGGTCTCGCCCAGGTACTGCTCGGCGAAGCGCACGACGTGGCGGGTTCCCTCGACCGCGATGTTCTTGCACGCGTCCTTGTCCACCTTGAAGACGACGCGACGGAAGGTGGGCGCGGTGGCGTTGTACAGGTGCACGGTGGAGCGCTTGGCGCCGATCAGGCTCTGCACGGTGCGCTCGATCAGGTCCTCACGGGCCTGGGTCAGAACGGAGATCTGTACGTCGTCGGGGATCAGGTCGCCCTCGATCAGTTCCCGGACGAAGTCGAAGTCGGTCTGGCTGGCGGCCGGGAAGCCGACCTCGATCTCCTTGTAGCCCATCTTGACCAGCAGGCGGAAGATCTCGTGCTTGCGCGCGGGGTCCATCGGCTCGATCAGCGCCTGGTTGCCGTCACGCAGGTCGGTGGACAGCCAACGCGGAGCCTCGGTGATGGTCTTGGCGGGCCAGGTGCGGTCCGGCAGGTCGACCGGCTTGAAGGCCTGGTAGCGCTCGAACGGCATGGAACTGGACTTTTGCTGCGGCACCATAACGGTGTTGCTCCTCGGGAGAAATCAGTGGCACGTGATGTAACGGCCGACACGGCAAGCCGAAGTCCCGCGGCGAGGGGCCGACCTTTTAACGATCCCCGCCGCGGCCACTAAGGAGGAGCAGCTCGCGCAGCATAACGATCGTCACGCTAGCAGACGGTCACGAAATTTCGACACTCGATGCTCACATGTTGAGACGACACTTGTGTGACCTGTGACGACCGGAGGGTCTCACAAGGATTCGAGATGATCGTTCAAAATGGGTACCTCGACTTCAAGATACAGACGATGAGGGCTACCCTGGAGGGGAACCCTTCAGTGCTAGGGGGGTCATACGGAGTCCGTCGGCGGAACCCAGGGTGCGGCCAACACCCGAGGCCTCGGCAGGCCGGTAAGCCCGAGCCACCGCAGCGCCGGTACCGCCGACGGACGTCCTTCGTCTCAGCCCGTGGCGCCTCGCGACACCGTCACCGGCGGCAGCGCGAACTCCGCCCAGAGCGCGATCACCGGCTCTCCCCACTCCCAGCGAAGCCGCCGCGCGCCCCAACGGTCGCTGAGGTGGTCGACCATCTCCAGGTTCCGGCTCTCGGACTCGGGTTCGTCCGCCTCCGGGTACGACATCGCCGCGACCTCACCGCCCACCGGCCTCTCGGTGACGATCAGCCGCAGCACGGTGCGGGTACCGCTCCGTCCCAGGGAGAGCACGCGCACCGCGTCGGCGCTGCGCCCGCCGCGGGCGGCCCGTCTCATGGTCACCGTGAGCATCTCGCTGACACAGAGGATGACGGCCGCCTGCTTCGAGGGGTCCATGCCGGGCACCCTCTTCAGGTCCCGGGCCGCGTCGAACCTGGCCCTGGTCAGCACCTCCACCGCCTGCGGATACCGCCGTGAACTGGGAAACCCCGGATAGGCCGTCCGTGAGCCACGTGCCCGTGGCCGGACGCGCTCACGCGAACCGACCCGACCCTCGAACCCCCTCATCCGGTCACCGCCCACACCGTCCGCTCGTCGTCCAGCCAGACGGTCTGCCCCGTCGACCCCGCCGTCACCCCGAAGCGATCCAGCCCCGGTCGCCCGGCCCTCTTCCACGCCATGTGGGCGCGTGCCCACTCGTCGAAGAGCATGCGCGGACCACGTTGTCTGGCCAGGACCCCTCGTGGCGCTTGGGCGGCGACCGCACCCAGCGCCCAGGATCCGGACTCCGGATCGATGAGGTAGAGGGCCACGCGCAGGTCCGACCGCAACAGCGCCGGCCGCACGATCCGCCGGACCCCGGGCATCGCCAGACCGCAGCACAGCGCGCTCGCCTCGTCCATCAGGTCCCACGCGTCCAGGTCGAAGGCGTGCGACCGCTCCTCCTCCCCCGGTCTGACGTAACGGGAGATCAGGGCGGCCTGGTACTCCCCGGCGAGCGCGGGAGCGCAGGGGCGCGCGACCGTGAAGTGGCCACGGGCACGCCCGTCGGCACCCACACGCAGGTCGGCCACCAGGTCATGGGAGAAGGAGCCGCCCCACCGGGTGAGGATCCGCCCTCCGGGCAGGCACTGGTCCACCCACCGATCGGGCAGTCGCTCGACCGGCACCGAGGAGATCACCCGGTCGAAGGGCGCCCCGCTCGCGCAACCGTCCATGCCGTCACCGACCACCACCAAGGGGGCCGCTCCCATGCCCAGGAGGTCGACCCGCGCGCGGTCGGCGCGGTCGGGATCGATCTCGACCGAGACCACGGCGTCCTCTCCCAGGAACCCGCACATCAGGGCGGAGCAGTAGCCGCTGCCCGTACCGATCTCCAGGACGTGCATGCCACGGGTCAGATCGGCGCGGACCAGCAGGTCGGCGGCCCGGGAGGGCGAACACACGGAGCCGCCGGTCGAGCGCGCACCGTCGTGTCCACCGGCCGGGTGGCCTCCGACCGTCACCCCCTGGTCGGCGTAGGCGGCCTCCATCCACACCGCCTCGTCCCGCCACCGGTCGACCTCGCCCTGTCCACCGTCCGGGACGAAGCGGTCCGGAAGGAACCGGTGGCGCGGGACCTCGGCGAAGATCCGCTCCCAGTCGGACCCCACCCTCACCTGCGCTCGAAGACGATCGACCATTCTCCGGTGGGCCCGGATCACGCCCCCACCTCCCCCGCTCCGGCCGGGGACGTTCTTCGTTCGGTGGCCGCCGATCCGGGTCCCACGCTCGTGGAACGCTCGCGTGTCGATCGGGAGATGGACATGGGGGCCTCCACATATGGCGGGCACACGAACCGATCAGGGTCTTCGGTCCATTAACCGGCCACCGAATCCGGGTAAGGATGAACAAGGTCAGCAAACCTCGTTTTCTCCTCGGCACGGAATCCCGCACAGATATACACCGGTGATATGTATGGCGAAATCGCAGCTCCAGACCCGGGTACCACCACCGGGTCCGTTCTGGAACCGAAATGACGTTCGTGGCTGCCTCGCGCGAAGGGACGCGGGTGCTCTCTTGGGGCTCGTGCGCCTGCACACCGGTGCGAGCCAACAGGCGATCGGTTCGGCGATCGACATGGCCCAGCCTCACGTGAGCGCGATCATGTGCGGGCGCCGTTCGATCACCGCGCTCGACACCTGGCTCCGCGTGGCCGACGGTTTATCCATGCCCTCGCAGGCCAGAAGGGTTCTCGGGCTGGCCGCCTCGGATTCCGAGAATGAAATGGAGACGTCGTGGACAGAATCCTCATTGCGCGTTGGCGACTCATCCCCCTCCGCCGATATGGCGAAGGAGATGGCCGAGCAGACTCTGAGGGACCTGATGAAACGTAGAGAGGCATTCGCCGTCGGCGGCACGATCCTGGTCGGGGCCGCACTGACGGAACTCCTGGAACGGTGGACCGCCCCCGGCCCGTCGGGGACCCGAAAGGGCGGCTCGACCATCGGCGCGATGGAACTGGAGCGGATCGAGGCGGCGACCGTGTGCCTGCGCCACTGGGACGAACGGTGGCGGATGGGGACACGACGCAAGGCCGTGATCGGTCAGCTCTCCGAGGTCTCGGAGTTGGTCGAGCATCGACAGCGGCCCGACGTGCAGCAACGCCTGTTCGCGGTGATGGCCGAACTCGCGCGGGTGGTGGGGTCGATGTCCTTCGACTCCGGCGACCACGGCACGGCGCAGCGCTACTACTCGCTCTCCCTGCGGGCGGTCCGCTACGCGGGACCCGACCACTCGTCGTTCGGGGTCCGGGTGCTGGCCGACATGGCGCGCCAGATGTTGGACCTGCACCACCCCGAGGACGCACTCGACATCACGCGCCTGGCCCTGGACCAGGCGGCCTCGCTCGGGGCTCCGCCCTCGGTCCGTGCCCTGTTACGCACGCGCGAGGGATGGTCGTACGCGCGCATGGGTCGCGTGGCGTCGTTCGAACGCACGGTGGGTCAGGCCGAGGACCTTCTGGCCCGGGAGGAGGACCCCGGCCCCGAGTGGTCGCAGGGGTTCGACGAGGCCGAACTGGCCGGTGTCGTGGGCGCGCGCTACCGCGACCTGGGCAGGTCCGTGGAACGGCCCGAGTCCGAGCGGTTCGCGTTGAGGTCGGTCGAGTACATCTCGTCCGCGTTGGAGCGACGTGGGAGGGGCAGGGGAAGGACCCTCGACCTGATCGGGCTGGGCCGCACGTACGCGGTCCTGGGCGAGGGCACGGAGTCGGCGCGTTCCGTGCGCGCGGCGTTGGGGTCGGGCCCGGGCCTGGCCTCGGGACGGGTGCGTCGGCGCCTGCACGATTGGTACGTCGAATCCTCCGCACTGCACAAAAACCCGGACACGGCGGCGATCCGTGACGAACTTCCCCTTACCCTGCTGGCAACGCCATAGACGACAAAGGGGGCAGGATGCCACGGATCGGGATCACCGGACACTCCAACCTGACCGAGGAGAGCCGCGAGGTGGTGGTCAAGGCGCTCGGCGCGGCCCTGACGCCCTACCGGGGCGAGGACCTGGTCGGCATCTCCTGCCTGGCGCGCGGCGCCGACCGACTGTTCGCCGAGGCCGTCCTGCGCGCGGGGGGCAAGGTCGAGGTCGTGCTTCCCTCGGTGGACTACCGCGAGAACAAGGTCAAGCCGGAGGACCGCGAGGACTTCGACGGGTTCCTCATCCGCGCGTCGTCGGTGCGGTACATGCCGCACCGACAGGCCGGTCGCGCCGCCTACGAGGACGCCAACCAGGCGGTGCTGTCGAACGTGGAGCGGCTCTTCGCGGTCTGGGACGGGCACCCCTCCGACGGGCGCGGGGGCACCGCCGACGCCGTGGTCGCGGCCCGGGACCGGGGACTGCCGGTCGAGGTGATCTGGCCGGACGGTGCCCGGCGAGGGTGAGATTCCGGGTGGCGGGCCAGGTACGGCGGGCGGCGTGACACCCGATTCCATGTGGCCGGATCCGGCCACGCTCGGCGTACGCGCGGTGACGGAAAAAGCGGGCTTCACGTGGCAAGTACTCCAAACAAGACGATTCGCCACCTCCTGCCCCGAAAACCCGCCACATTGACAGGTCGTGGTGGCGCGATCTCCAATACCGCCTAGTATTCGCCGCCTCACTCCCCGCTCATGGAGGCATAGTGGAGTACCCCTCCCCCACGACCCCCGTCAGAAGAGTCCTCGTCCCCGTCGCCGCCGGCGCCCTCCTCCTGGGGACCCTGGCCACCGGAAGCGCCACCGCCGAACCCTCCTACGGTCTGTACGAGGTCGACGGTGTGGGCACCG
>NZ_DYZD01000385.1 GCF_020741345.1 Nocardiopsis listeri
TGCCGCACGGGCCGCCGTTCAGGACACCGAAACCTTGAAGGGGGAGGTCACTACCGTGTCGACCGCCACCAAGACCGTGCTCAAGCCGCTCGAGGACCGCGTCGTGGTCAAGACCCTGGAGGCCGAGCAGACCACCGCCTCCGGTCTGGTCATTCCGGACACCGCCAAGGAGAAGCCCCAGGAGGGCGAGGTCCTGGCCGTGGGTCCCGGCCGCTGGGACGACGAGGGCGACAAGCGCATTCCGCTGGACGTCAGCGTCGGCGACGTCGTTCTGTACAGCAAGTACGGCGGCACCGAGGTCAAGTACGACGGCGAGGAGTACCTGGTGCTCTCCGCCCGCGACCTCCTCGCGGTCGTCGAGAAGTAGCTCTCGGCGTTCGATCCTCGACATCCCGCACCGGTCGGCCCTCGAAGCCGGGCGGGGCGGGATGTCCTCGTTACATGACCTCACAACGGTAAGAGGAAACACCACAGATGCCGAAGATCCTGGAGTTCGAGGACGACGCCCGGCGCGCCCTCGAGCGGGGCGTGAACCGTCTCGCCGACGCCGTGAAGGTGACGCTCGGTCCGCGCGGCCGCAACGTCGTCATCGACAAGAAGTTCGGCGCCCCCACCATCACGAACGACGGTGTGACCGTCGCCCGTGAGATCGAGCTGGACGACCCCTACGAGGACCTGGGCGCCCAGCTGGTCAAGGAGGTCGCCACCAAGACCAACGACGCCGCGGGCGACGGAACCACCACCGCCACCGTGCTGGCCCAGGCGCTGGTCCGCGAGGGCCTGCGCAGCGTGGCCGCCGGCGCCTCCCCGATGTCCCTGAAGAAGGGCATCGACGCCGCCGCCCAGCAGGTGTCGGAGACCCTGCTCGAGCGCGCCGTTCCGATCAAGGAGCGCTCCGACATCGCCTACGTGGCGACCAACTCGGCCCAGGACGCCCAGATCGGCGACCTGATCGCCGAGGCGTTCGACAAGGTCGGCAAGGACGGTGTCATCACCGTCGAGGAGTCCCCGACGTTCGGGCTGGAGCTCGACTTCACCGAGGGTCTGCAGTTCGACAAGGGCTACATCTCCCCGTACTTCGTCACGGACGGGGACCGCCAGGAGGCGGTGCTGGAGGACGCCCTCATCCTCATCAGCCAGGGCAAGATCGGCAACCTCAACGAGCTGCTGCCGCTCCTGGAGAAGGTCGTCCAGACCAAGAAGCCGCTGCTGATCATCGCCGAGGACGTCGAGGGCGACGCCCTGGGCGCCCTGGTGCTGAACAAGATGCGCGGCGCGCTCAACGTCGCCGCGGTCAAGGCGCCCGGCTTCGGCGAGCGCCGCAAGGCCATGCTCCAGGACATCGCCGTTCTCACCGGCGGCCAGGTCATCTCCGAAGAGGTCGGCCTGACCCTGGACAACGCCGAGCTGGACGTGTTGGGCACCGCCCGTCGCATCACCATCACCAAGGACGACACGACCATCGTCGACGGTGCCGGCGCGCAGGCCGACGTCGAGGACCGCGTCCGCCAGATCCGCAACGAGATCGAGGCGAGCGACTCCGACTGGGACCGCGAGAAGCTCCAGGAGCGTCTGGCCAAGCTCGCGGGCGGCGTCTCGGTGCTGCGCGTGGGCGCGGCCACCGAGATCGAGCTCAAGGAGAAGAAGCACCGCCTCGAGGACGCCATCTCGGCGACCCGCGCGGCCATCGAGGAGGGCATCGTCGCCGGCGGCGGCGCCTCCCTGGTGCACGCTTCCACCGCCCTGGGCGACCTCGGCCTGACCGACGACGAGGCGACCGGTGTGTCCATCGTCCGTCGCGCGCTGGTCGAGCCGGCCCGTTGGATCGCGGAGAACGCCGGCGCCGAGGGCTACGTCGTGACCCACAAGATCTCCGAGCTGGAGGTCGGCCACGGGTTCAACGCCGCCACGGGCGCCTACGGCGACCTGACCGGTGAGGGCATCCTCGACCCGGTCAAGGTCACCCGTTCCGCCGTCCAGAACGCCGCGTCCATCGCGGGCATGCTGCTGACCACCGAGGTGCTGGTCGCGGACAGGCCCGAGGAGGACGAGGGCGACGGTCACGCCCACTAGAGGGTGAGATGTCGAGTGGGGGCGGGCCGCCACGGTGTCCCGCCCCCACTCGCCGAGGCGGGCCGGAGTGGCCGGGCTCACTATCATGGGGGAGGGTCGAAAGAACCCCTTCTCTGCGGTGATTTCGGGCCATTTTCCCAAAATGTGACCATTCCGTAGTTGCCGATTGGAGTGGTTGGGTCCCGTGGTGCGGGCATCATTCCTAACGTGACGGATGCAGGCGCCCGGGGGGGCGTTACCGCGCAGCGGACAGGGACTCCCTCCGACGCGCGCGAAACGGGTTTGAACCATCTGGGGTCGCTCGCGGTTCAGGGGGACGACGGGGCGATGGACTCGCTGCTGCGCGAGGTCCGCCCCATGGTGGTGCGGTACTGCCACAGCAGGCTGGCTCGGGTGTCGGGGCTGGCGCACCACTCCGACGACGTCGCGCAGGAGGTCTGCATCGCCCTGTTGACGGCGATCCCCCGATACCAGGACCGGGGCAGGCCCTTCGCCTCCTTCGTGTTCGGCATCGCGGCGCACAAGGTCGCCGACACCCTTCGGGTGGCCGGGCGGGTGGAGACGGTCCCCACCGACACCGTGCCGGAGCCACCGGACGAGGGGCCGGGACCGGAAGAGGCCGCCGTGCGCGTCATCGAGGCGCAGCGGGCCAGAGAACTTCTCGACGAGCTTCCCGAACAGCAGCGCAGACTGCTGGTGTTGCGGGTGATCACGGGATTGACAGCGGACGAGACGGGACATCTCCTTGGAATGTCGGCAGGGGCGGTACGGGTTGCCCAGCACCGAGCTATTGCTCGGCTTCGGAAGGTGGCCCTGGCGAACCGCGTCCTCCCATAGGGCCTCGATCGAGCACGGGCGCGTGCCCGGGCCGGGGAGGCGAACCTGCCCGAACCGCATCACCTTCCTCCCGCCGCGGCACTCTCGGGGGTACTGCCGTTACCCCCACGCCTCGTTCCGGTGACCCTTCGGTGACCTCGGGCCCCGGCGAACCGTGACGTTGCACACTTCATTGCCGGGGTGACGGGGTGAACAGTCCATTCCACCTGGGGAGCACGACACGACGTCCTAGGATGAGACGACACGCGGGGGCGATCCGCGCAGGTGTTGCCGGTCAACAGCGGAGGTTGTGTCATGAGCCAGGACTACAGCGAGTACGGGGACAAACTGCTCCCGCCGGGGCTGACCTACGATGACGTCCTGCTGGTACCGGGTTACTCCGACCTCCAGCCCGGCGAGGTGGACACCGCCACCCGCCTGTCCCGCAACATCGAACTCAGCATCCCGCTGCTGTCCGCGGCGATGGACACCGTCACCGAGGCCCGCATGGCCGTGGCGATGGCCCGCCAGGGCGGCGCCGGCGTTTTGCACCGCAACCTCTCCGCCGAGGACCAGGCCGGTCACATCGACCTGGTCAAGCGCTCCGAGGCCGGCATGGTCACCGACCCGGTCACCTGTCAGCCCGAGGACGACCTCGCCGAGGTCGAGCGCCTGTGCGCCCACTACCGGATCTCCGGTGTCCCGGTCACCGACACCCAGGGCCGGCTCGTCGGCATCGTGACCAACCGCGACATGCGCTTCGAGGACGACCGCTCCCGCCTGGTGCGCGAGGTCATGACCACGGAGAACCTGGTCACCGCGCCGGTCGGGGTCAGCCGTGAGAAGGCCTTCGGGCTGCTGCGCAAGCACAAGGTCGAGAAGCTTCCGCTGGTGGACGCCGACAACCGCCTCCGCGGCCTCATCACCGTCAAGGACTTCATCAAGAGCGAGCAGTTCCCCAACGCCACCAAGGACGCCGACGGCCGTCTCGTCGTCGGCGGCGCCGTGGGCGTGGGCGCCGAGGCGGAGGAGCGCGCCAAGCTGCTCGTCGAGGCCGGGGTCGACTTCGTCGTCGTCGACACCGCGCACGGCCACTCCTCGGGACTGGCCGACATGATCGCCAAGCTCAAGGCCAACTCCCGCGCCGACATCGTCGCCGGCAACGTGGCCACCCGCGCCGGGGCCCAGCTGCTCATCGACGCCGGCGCCGACGCCGTCAAGGTCGGAGTGGGCCCGGGTTCCATCTGCACCACCCGCGTGGTCGCCGGGGTGGGCGCCCCACAGCTCACCGCGATCCTGGAGGCGGCCAAGGCGTGCGGCCCGGCCGGTGTTCCGCTCATCGCCGACGGGGGCCTGCAGTACTCCGGCGAGATCGCCAAGGCGATCACCGCGGGCGCGAGCACCGTCATGCTCGGCAGCCTCCTGGCCGGTGTGGAGGAGAGCCCGGGTGAGCTCATCTTCATCAACGGCAAACAGTTCAAGGCCTACCGGGGCATGGGGTCGCTGGGCGCCATGCGCGGCCGTTCCTTCTCCAAGGACCGCTACGCCCAGGCCGACGTCTCCTCCGAGGACAAGCTCGTCCCCGAGGGCATCGAGGGTCAGGTGCCCTTCCGCGGCCCGCTCTCGGCCGTCGCCCACCAGCTCGTCGGTGGTCTGCACCAGTCCATGTGGTACGCGGGCACCCGCACCCTGGCCGAACTGCGTGAACGCGGCCAGCTCATGCGCATCACCAGCGCCGGCCTGCGCGAGAGCCACCCGCACGACATCAAGATGACGGTGGAAGCGCCCAACTACAACGCCCGTTGAAGCACGAACGGGAAGTGAGAGGGTGACCGTGGACGGATAGACTCGCGTCCGCGGTCATCGCGCCGGTCGACCGATCGGTGCCGCACGTCAGAGGGGAATCGAAGCGTTGGCTCAGGTGGAGATCGGGCTGGGAAAGAACGGGCGTCGCGCCTACGAACTCGATGAGATCGGGATCGTGCCGGCCCGGCGAACCCGGGACCCGGAAGAAGTATCGATCTCCTGGCAGATCGACGCCTACCGGTTCGAGACGCCCCTGGTGGTCAGCCCCATGGACAGCGTCGCCTCGCCCAAGACCGTCGTCGCGGTCGGGCAACAGGGCGGCCTCGGAGTCTTGGACCTGGAAGGTCTGTGGACGCGGTACGAGGACCCGGAGCCGTTGCTCCAGGAGATCCGTGAACTCGGCGACGTGGCGGCCACCAAGCGGCTCCAGGAGATCTACTCCGCTCCCATCCAGGAGGAGCTGATCGGCCGCCGGATCGAGGAGATCCGTGACGCCGGCCTGGTCACCGCGGCCCGTCTGTCGCCGCAGCGTACCGCCCAGTACCACAAGGCGGTCGTCGACGCGGGCGTGGACATCTTCGTGATCCGCGGCACCACGGTCTCCGCCGAGCACGTCTCGGGTAGGGCCGAGCCGCTCAACCTCAAGCAGTTCATCTACGACCTCGACGTCCCGGTCGTGGTCGGTGGCTGCGCCACCTACACCGCAGCCCTGCACCTGATGCGCACCGGTGCGGCCGGCGTGCTGGTCGGCTTCGGCGGCGGGTCGGGTCACACCACCCGTTCGGTTCTGGGTGTGGCGGTTCCCATGGCAAGTGCCATCGGCGACGTCGCCGCGGCCCGGCGCGACTACCTCGACGAGTCCGGCGGTCGCTACGTGCACGTCATCGCCGACGGCGGCATGACCGGCAGCGGTGACATCGCCAAGGCCCTGGCCTGCGGCGCCGACGCCGTCATGGTCGGATCCCCGCTGGCCCGCGCCACCGAGGCGCCCGGCGCCGGCTACCACTGGGGCAGTGAGGCTCACCACGGTGAGCTTCCGCGCGGCGAGCGGGTCGAGGTCGGCACCATCGGTGACCTCAAGTCGATCCTGCACGGGCCCGCCTCCACCAGCGACGGTTCCATGAACCTCATGGGTGCCCTGCGTCGCACCATGGCGACCTCGGGTTACTCGGACCTGAAGGAATTCCAGCGGGTCGAGGTCGTCGTCAACCCGCACCGGTAGACACGACCGCGAACACGCGACGAAACACCGAGGGGACGCCCCGCCGACCGGCGGGGCGTCCTTCGTTTCCAAATGCCCGCCGGTGAGATCCGGTCGAGACCATGTGCGACCATGGGGCGAGTTTTGATGTGTCGTTACGTCTTGGTGACCTTTCCTTGGGGAGGACTGCATGGGTGACAGCGTGAGCGGCGCCCGGCGGCGCCGAAGCCGCGGGCCGGTGATCGCGGTCAGTCTCGCCTTGGCCGTATGCCTCTTGGTGACGGTGGGGGTCGTGGTCCTGGTCGGGCGGGTGTCCACCGCGCTCAACGGATGGGAACCACCGACCGCCGCCTCCGTCGACCCCTCGGACGGCACCATCGCGACCCCGCCGCACGACGAACTGACCGGCCCACCCGAACACACCGGGGTGACGCCGCGTACCGACGACGAGACCGAAGAGCCCGCCGAGGCCGCCGGCGCGGACGAACAGTCCCGACCCGCGCCCGGAGCGCAGCGTCCCGACGACACCTGGCTGGACGAGGTCGCCGACGCGACCGGGATCCCGCGCCGGGCCCTGGAGGGCTACGCGAGCGCGCAGCTGGTGCTCGACGAGGACCAGGCCGAGTGCGGCATGTCCTGGCCGACCCTGGCCGGGATCGGCTTCATCGAGTCCCGCCATGGCACCTATGCGGGCGGCGAGATCGGTCCGGACGGCACGACCACCGTGAACGTCATCGGTATCCCGCTCGACGGAACCAACAACACCCGGGCCATCCCGGACACCGACGACGGCGAGCTGGACGGGGACACCGAGTGGGACCGGGCGGTCGGTCCGATGCAGTTCATCCCGGTGACCTGGGAAAAATGGGGCGAGTCACTGGAGGGGGAGACCCCCGACCCGCACAACATCGACGACGCGGCCCTGTCCGCAGCCCGCTACCTGTGCGAGGACGGTCGTGACCTGAGCAGGACCGAGGACTGGGTGGACGCGATCTTCGAGTACAACCGGTCCGACACCTACCGGGACGACGTCCTCGCCTACGCGCACGCCTACGCCGACGCCTCCTGAGAGGTTCCCCGGTCCCGTACCCAGGCCCAGGCCTGATCCTCCTCGTCGGACTCGAAGAAGCGCAGGTCCATGTCGACGAAGGCGTCCGCCAGGGTGGTGAGGTACTCGACCACACG
Organism: Nocardiopsis listeri; assembly: GCF_020741345.1. Classification (GTDB taxonomy): domain Bacteria; phylum Actinomycetota; class Actinomycetes; order Streptosporangiales; family Streptosporangiaceae; genus Nocardiopsis; species Nocardiopsis listeri_A. Next base: position 7,082 of record NZ_DYZD01000385.1, read on the forward strand.
GCTGTCACCGACCACCGCGTAGCGCTCGATCTGGTGGAAGTGCTCCTTGGCGAACCGCAGTCGCTCGCCGAGGGTGGGGGTCTCGCCGGCCGGCCACCCGTGGACCCGGACCAGGAGACGGACCCCGCCGAACCGGTCGATGGCGCGGCGCACCTCTCCCAGGAGTTCCTCGAAGGACTCCTGGGAGATGGTGCCCTCCACCTCGAACCCGAGCACGTCGTCGTCACCGGAGCCCAGTCTTCTGTACATGGCCCCTCCGTTCCTCGAATGGCGGCGTGCGGGCGCACCTACCCGTTCGGGGCGGTGACCATGCGTTCGAGGTGGCGGCCGCGCCCCTTGGTCAGGGCAGCGTGTACTCGAGGACGTAGGCCACCGACGGCTCCCCGGGCACGGCCACGTACCGGCCGGTGCCCCGCAGCCCGGTCAACTCCTCGGTGCCGGAGACCACCTCGAACCCGCAGCGCACCTCGCCCCGCTCCAAGAAGGTTCCGCGTTCCTCCAGGATGAACGTGCCCGCCCGTCCGTCCAGGGTCCCGCTCAACCGCTGAAAACCGGTGAACGAGCCGGTCCCGTCCTCCAGGTACACGAACGTGTAGGCGCAGTCGGTGTCGGCCGCCTCGATCCCGCCGCTGTAGTGGTTGGTCACGTGGGCCCGGGCGAGCTTGGGAGAGGGGCCCTCCGACAGTTCCTCCTCCTTCCAGTCCGCGAAGGTGAAGGTGCCCTCGGTGCGTTTGGTCGTCTGTGTGGACCGTGTCGTCCGGGACATGGTGTCCCTCCCGATTCCTTCGGATCTTCGGTGCTTCGAGGACCAGCCTTGTCGATGTACCTGACATCCACTGTCAGGTACGGAGAGAATGTTGGTATGCGCGCCGACCGAATCGTCTCCCTGCTCCTGCTGTTGCAGAACCGCGGTCGGATGACCGCACCCGAACTCTCCACGGAACTGGAGGTGTCGGTACGCACCGTCTACCGGGACGTCGAGGCGCTCGGCGCGGCCGGGGTTCCGGTGCTCGCGGACCGCGGACCCGAGGGCGGATACCGGCTTATGGACGGTTACCGCACCCGGCTGACCGGGCTCACCGATGCCGAAGCGGAATCCCTGTTCCTGATCGGTGTCCCCACCGCCGCCCGTGACCTGGGGATGGACGCGGTACTCACGACCGCCCGAAACAAACTGAGCGCCGCCCTGCCCGCCCCGCTCGCAGAACGGGCCGCGCGCGCCCAGGACCGTTTCCACCTGGACGCCCCCGCCTGGTTCCGAGAGGCCGACGAGGTCCCGTACCTCGGCGTCATCACCGAAGCGGTGTGGGAGCGCCGGGTCCTGCGGGTCCGTTACCTGCGCTGGCGAGGTGAGGTGGAACGGCGACTGTGCCCTCTCGGCATCGTGCTCAAGGGCGGCACCTGGTACCTGGCGGCCCTGGCCGGTGAGGGCGCGGAGTCGTCGGTGCGCACCTACCGGGTGTCACGCGTGCAGGAGGCTCACCCGACCGGCGAGCTCTTCGACCGCCCGACCGGGTTCGATCTGGCCGAGTACTGGGAGGAGTCGGCCCGCCGACTGGAAGCGTCGATGCTCAAGGGGATCGCGCATCTGCGCCTCGCTCCGGAGGCCGTGAAGCTGCTGCCGATGCGCTTCGGCGCGATAGGCCGCCGTGCCCTGGAAGCAGCCGAGCCGGCGGGGGACGACGGGTGGGTGGAAGTCCACTTGGAGGTGGAGTCGCTCCCGGTGGCGGTGGGAGACCTGCTGCGCATGGGTGCGAGCGCGGAAGTGCTGGGGCCAGCGGAGCTGCGGAGGGCCGTCGCGGCGGAGGCGGCGGCAGCGGCCCGTCTGTACGGAGGAGGGGAGCTGTGCGAAGGAGGAGAACAAGGGGAGTAGAGGAGGGGCCGGGATCGGGGTGGTGGGGGTGGGGCGGGTTATCCACAGGCGGCGGGGTTCGGGGTGGTGGTCGGTTGCGTGGACGTGATCCCATCGATCATGGGGGAGCCGCTGGTTTCGC
>NZ_DYZD01000386.1 GCF_020741345.1 Nocardiopsis listeri
GCCGAGATCACCCTGCTGACCGGCATCACCCAATCGATGGTGGCCACGGCCCCGCCGATCGAGAAGGTCCTGCCGGAGCTGCTCGCGTTCCTGCTGGAGGACCCCGACACCGTGATGGTCGCCCACAACGCGCCCTTCGACACCGGTTTCCTCAAGGCCGCCTGCGAACGCGAGGGCCTGGTGTGGCCGGCGCCCCCAGTGGTCGACACCCTGCGTCTGGCGAGGGCCCTGCTTCCGGCGCCCCAGGTCCGCAATCACCGACTGGGCACGCTCGCCGCCTACTTCGGGGCCCGGGTCGAGCCCAGTCATCGGGCGTTGGACGACGCACGCGCCACCGTGGACGTGCTCAACGGGTTCATCGAACGCCTGGCCCCGCTGGGCGTCACCGGTCTGGAGGAGTTGCGCGCGGTCGCCAAGCCCGCCACCCGCGCCCAGCGGGCCAGACGCCACCTGGCCGAGGACCTGCCCGAGCGCCCCGGCGTGTACGTGTTCAACGACGCCCAGGGGCGCAGCCTGTACGTCGGCAAGAGCAACAACCTGCGCCGGCGCGTGGCCTCCTACTTCACCGCGGCCGAGTCGCGCCGCCGTATCCGGGAGATGGCCGGCCTGGTGGTGTCGGTCACCCCCATCGTGTGCGCCACCGAACTGGAGGCCTCGGTCCGCGAGCTGCGGATCATCGCCGAACGCAAACCACCGTTCAACCGCCGTTCCCGCAACCCGGAGAACGCCCGATGGGTCAAGCTCACCACGGACACCTACCCCCGACTGTCGGTCGTGCGGGCGGTCCGCGACGACGGTGCTCCCTACCTGGGCCCCTACAACTCCGCACGTGAGGCGGAGGAGGCCAAGGAGGCGTTGTTGCACGCGCTGCCGCTGCGTCAGTGCACCCACACCTTCGCGCCGCCCGAACGCGTGGTCCCCAAGTGCGTGCTCGCCCAGCTGGGTCGCTGCGGCGCGCCCTGCGACGGCACCGAGACCCTGGACGCCTACACCGTCCACTCCGAGGCCGCCCGCATCGCCATGACCACCGACCCGGCCGTGGTCTTCGACGCCCTCACCGGACGCATCCGCGAGCTCTCCGAGGACCTGCGCTACGAAGAGGCGGCGAGCCTGCGCGACCGCCTCATGGCCTTCCTGCGCGGCGCCCGCCGGGTCCAACGGCTCACCGCCATCGCCGCGGTACCGCACCTGGTCGCCTCACGCCCCGGCGCCACCGGGTGGGAGACGATCGTGGTCCGTCACGGACGCCTGGCCGCCAGTGCCGTCCTCACACCGGGCACCGACCCGGCCGCCTTCCTGTCCTCCCTGGTCGCCACCGCCGAACGCGTCCCACCCGGTCACGGACCGGTCCCCAACGCCACCGCGGGGGAGACCGAACTGATCATGGACTGGCTCGTCACACCAGGCGCTCGCCTGGTCGAGATCGAAGGTGAGTGGACATGCCCGTTGCGGGGCGCCGAAGCGCACACCCGGATGACACACTGGGCCCATGGCCGCGCTTCCGCTCAATGACGACCACCCCGTCCGCCGCGCTCCGGTCGTGGCCTACGGCCTGATCGCGGTCAACGTGCTGGTCTACCTGCTCTCCCCGCAGGCCGCCACCGCGGTCTGGTACCCCGTCGACCTGTTCGAACGAGTGTGTTCGATCGACGCCTACTTCATGCGCTGGGGCGCCATCCCCGACGAGATGCTCGGCCGGGTCGACCTGGCCGAGCCGTTGACCCCCGAATGCGGACCCATCGACGGCAAGGTCGTCTGGTTCTCGGTGCTCAGCTCGATGTTCCTGCACGGTGGCTCCGCCCACCTGCTCGGCAACATGGTGTACCTGTTCGTGTTCGGTCCCGTCGTGGAGGACCGGATCGGCAAGCTCCGCTTCCTGCTGCTGTACCTGGCCACCGGGGTGGTCGCCGCGTTCGGGCACGCGCTGGTCGACCAGGACGGCGGGATCCCCATGATCGGAGCCTCGGGAGCCATCTCCGGGGTGCTCGGCGCCTACCTCGTGGTCCAATTCCGAAGCCGGGTCACCACCCTGGTGTTCGGGGTGATCCCGATGCGTCTGCCCGGGTGGGCCGTGGTGGGCAGCTACTTCGCGCTTCAGTATCTTCTCTACGTCACATCCTCGACCGCCCCGGGCGGCGGATCCAGCGTGGCCTACGCGGCACACGTCTACGGCTTCGTCGCGGGGGTGATCGCGGGACTGGCGGTCTACAGACTGCGGTGGCGCTCCGGAACACGCCTCTCCGACGTGTACTAGGCGGCGCCCCGTCCCGCACACGCTCCACCAACGCCCAGGAGGCACAGTGATCACCGCGATCGTCATGATCAAGGCCGACGTTCACCGCATCCCCGAGGTCGCCGAGGCCATCGCCGACATCGACGGGGTCAGCGAGGTCTACTCCGTGACCGGCGGCGTCGACCTCATCGCCATGGTGCGGGTCCGGCGCCACGAGGACCTGGCGGACGTGATCCCGGGCCGGGTCAACAAGGTGCCCGGCGTGACCTCCTCCGACACCCACATCTCCTTCCAGACCTACTCCAAGCACGACCTGGAGTCGGCCTTCGCGATCGGTTGGTAGACCCGGCCGGGCACGCGAACACACGAGGGGCGCGGTGGATCGGAATCCACCGCGCCCCTCGTCGTCCCCGAAGGCCCCTACAAGCGCCCTCAGCGCCTCAGGCGTCCTCGGCCAGCGCCCGACTGGCGCTCACCCAGGTCTCCAGCCGTTGCTGCGCCGCACCGCCGTCCACCGCCGCCGCGGCCCGCTCGTAACCGGCGCGTACCGCCTCGGTCAGGTCGCCCTCGATACCGTCGACCGCCGCCAACGCGGCCCCGGCGTTGAGCAGCACCGCGTCGCGCACCGGGCCGGGCCGACCCGCCACCATGTCGCGCACGGCCTGGGCGTTGAAGTCCACGTCGCCGCCGCGCAGGGCGTCGGGCGCCGAACGCTCGATGCCCAGGTCCGCCGGATCCAACCGCTCCCGGCGCGCCTCACCGTCCCGGACGACCCACACGGTGGAGGTGGTGGCCGTGGTCAGCTCGTCCAGGCCGTCATCGCCCCGGAACACCAACGCCGAGGAACCACGGCGGGCGAACACCCCCGCGATCACCTCGCACATGCGCTCGTCGAACACACCGATGGCCGAGGTGGTGGGCCGCGCCGGGTTGGTCAGCGGACCCAGGAAGTTGAACACGGTCGGCACCGCCAGCTCGCGGCGCGGCTTGGCCGCGTACCGCAACGACGGGTGGAACAGCGGGGCGAAGCAGAAGGAGATACCGGCCTCCTCGGCCAGCCGCACGGTCAGCTCCGGCGGCAGGTCCAGGACCACACCCAAACGCTCCAGTACGTCGGCCGTCCCGCAGGAGGAGGAGGCCGCGCGGTTGCCGTGCTTGACCACCCGGGCGCCCGCGGCCGAACACACGATCGCCGCCATGGTGGACACGTTCACGGTGTGGGCGCGGTCGCCACCGGTCCCGACGATGTCGAGCGTGGGTCCGGGCACCTCGATGCGCACCGCGTGTTCGAGCATGCCCTGAGCGAGACCGGCCACCTCGGACACGCCCTCGCCCTTGGCGCGCAGGGCGATCGCGAACCCCGCGACCTGGGCGTCGGTGGCCGAACCCGACATGATCTCGTTCATCGCCCACTCGGTGTCGGCCGCGCTGAGGGAGACCCCGCCCAGCAGGGCGGTGATCAGATTGGACCAGGTCCGCTCGTGGACGGCGGAGGTCTCCTGGGCGTTGGTATCGAGCGCGTTGTTCTCGGCCGGAGCGGCCGAGGAAACGGGGACGTTCATGTGGACTCCTGGCTGAAGGGCGTGGAAAGGGAAGGGGCTCCGGCGGCGGGCACACGAGTGCGCCCGCCCCGTTCAGAGTCCCCGGGCGAAGGAGAGAGCGATGTAGGCGCGGCCGCGCCATCGCCCGATGTCGGCGCCGTGGTTGAGGGCTCCGCCCATCACCAATCGACGGCGCAGGTCTCTCTCGCCGTTGTCCTTCACGGCCGTCAGACGGCCGTGCGCGTCACGCCCCACAGTCGTCGTCACCCCGTGAGCGCGACCGCACGCCGGCGCATGAGCTCGGCCAGCGCCTCGGCCAGGGCGACCGGGTCGATGGGGTGGCTCACCACCTGGTCGGCCTGCGACCAGGTCGCCAGCCAACGGTCGTCCCGCCTGCCCACCAGGAGCAGGACCGGCGGGCCCTGGAAGATCTCGTCCTTGACCTGCCGGCACAGGCCCATCCCACCGGTGGGCGCGGCCTCACCGTCGAAGATGGCCACGTCGATGCGCTCGGAGGGGTCCTTGGACTCCAGCTTGCGCAGGACGCCGGGTGCGGTGGCGCACTCGACGAACTCGACCTTGGGGACATCGGTGGCGGGCCGGCGGCCGATGGCCGTCCGGACCCGCTCACGGGTGTCGGCCTTGTCGCTGTAGACCAGCACGCGCATCCTGGCGTCCGTGTTCGTACCGCTCATCGCGCAACCGTCCCATCGCGTCGGTCCTCGGTCGCCGCCATGGGGGGTGCGACCGTGGCGTTCGTTGACTGTTCGACCCCGACTCTATTGCCTCACGCTGCTCCGGCCCGGATGAGGGTGGGTGGACGTTGAGGAGTTGAGACCTTGGACACCACAGGATGCCAGGATCTCGGGGACCTTCGTTCAGGGCGCCCCGAGGCGGCGTTGTCCAAAGGTGATCCTTTTGATACCGGGCCGTTGTTTTTGAGGGGTTCGGGGGACTTTCGGAGGGGTACTGAACGTCTCGGAACGCCTCAGCCGCGCAGGTTCGCGCCACTTCTCGCATGTAGGCGCGTTGCGTGCCCCGGATCACGGGCGGGGCGGCTACAGTAACGCCCGAGTCACGACCACACCGTCACCCGAGCCGCAGAGGATGGCCGATCCCGGGGCTGATCCGTCGCCTTACGGGGGGTCGAGTACGGGTCTTCGCGGGATGCCGTAATAATGCTCCCGTGGCGACAGCAACCGCGAACCCAAAAACAGCAACCGCATCAGCGCATGGTGCGGCAAAGCGTCCTGACCTGGTGAGTGTTGGCACCATCGTGTGGCTGGCCAACGAACTCATGTTCTTCGCCGCGCTGTTCGCGATGTACTTCACCATCCGATCGGTGACCAACGGGAACCCCGAGCTCGGCGAGTGGGCGGACGTCCACCTCAACGTGCCGTGGGCCTCGACGATCACCATTGTCCTGGTGGCTTCCAGCTTCACCGCGCAATTCGGCGTTTGGGCCGCAGAGCGCGGCGACGTCAAGAAGCTGCGCATGTGGTTTTTCATCACGTTCTTCATGGGCCTGTTCTTCATCCTTGGACAGGCTTATGAGTACTACGAGCTCATCGTCCACGAGGGGCTGACTCTTCAGTCGAGCGCCTACGGGTCGATGTTCTACCTGACCACGGGCTTCCACGGACTCCACGTCATCGGTGGTCTGATCGCGTTCCTCATCATGTTGGGACGCACGTACGCCGCGAAGCGCTTCACTCACCAACAGGCGACCAGTGCGATCGTCGTGTCCTACTACTGGCACTTCGTCGACGTCGTCTGGGTCGCTTTGTTCTTCACCATCTACTTCATCCAGTGACCCGAAACGGGGAAACCGTGAAATGGATTACCGCGCGGCGGCGGCATCCCCTGGCGGGGTATGCCGTCGTCATCCTCGCGCTAGCCCTGTTCGGGGTGGGATTTGCCGCTCTGGCCCCCACCTCGGACGAGGCGCGTGCGCAGACGCTCTCGGCCGAGGCCCCGTCCCCCGAGGACGTGGACGTGGCCAACGGCAAGGCCATCTTCGACCAGACGTGTGCGAGCTGCCATAACTACGATGGCAGCGGCACCTTCGCTGAGGACGAGGACGGTAACCGGGAGATGACCAACGGCCCCGACCTCCGCGAGGTCGGGCCCGCTTCCATCGACTTCCAGGTCAGTACCGGCCGTATGCCGTCGATGGACCCCGACAACCAGATGCCGCGCAGGGACATGGTCATGTCCGAGCAGGATCTGGCCGACCTGATCGCCTACTACAACGAGTCGATCAGGACCGACGACGCAGGGGCGGACGTCCCCTACGACGTCCCGGGCACCGCCCCCGAGCGTGCGGACTTCGAGGACGAGGAGTCCTACGAGATCGCTCTCGAGGAGTACGAGACCGAGTACGACACCTACATCGAAGGTGCCGAAGACGTCGACATGGGCATGAAGCTCTACCTGACCAACTGTGCGCACTGCCACAGCTGGTCCGGTGGCGGTGGCGCCCTCACCGACGGCCGCTGGGCCCCCGAGCTGCATGACTCGACTCCGCGTGAGATCTACGAGGCCATGGTCAGCGGACCCGGCGCCATGCCGATGTTCAGTGATGGCGTCATCACTCCCGAGGAGAAACAGGAGCTCATCTCCTACGTGAAGACGCTGCAGGCGGAACCCAGCGCCGGCGGCTTCTTCGACCTGGAGCGTGTCGGCCAGGTGGCAGAGGGATTCATCGGATGGACCATCGGTCTGTCCCTGATCATCGCCTGCGCCATCTGGATCACGGCGAAGCAGCGTGCCCATGACTGAGAACAACAACAACGACAACAACGAGGCCGGTGCCGACGAACGCGTCGTCGGCACCCCGGCGGACACCGATGACGTGGTGACCGAGACCTCGGCTCGCTCCGAGAGTGAGCACAACGGGCCGTACCTGGCCTCGGAGACCCACAAGCACTCGGAGGAGAAGCAGCGTCGTGGCGAGAAGCTCGCCTCGATCTGGTTCCTCATCGCCTTCCTCGGCGGTATCGGGTTCCTGGTCTCCTACTTCCTCTTCCCGCCGAACGCGGCGGGGGAGCCGGCGATCGGCGACCCGCAGATCGGCCAGTACGCGAACGCGCTCATGGGTGGCACGCTCACCCTGGCGATGTTCGCCATCGGTGCCGGTATGACGGTGTGGGCGCGCAACGTGATGCCCCACTACGAGGTGGCCTCTCCCTACGACGACCTTCCCTCCAGCGAAGAGGAGAAGAGCTCCTTCAGCGAGTTCTTCATGAAGAGCGCCGACGAGAGCGGCTTCACCAAGCGTCCGCTGATGCGCCGCACGCTCATCCTCGCCATGCTGCCGCTGGGTCTGGCCCCGATCGTGCTGCTGCGCGACACCGGGCCGCTTCCCGGCGACCAGATGAAGGAGACCCGCTGGGTCGACGGCATGCGCATGTACGTCGAGGGCACCCACCGTCACCTCAAGGCCGAGGACCTGGAGAACGACCCGTACGGGATGATCTCCGCCCTTCCGGCCCTGGACGACGAGGGTTACCCGCACGGGATGAGCCTCACCGACCAGGCCAAGTCCGTCATCCTGCTCATCAAGGTGCCGGAGGACGACTGGAAGTCCGGGATGAACGCTCCTGTCCGTGAGGGCAGTGACGAGACCCACCTGAACTGGACCCACCAGGGCATCGTGGCCTACTCGAAGATCTGCACCCACGTCGGTTGTCCCGCGGCGCTCTACGAGCGCACCACGCACAGGATCCTGTGCCCGTGCCACCAGTCCACGTTCGATGCCACCGACGCCGCCAAGGTCGTCTTCGGACCGGCCCACCGGCCGCTGCCGCAGCTGCCCATCGGCGTCGACGACGAGGGTTACCTCGTCGCTCGGGGTGACTTCAACGAGCCGACCGGGCCGACGTTCTGGGAATACAAGGACTAGTCGATGAGTAAGACCACGCAAGCACCCAAGGCGCTTCGCGGCGTCGGCAACTTCATCGACGACCGCTTCCACCTGGCCAAGACCGGCGAGAAGAACCTGCGCAAGGTCTTCCCGAACCACTGGTCGTTCATGCTGGGTGAGATCGCGCTGTACTCGTTCATCATCCTGCTCGTCACCGGCGTGTTCCTCACACTCTGGTTCAAGCCGAGCATGCTGGAGGTCGTCTACGACGGCTCCTACGAGCGCCTCCAGGGCGTTCCCATGAGTGAGGCGTTCGCCTCGACCCTGCACATCGACTTCGATGTCCGGGGCGGGTTCCTCGTTCGTCAGATCCACCACTGGGCCGCTCTGATCTTCGTGGCCTCGCTGGTGGTGCACATGCTCCGTGTGTTCTTCACCGGTGCGTTCCGCAAGCCGCGTGAGATCAACTGGCTCATCGGTGTCGCCATCTTCTCCCTGGCCATGGTCGAGGGCCTCTTCGGCTACTCGCTGCCGGACGACCTGCCCTCGGGCATGGGTGTCCGCATCCTCCAGGGCGTGATGCTGGCGATCCCGCTGGTGGGCTCCTACATCTCGATGTTCCTGTTCGGCGGGGAGTTCCCCGGCGAGGACATCATCACGCGTCTGTACATGCTGCACGTGCTGCTGCTCCCGGCGATCCTGCTGGCGCTCATCGTGGCGCACTTCATGATCCTTTGGCACCAAAAGCACACGCAGTATCCAGGGCAAGGACGAACGGACAAGACCGTGGTCGGAACACCCATGTTCCCGGCCTTCGCGGTCAAGGCGGGTGGATTCTTCTTCTTCACCTTCGCCGTGATCGCCGGTCTGAGCGCGTTCGTCCAGATCAACCCGATCCACCTGTTCGGCCCCTTCAGCCCGACGTCCATCACCTCCGGTCTCCAGCCGGACTGGTACATGGGCTTCATGGAGGGCTCGCTGCGCATCTTCCCGAACTCGCTCGACTTCACGATCCCGATCGGCCAGGGGTACCCCATCGTCACGGCGGTGCTGGTCCCGGGTCTGGGCGTCATGGGTCTGCTGTTCGGCGCGCTCGCGGCGTGGCCGTTCATCGAGCAGTGGATCACCGGTGACAAGCGCGCCCACAACGTCGCCGACCGTCCGCGCAACGCTCCGACCCGTACGGCTCTGGGCGTCGGCGGCATCGTCTTCTACGGTGTGCTCTGGCTCGCCGGTTCGAACGACATCCTGTCGGAGACGTTCTCGATCGAGCTGTACGTGACCACGTACATCTTCCGTGTGCTGATCTTCGTGGGTCCGGTCCTGGGCTACATCATCGCCAAGCGGATCTGCCTGGGTCTGCAGCGGCGTGACCGGGAGACCCTGGAGCACGGCTACGAGAGCGGCATCATCCAGCAGCTGCCCAGTGGTGAATTCATCGAGGTCCACAAGGAGAGCTCGGCGGAGACCACCCACGTGCTGGAGAGCAAGCCGGTCATCACCTCCACCGCACTGGAGGAGCCCGAGACCGACGACAACGGTGTGGAGAACCCCAACACCCGCAAGGGCATGGGCAGGTTCCGTCGCGCCCTGGCCCACTGGTACACGAAGGACAACGTCTCCTTCGATGGGGTGGAGGCCCACACCGGGCACCACCTGCACCATGGAGCCGAGAACAAGGACCACTAGAGTCCATCGGGGTGCGCCCCGAACAGTCGAAGGACCCGGCCGCCGAGCGCGGCCGGGTCCTTCGCGTTTCCACCCGCCGTCGAGGTCGGTGGCCCGGCCTCGAAGACTTCGAGGCGCCGTATCGCCCTCTGCGGCCTCCGATCCCGCCGGGGCGACCCTCGGTTCGGGTGCGGCCCCGGGGCCTTCCCACGGCTCTTCCAGGGCCTCCTGGGGCTCCCGGGCATGAACGGAGAGGGGGTCGACGCCCGAACGGACGTCGACCCCCTCTGGAGGATCGCCGGAGACTACACGATGACTAGCCCGCGTAGATGTCGTCGATCTCCTTGCTCCACTGCTTGGAGACCACGTGGCGCTTGACCTTCAGGGAAGCGGTCATCTGGCCGCCCTCTTCGGTGAAGTCGTGCGGCAGGATCTTGAACTTCTTGATGCCCTCGGCCTTGGAGACGGCCTTGTTGGCGTCGTCGACGGCCTCCTGGATCGCCGCGTTGAGGTCGGCGTCCTCGATCAGGTCCGAGATCTCGCCGCTCTTGTTCTTCTGCTCCTTCCAGAGCTGGAAGGACTCGGGGTCGATCGTGACCAGGGCCGCGATGAACTTGCGGTTGTCACCGACGACCATGCACTGGCTCACCAGGGCGTGGGCGCGGATCCGGTCTTCGAGAACGGCCGGGGCGACGTTCTTGCCGCCCGCGGTCACGATGATCTCCTTCTTGCGTCCGGTGATGCTCAAGAACCCGTCGTCGTCCAGGGTTCCCAGGTCACCGGTGCGGTAGAAGCCGTCCTCGAAGGCCTCGGCGGTGGCCTTCTCGTTCTGCCAGTAGCCGTCCAGGATGTGGTCGCCCTTGAGCAGGATCTCGCCGTCGTCGGCGATGCGGATGGTGGTGCCCGGCATCGGCTGGCCGACGGTGCCGATCTTGTTGAAACCGGGGTTGTTGACCGAGGTCGGGGCGGTGGTCTCGGTGAGGCCGTAGCCCTCGACGATGGTCAGGCCGGCGCCGCGGAAGAAGTGACCCAGGCGCGCGCCCAGGGCGGAACCCCCGGAGACCGCGTACTTGGCCTCGTTGCCGAGACGGTCCATCAGCTTGCTGTAGACGAGCTTCTTGAACAGGCCGTGCTTGAGCTTGAGCGTGAACGGCACGCTGCCCTTGCCCAGCGCCTTGCTGTACTCGATCGCGGTGTCGGCGGCGAGGTTGAAGATCTTGCCCTTGCCCTCGGCCTCGGCCTTCTGCTGGGCCTTGGTGAAGACCTTCTCGAACACGCGGGGGACCGCGAGGAGGAAGGTGGGCTTGAAGACGGAGAACTCTTCGATCAGGTCCGGGCCGGTGCTGGGGTAGTGACCCAGGACGGCCTCGCCCTCGATGACCATGACCTGGACGAAACGAGCGAAGACGTGCGCCAGGGGGAGGAAGAGCATCGTGGAGGGGGTGCCCGCGTGCTCCTTGATGATGGGTTTGGCGGGGCCCTCCAGCGCCGAGTGGGCGATGAAGAGGAAGTTGCGGTGCGTCAGTCGGCAGCCCTTGGGGCGGCCGGTGGTGCCGGAGGTGTAGATGAGGGTGGCGAGGTCGTCGGCCTTGACCGATGTGCGACGCTTCTCCAGGTCCTCGTCGGTGACCTCGGAGCCGCCGGCGCGCAGGGTCTCCAGGTCGTCGCCGTCGAACTTCCATACGTTGCCGAGTTCGGGGGCCTCGCCCTTGACGGACTCGACGCGCTCGGCGTGGGCGTCGGTCTCCACGAAGATGGCCTTGGCCGCGGAGTCCGAGAGGATCCACTGGATCTGCTCGGCGGAGGAGGTCTCGTAGATCGGTACGACGACGGCGCCGACCGCCCAGACGGCGTAGTCGACGGCGGTCCACTCGTAGCGGGTGCGCGACATGATGGCGACGCGGTCGCCCTGCCCGATGCCCGCGCCGATGAGGCCCTTGGCGTATCCGACGATGTCACCGTGCAGCTGCTCGACGGTCACGTCGCGCCACTGGCCGGCTCCGGTCTGCTCCTGGCGGCGGGCGGCGACGGCGTTCGGCGCGGTGGCCGCGCGCGCAAAGAGCGTGTCGGTCAGCCGCGCCTCGTCGGAGATCTCGGCCTTCGCGGGAGAGCTGTATTCGCGCACGTGGTGCTCCTGGACATGTACGGGTGTGGTGGATGGGGACGTGACGACCGTAACAACACGATCCTACTCGTGAGTAGGAAGGGTTGTCGTTCGGTATCCAACGGTGATCGGGGCTTGACGTGCGGAGGTGGGAGAAAACACTGTTCAGGTCGCTTTCCCGGACCTTCCCGTGTCGGTGCCCGTGCGGGGCCATGCCCGCCACCCATCTGGAATGTATGCAGGTCAGGCGGGTGATCAGGGTTGCTCCTCACGCGGAGCAAGAGACTATCGCCTGCCGTGACGTTCGTGCACATCCTGTACATATCAGTTCTTTGTGTCGGCTCGGCTGCTCGTAGCTCCCACCGGCGTGTACCCCTTTCGATTCCTCCCAACGTGGACGGGGCCCCGAGTCATCCCTGACTCCCCCCTGAACCTGCCCTGAGGGGCCCGCGCGCGGCTTCCTCGTGCGGTTAACGTGATGCCACGGACGACAGGAGGATCGCCAGAGTCGACTTTCTCCCGGCCGGGAACGGCCGGGGTTGTGGAACCACCTATCGGTGGTTCGGGACTTTCGCCCCGTCACGGGTCGCCCCGTGGCCTTCCTGCTTCGTCACCGACAGCCCCGTCCGGGAGGACTCCCGTTGAGGTCTTGCACCGGCTCCACAGGCGAAAACGGCCGGCCCGGCCGATTTGAGGTCGATCGCCGCGTTCGCATCGCGGTCATGGGTCATGCCGCAACGCTCGCACTCCCGGGTGCGCACATGCCCACACCCAGGGGTCGAACACCACTTGGAGGAGGGGAAGAACCGATCGAGAACGCGCCCTGAAGGTGACGCAGCGTCTGCTGGAGAGGAACAGAGGAAACCTCGGTGAGGAAGGCGAGGTCGTCGGTCTTCTTCCGGCCCCTGAGCATCGTCGAGGTCGCGTTGCAGTTCACCCGCTCCTGGCGCTGACACCACGCCTGGGTGCGGGCCGCGAGCGCATTGTTGTGGACCGGGCGGACGCACCCGAACGTGCGAGACGGCTCCAATGCCTGCGCGTCCGCGGGGTAGAAGCGGTACCGATACGCCCGCTTCACCGCGCTGCTCGCGATGGGTCACGTTTCACCGGCTTGTTTGTAACCATAGACACGGAGAGGAGAAGGGTGTTCGCTCCCCGTTCTGAAGGGCGGGGGCTCCACGCCCGACAACCTGATGACCGAGAACAACGGCGGGCGGAACGACTCCCGCAACGATGGCCCCGACCTCATCGACGACGCCTTGCGGCTGGTCGACACACTCCAGCGCAAGCTGCTCGCGGCGGGTGTGCGGCGCGGCGTGAACGCGGTCACCAACCCACAGCCGAAGGGCGACGTGTGGGAGGAGGCCATCCGGATGGAGAGCGCGCAGGAACGTCCTCCACTGGAGGAACTCACCGACATCGTTCGCAAGAGCGCCCCGGAGGTCGCCGGTCACCTCGGGCGTGCCGGGTTGTCCCTGGCCGACGCCCTGGGGCGGACCTGGGGTGTGGTCGAGCGAGGCCTGGAACAGGGGCGCGCGGAGGCCGAACGGGCCCGTGCCGAGAGAGAGGAACGCGAGCGCGCCGACCGTGTGCGCGACGAGCGGATGCGCCGAGAGTCCTCGACCGAGGATCCCTCCGTCGTGGAGGAGAGCATGAGTCGAGGTGAGGAGTAGCCGTCACCGGGGTGTTCGCGGCGTGCGGAGCCTGGTTTAATCGAGGGGTTTGCACCATTTGAAAACCTGATTACATCAAGCCCGCTACTTATGTCAGGTTTTGGGCGAAAGTGTGAAGGAGCCGCCCCCATGCCGACCATCGGCGTAGACATCGGTGGAACCAAGGTCGCCGCCGGTGTCGTCGACCACGACGGGCAGATCCTGGACAAGGTCAAGTACCCGACCCCCGCCAACGACCCCGGCCAGCTCGCCGACACCGTCGCCAAGGCGGTGGAGGAGCTGCGCGGCCGCGCCCCGGACACGCCCATCGAGGCGGTCGGAGTGGGCGTGGCGGGCTTCGTCGACGAGGACCGCTCCACCGTCCAGGTCGCCGTCAACCTGGGGCTGCGCGACGAACCCCTCAAGGAACGCGTCCAACAACGGGTCGAACTGCCCGTGGTCATCGAGAACGACGCCAACGCCGCCGCGTGGGCCGAGTTCCGCTTCGGCGCGGGCCGCGACAGCGACCACGTCGTCTGCGTCACCCTGGGCACGGGGATCGGGGGCGGCCTCGTCCTCGGTGGTGAACTGCACCGTGGGCGCTTCGGCGTGGCCGCGGAGGTGGGCCACTACCGGATGGTGCCGCATGGACGTCGCTGCGCCTGTGGCAACCACGGTTGCTGGGAGCAGTACGCCAGCGGCCGCGCACTGGTCGCCGAGGGGCAGGACCTGGCCCGTACCGACCCCGAACACGCCGGGCGCATGCTGGAGATCGCGGGCGGGGCCGTGGACGGCATCGGCGGTGAGTGCATCACCCAGGCCGCGTTGGAGGGCGACGCCGCCGCCCTGGAGTGCTTCCGGATCGTGGGGGAGTGGGCCGGACTGGGTCTGGCCGACCTCGCCGCGATCCTCGACCCCGAGTGCTTCGTCCTCGGTGGAGGCGTCTCCGACGCGGGTGACATCATCCTCGACCCGGTCCGGGCGTCCTTCGCCCGACACGTCTCCGGGCGGCCGGGGCGTCGCCTGGCCGAGGTCCGGGTGGCCGAACTCGGCGGTGCCGCGGGCATCGTCGGCGCCGGCGACCTGGCCCGTCACTGACCGGTCCGCGCGCCCCGACCGGCCGGCACGGTGTCGGACGCCGGACACACGTGCAGGGGGCCGGTACCGAAGGAATCGATCTCCTTCGGTACCGGCCCCCTCGCGCGTTGCTTCCGAGCCTCAGGCGTCCTCGGTCCCGCCCTCCGCCTTCTTCTCCGCCTTCTTGGCCTCCCGGCGGGCCTTGCGTTCGGCCTTGCGGTCCGCGCGCCGGGACCGTCGACGGTCCTTGGCGTCGGCGTTCTCCTCGCGCCGGGCCTCCTTGGCCTCCGCCTCCAGCTCGGTCTTGACCGACTGGGCGTAGCGGTCCACGTACTCCTGGCCGGACAGCTCCATCAGCGCGTACATGATCTCGTCGGTGATCGCGCGCAGGACCCGTTGGTCCTTCTCCATCCCGTAGTAGCGGGAGAAGTCGAGCGGCTTACCGAACACGACCTTGGGACGCACACCCAGCTTGGGGATGGTCCGGCCGGGAGGCATGATCTTCTCCAGGTTGATCATGGCCATCGGTACGACCGGGGCCTTGGCCTCCAGCGCCAGCCGGGCCACACCGGTGCGGCCGCGGTAGAGCTTGCCGTCGGGGGAACGGGTGCCCTCGGGGTAGATGCCGAGCAGGTCGCCGCGCTTGAGCACGCGCAGACCGGTGCGCAGCGCCGCCTCGCTGGCCTTGCCGCCGGACCGGTCGATCGGGATCTGACCCACGCCGGTGAAGAACGCCCTGCTGACGAACCCCTTCACACCGGTGCCGGTGAAGTACTCGGCCTTGGCGAGGAAGGTGATCTTGCGGGGCAGGGGCAGGGGCCCGAAGAAGTGGTCGGAGAACGACAGGTGGTTGCTGACCATGATGGCCGGACCCCGCCTCGGCACGTTCTCCACGCCCTCGGCGCGGGGCTGCCACAACACGGCCAGAACCGGCCCCAGGATCGCCTTGACCACCCAGTAGAACATCGCTTCAGATCACCCCTGCACACGCGGGGAGCACTGGGCAGGGTCTGCCACGTCTCACTGTCCCGCTCGGCCGACAACGAACGCCCCCACACGGCGACGGGGGAGGTTGACTCGCGTCATCCTCCCACCACGCACGGATGATCACCAACGTGTCCGGAACCGGACGCCGGTGTCCGTCGTGGGGAGGGGCCGCACCGCGGGGCACAGTCGAGGATACTCACCGGTCGGGATCGGTCGGGGGCCGACCCGGGCCGCGGGAACACGCGGGCCCGGGAACACGCCCGGCCCACGCGTGGTTCGGGCAAGGGAACGTTACCGTGCACTCGATGACAAACGCTCGTCCGAGCGACTAGCCTCGCGGCTGGGGAGTCCACCATCCCGATCCCCCGCCGCACGATCCCCGGGAGACGCCCAGTGAGACCGACCAGCACCCATCCCCTCATCCCGGGGGCGGACCCCTTCAGTCACGTCGGGTCCCGCACTGGTGTGCTGCTCTGCCACGGGTTCACCGGATCGCCCTACTCGATGCGCCCCTGGGCCGAGTACCTGGCCGAAGCCGGCCTCACCGTCGAACTGCCCCGCCTGCCCGGCCATGGCACCACCTGGCAGGACATGGCCACGACCGGAAGCGACGACTGGTACGCCGCCGTGGAGGCGGCCCTGCTCGATCTCTCCTCGCGCTGCGACGAGGTGTACGTCATGGGGCTGTCCATGGGTGGCGCCCTCAGTCTGCGTCTGGCCCAGGAGAACCCCGACTTGGTGGAGGGTGTCGTCCTGGTCAACCCGTCCCTGACGGTGGAGGACCGGCGGCTCCCGTTCATCGCCCCCGTACGTCACCTCGCCGCCCGCCTCCTGCCGTCCACACCCGGGGTCGGCAGCGACGTCGCCCTCGAAGTCGCCGGTGAGGGCGGGTACGACCGGGTCCCCACCGCGGCCGCCGCGACACTCCCGAAGCTGTGGCGCGCTGTTCAGGAGGGCATGTCCGGTTTGCGCGCGCCGATCCTGGCCTACCGCAGCGCACAGGACCACGTGGTGGGGCCGGAGAGTCTGCGTATCCTCGCCAGGAGAGCGGTCAACACCCGGCTGACGATCCACCTGCTCCACGACAGCTACCACGTGGCGACCCTCGACCACGACGCCGCCACCATCTTCGAGGGCAGCCTCGCCTTCGTGCGAGAGCTCAGCAGAAGCGGGGAAGGAGCCGACCGATGACGCAACGTCGGGGCAACGGCCTGCTCGCCGACGCCTACGTCCCTTTGATCCTCCTCGCGCCGTCCCACGCCGACCTCATGCTGGAGGCGCTCCGGCGCAGTGGCATCGCGGCCTACGCGGTCCCCCTGGAGGAGGACGTCCTGGAGCCCACCGGTGGTCAGGTCGAGGACCCGCCCACCGACCACCTGTACGTCGACGCCGAGGAACGCGGCGCCGCCGAACAGGTACTGGGCTCCGAGCTGCCCGACCTGACCGGCCCCGACCTGCTCGCCCCGCGCTCCGACCCCCGTGCGGACGGGGAGGAGAAGCCCGGCCCGGAGACCCCGGTCGCCAAGGAGGGCCTCGAACCCCCGATCGGCGGCGACCTCCTGGACGGTCCCGCGACCGACCTGGCCGACGAGACCCGAGACGCCGACGACGAGGACGCGATCTGGAACGACCTGGTCGCCCGCTTCTACGACGAGGACGAATCCACCGGTGAACAGCGAGGTCGGATCGCCTGGCCGGACGCGGAGAACCTCGACCCGCCCGACGGGCGCGACAACGAACTCGGCGACATCCTCGCCGGCCTGCCCCGCGACACCGAGGACGACGACGATGAGGCCCGCGAGGAGGATCGGCGCCGGGCGGAGGCCGAGCGCGAGGGTCACTACGAACCCCCGCCGCCCTCCCCGCTGATCCAGGGGGACCGGGTCGGAATCGCCGCGTGGTTCGGTCTCCTGGGCGTACCGGTGCTGCTGTTCGGCACCGCCTTCCTGGGCGTTTCCCTGCCCGATTGGTCGATGCTGCTGGGCGTCCTGGTGTTCCTGGGCAGTTTCGTGGTGTTGATCCTGCGCATGACCGACTCCCGCTCTCCGGGCGACAACGGTCCCGACGACGGGGCGGTGGTCTGAGCCCTGGGCTTCGATGTCCCCCTCTGGCGCACCTTCGCCCTCTACCGGGCCATCACCCTGGTCCACGCGCTGGTCCTGGTCGCTCAGCACCACGAGTACCTGGAGCGTACCTGGGTCGCCTGGCTCACCCTGGTGGTGATGGCGGTCTGGACGGTGGTCGCCCACCAGGTCTACGCCGTCCCCTCCCGCCGCACCTCCCGGTTCCTGTGCGCCGACCTGCTGGTCTCGTTCGGCTGCCTGTTCGCCACCGCCTTGGCCGCGTCCCCCTTCTACCTCACCCAGGCCCCGCCGCTGAGCGCCTACTGGTTCGCCGGGGCCGCCCTGGCCGCGAGTGTCATCTGGGGCCGTCGAGGCGCCGCCACGGTCGCCATCGCCTATGGGATCGCCGACCTCACCCTGCGCGTGATCATGGAGGCCGCCATCACCGGGGCCACCGCCCGGGGCGTGGTCCTGCTGTTGCTGACCGGCCTGGCCGTGGGCTACATGGCACGGGTGGCCGAACAGGCCGAGGAGCGCTTCGCCCAGGCCGTCACCCTGGAGGCGCGCATCCGGGAGCGGGAGCAACTCGCCCGTTCCATTCACGACTCGGTCCTTCAGGTGCTGGCCCTGGTGCGGCGGCGTGGTGACGAGATCGGGGGAGAGGCCGCGGAACTGGGACGGATGGCCGGCGAGCAGGAGGTCCGGCTCCGATCCCTGGTCGCGGACGGCCTGGGCGCCACGGTGGCGGTCCCGAACACCGCCGCCGGATCGGCGGGCCCCTTGGACCTGCGCGACCTGCTGCGTCCACTGGAGACGGTACGGGTCACCGTCGCCGCGCCCGCCACCCGCGTCGAACTGCCCGATCGCGCCGCCCGTGAGCTGACCGCGGCGGTCGCCGCCGCCCTGGACAACGTCGAACGGCACTGTCCGGAGGGGACCCGGGCCTGGGTTCTGGTGGAGGACGAACCCGACGCGGTCGTGGTGACCGTGCGCGACGATGGCCCCGGCATCCCACCGAACCGGTTGGAGCGGGCGCGCGCAGAGGGCCGTCTGGGGGTCGACCAGTCCATCCTCGGACGCGTGCGAGACCTGGGCGGGAGCACCGAGATCCACAGTGATCCGGGGGAGGGCACCGAGTTCGAGATGCGCGTGCCCCGACCGGACGTGTGAGCCCGGAGCCGAGGCTCACCCCGGGTCGGCGAACGACAGACCCGCCCGAGCCAGGGCGTCCTCCAGCACGCGCACGGCCTTGGGGCCCACCCCGTGCATCGCCGACAGCTCCGCCTGGGACGACGCGGCCACCTGGGCGAGCGTGGTGACGCCGTTGGCGACCAAGGCCCGTGTGGCCGGGCCGCCGATCTCCTTGGGGAGGTCGCCGACCTCGCCCGGAACCGCGGTGTCGGCGGCCGAGAGCCATCGGACGGGTTCCGGCGGGGCGTGGGCCGCCCAGGCCAGACGCACCCAGTGGTTGAGCCGCCGGCCGTTGACGTCGGCGAGGGGCACCGACACCTCGACGTCGGAGCCCTCGCCGACGATGACCGCCGTCGGGTGTTCGGCACTCAGATCCCGGGCCCGGGCGGTGGGCAGACGCAGACACGCCCGGCCCTTGGGATCCACCCGGGCGAACCTTTCACCGGCCACGAGGAAGGCGCTCTCCTTCGGCCTGGAACGCTCCTCGGAGGCCTGCGGAAATGACAGGGCCGTCTTGCGCAGCTGTGCTCGTGTGGTCATACGGTCACGGTAGGCCTCGGTGCCGACGGACGGCGGGCACGACGGGCCGGTTCACAGGGCAGGGCCGTCCCCGGGTTCCTCCTGATGGGAGAAGCGTTCCTCACCCCAGGGGTCGGCCCGGTTGTGGTAGCCGCGCTCCTCCCAGAACCCACGGCGGTCGCCCACCATGTACTCCACCGAACGAAGCCACTTCACGCTCTTCCACCCGTACAGGTGCGGTACCACCAGGCGCAGGGGGAAGCCGTGCTCGGGGGCGAGCGGGGCCCCGTCGCGGTGGGTGGTCAGCAAAACCCCGTCGGCCAGGAAGTCGTCCATGCGCATGTTGGCGCTGTAGCCGTACTCGCCCCAGGCCATCACGTGGGTGGCCTCGGGGGCGGGCGGCGCCAGCCGCACCAGGTCGGTGGTGCGCACCCCGCCCCAGTGCACGTTCGGGACGGTGAACCGCATCACGCAGTGGAAGTGGCGCACCTCCCGAACGCGGGGCAGCGCGGAGAACTCGCCCCAGTCCCACCGATAGGTGCCCAGCGACTCGGTGGCACCGAACACCCGAAAGTCCCAGCGCCCCGGACGGAAGGAGGGGACCCGTCCGTAGTGCAGCGGCTTGTGCTCGTGACGCACCGCCTGTCCCGGCGGCAACCCGTCCCGGTCGACCCCCGTACTGTCGGCCTCCGACCCCTCGGACACTCGGTTCCCCCTGCAAGGCTCGCTCGCCCGCCGGCGTCCACCGACGGACCGTACGCGCTCCCACACCGACGCGGGACCCGCGGCGTCTGTCATCCTGTCAGGCGCCGACGAGAGCCAGATCACTCCCCCCGGGCGTGCGCGGCCACCACGGTCGTGCGCTATAGTCGCAGCCATGCAGCGGAACTTTTGGCGCTTTTATGGCTACCGGCCCATCTCCCCGGTCGCCTGTAAAGCCCTGCGCTGACACAGACGACTCCCAGGAGCCCCGGGCCGGAAAAGGCCCGGGGCTCCTTTGCGTTCACCGGACCGGACCGGCCAGGCGAGACGACTCAGCGGCACTGCCGCCCAACCGACGAACAGGGACAACCCACATGGTCATCGTTATGGCACCGGACGCCACCGCCGACAACATCGACGCACTCGTCGAGCTGGTCACCTCCGCCGGGGGTGAGGCGTACGTGACCCGCGGTGTCAGCAGGACCATCATCGGTCTGGTCGGCGACGTCGAGCGCTTCCAGGACCTGGGCCTGCGCGCCAAGCCCGGGGTCGGCGACGTGCTGCGCATCTCCGCCCCCTACAAGCTGGTCAGCCGCGAGAACCACGACAGCCGCACCGTCGTCGGTGTGCGGGGCGTGCCGATCGGCGGCGAGAACATGACCGTCATCGCCGGTCCCTGCGCGGTCGAGACGCCCGAGCAGACCCTCGCCGCGGCCCACATGGCCAAGGCCGCCGGTGCCGCCCTTCTGCGCGGCGGCGCCTACAAGCCCCGCACCTCCCCGTACGCCTTCCAGGGGCTCGGTGAGCAGGGCCTGAGGATCCTCTCCGACGTGCGCGAGGAGACCGGCATGCCGATCGTCACCGAGGTCGTGGACGCCGCCGACGTCGACCTGGTCGCCTCCTACGCGGACATGCTCCAGATCGGCACCCGCAACATGCAGAACTTCGCGCTCCTACAGGCCGCCGGGGACGCCGGCAAGCCCGTCCTGCTCAAGCGCGGCATGAGCGCCACCATCGAGGAATGGCTGATGGCCGCCGAGTACATCGCCCAGCGCGGCAACCTCGACATCGTGCTGTGCGAGCGCGGCATCCGCACCTTCGAGAAGGCCACCCGCAACACCCTGGACATCAGCGCGGTCCCGGTGGCGCAGAACCTCACCCACCTGCCGGTGATCGTCGACCCGTCCCACTCCGGTGGCAAGCGTGACCTGGTCCTGCCGCTGTCCCGCGCGGCCATCGCCATCGGCGCCGACGGCATCATCGTGGACGTGCACCCCAGCCCGGAGACCGCCCTCTGCGACGGCCCCCAGGCCCTGGTGGAGGAGGACCTGAGCGTGCTGCGCGACGTCGCCGGCACCCTGGCCACCCTGAGCGGCCGCACGCTCACCCCGGCCCCGGCGCGCGAGCTCGCCGACGTGTAGGCGGCGTTTCGCAGAACCCGAGCCGAGCGCATACGGGAAAGGGAGCGGTGCCCGAGGGCGCCGCTCCCTTCGTGTCCGGTCCGTCAGAGGGCGGGCACGGCGGTGGCCGCGGCCGGCACGACGCCCTTCTCGGGGGTCGCCCCGCCCAGGAAACTGGGCTTGTGCATCTGCGCGGTGGTCAGCAGGTACTCGGCGAGCTCCTCGGCGTCCATGCGCTTCTCGATCGTGCGCAGGTCGGCGATCTTGGCGGCGGTCTCCACCTGACGCGGGGTCAGCATCGTGCAGCAGTCCTCGTCGGGCAGCTCCGAGATGGCCAGCGTCCCGATCTTGCGGGCCTGGTCCATGATCTCGGTCTTGTCCATTCCGATGAGCGGCCGCAGGATCGGCATGTCCACCGCGTCGTCCAGAGCGGTCAGGTTGGTCATCGTCTGGCTGGAGACCTGCCCCAGGGCGTCACCGGTGATCAGGCACTCCGCGCCCAGGTCGTCGGCCAGGGCCTCGGCGGTCTTGAGCATCAGCCGTCGCTGGGCGACGATCTGCAGGCGCTCGATGCCCGAGCTCTTCAGCTGCTGCTGGGCCTTGCCGAAGGGCACCACGAACAGGCGCGAACCCACCTGGTAGCGGTCGATCTGCCGGACCAGGCTGTAGGCCTTGTAGATCGACTCGGGGCCGGTGAAGGGCATCCCGGAGAAGTGCAGGAAGTCGACCTTCAGCCCGCGTCGGATCATCCGGTGCGCGGCCACGGGCGAGTCGATACCGCCCGACATCAGCACCAGGCCACGACCGCTCATCCCGGCGGGCAGACCGCCCTGGCCGGGGATGCCGTCGGTGAAGACGAAGGCCTCGTCCTTGTCGATCTCCACGTGCAGGGTGTTGTCGGGACGCTTGAGGTTCACCTTGTAGCCGTGCGCCTGGATGATCTTGGAACCGAGGAAGCCGGCAAGCTCACCGGAGTTCATCTCGAAACGCTTGTCCCGGCGACGGGCGCGCACCGCGAAGGTGCCCTGGCGGTCGGCCATGGAGCGCACGGACACGTCCACGATGGCGTCGAGGTCCTTGCGGACCCGGCGCACCAGGTGCACCCACACCACACCCATGACGTCGGCCATACGGTCGGCGATCTCGGCGACCTCCAGGTCCGACGCCTCGGGCTTGCGCACGATGATCACCCCGGCGCCGCGCTGGGAGAGACGGATGTCGCCCAGGTCGCGCACGGAGTTGCGGATGTTGTTGTGCAGACGGCGCTCGAACAGCTTGCGGTTGGAACCCTTGAGGACGATCTCTCCGAGCTTCATCAGCACGCAGAGCTCGCCGAGCCCGGCGTCGGCTCCGGCCTCGGTTGCGGGGAGCGGCGCGGACTCCAGCGACGCGGACATGATGCTTACCTCCGGAAAAGATGATGCCTTGGTGCCCGGTGAGGCGGGAGGGGTGGATGGTGGTGGGACCGGGCGTGCCCACCGCTGCCTTCCAGTATCGAACAATCCAGGGAGCGCTCGGTACATTCCCGGACCGGTCGCCGGACACGCGAACGGCCCCTCCCTGCGCGGAAGGGGCCGTCCGGCACGGGGTGTTCGAACACCCCGACTCTGCTCGGGGTCAGCCGAAGAAGACCTCGGCCTCTTCGTAACGCTCGGCCGGAACCGTCTTGAGCGTGTCGGTGGCCTCGGCCAGGTCCACTCGGACGATGTCGGTGCCCTGCAGGCCCACCATCTTGCCGAAGGCCTTGTCGTACACGGAATCGATGGCGTTCACGCCCAGGCGGGTGGCGAGCACCCGGTCGAAGGCGCTGGGGGTGCCGCCGCGCTGGATGTGGCCCAGCACCACCGAACGGGCCTCCTTGCCGGTGCGCTTCTCGATCTCCTCGGCCAGGTTCTGGCCGATGCCGCCCAGGCGCACGTGCCCGAAGGAGTCCTTCTCCCCGGTGGCGAGCTCCATCTGGCCCTCCTTGGGGTGAGCACCCTCGGCGACCACGATTATGGGGGCGTACTGCGTCTCGAAGCGGCTCTGGACGTGCTTGACGACCTCGTCGATGTCGAAGGGCCGCTCGGGGATGAGGATGACGTTGGCGCCCGCCGCCATGCCCGAGTGCAGGGCGATCCACCCGGCGTGACGGCCCATGACCTCCACCACCAGGGCGCGGTGGTGGGACTCGGCGGTGGTGTGCAGCCGGTCGATCGCCTCCGTGGCGATGTTGACGGCGGTGTCGAACCCGAACGTGTAGTCCGTGGCGTTGAGGTCGTTGTCGATGGTCTTGGGTACGCCCACGACGTTGACCCCGCGGTCGTGCAGCTGACGAGCCACCCCGAGGGTGTCCTCGCCGCCGATGGCGATGAGGGCGTCCACGCCCAGCCCCGCCATGTTGTCCTTGACGCGCTCGACGCCGCCCTCGATCTTCATCAGGTTGGTGCGCGAGGAGCCCAGGATGGTCCCGCCGCGAGGCAGGATGCCGCGCACGGCGCTGACGTCCAGCGGCATGGTGTCGCCCTCCAGGGGCCCACGCCAGCCGTCCCGGAAGCCGATGAACTCGTAGCCGTAGTCCTTGATGCCCTTGCGGACCACGGCGCGGATGACAGCGTTCAGACCAGGGCAGTCTCCGCCACCGGTCAGGACCCCGACTCGCATTCGACTTCTCCTCGACGTTGGATGTGTTCATGGCGCCCGGCGCCATATGGTCTAGACCATAGTGGGAGCGGGGAGTCCGGGCCAACCCCGAAGGGCGATGGCCTTTCCGAAATCCACACCCCATCAGGGGCCGACCGTGTCCGAAAGAGCCGGACGGCCCGGCCGGTGGGAACCGACCGACCCGCGCTCAGTCGTCCAGCCCCTGGTCGATGGCGTAACGCACCAGCTCCACGCGGTTGTGGAGCTGCAGTTTGGTCAGGGTGTTCTGCACGTGGTTCTGCACCGTGCGGTGGGAGATGGTGAGCCTTCGCGCGATCTGCTTGTAGGCCAGTCCCTTGGCCACCAGACGCAGCACCTCGGTCTCGCGGGGCGTGAGCCGCGGCATGTCGTCGGCCCCCTGCCGCGAACGATCGTGTTCGCTCGACAGTCTGCGGTACTCGCCCAGGACCAGACCGGCCAGCCCGGGGGTGTAGACCGCGTCCCCGGCGTGGACACGACGCACCGCGTCCAGGAGTTCCTCGCGCCCGGCCGACTTCACGAGATAGCCCGTGGCGCCGGCCTTGACCGCGGCCAGGACGTCCTCGCTCTCCCCGCTGGCGGACAGCACCAGCACCCTCGGGGGTTCGGGCAGTGCGACCAGGGCGGCGGTGAGCTCCACCCCGGTGGTGTCGGGCAGGTTCAGGTCCACCACCGCCAAGGTGGGACGGGCCGCGGGCGCGATGCGCATCGCCTTGGCGCCGTCGCCGGCGGTGCCCACGACCGTCATCCCCGCCTCGCCGAGGTCTCGGGCGACCGCGTCGAGCCACAAGGGGTGGTCGTCCACCACCAGTACCCGGATGTTCTCGCCGTCCATGCCGCCGAGCGTAGCGGCAGTGGGCTCCTGGGCACAGCGGGCCGGCCGCCACGGGCCGAACAAGGGGAGGGGCAAGAGCACTCGCGCTCTTTCGCCCCTCCCCGGTGATGGTGGGCCCACCTCGGTGGTCAGTCGTCGTCGTCCTCGTCGTCCGGGTCGATGACCACACCACCGGGCGTCGCCGTGATCGTGATCTCGGTGCCTTCCGGGGCCTCGCCGGAGTGCGACTGGTGGCCGATGATCCGGCCGCCCAGGATGCGCTCCACCTTGACCTTGAAACCGGCGTCCTCCAAGGTCTCGCGGGCGTCCTTGATCTTCTCGCCGAGCACGTCCGGGATCTCCACGTCGGGCGGGCCGGTGGACACGGTCAGGGTGACGGTGGACCCGGGACCCACGTTGGTGCCGGTGTCGGGGGTCTGGTCGATGACCTGACCCTCCTTGACGCTCTCGCTGTCCTCCTCGACGATCTCGACCGTCAGGCCCAGTTCCTCCAGGGTGGACTCGGCGTCCGCGCGTTCCTCGCCGGCCAGGCTCGGCACGGGGATGCCCTTGCTGACGGTGAGCGTCACCGACTTCTCACGGTCGGCGGTCGCCCCCGCCTCGGGCTCGCTGGAGATGACCTGACCCGGATCGTTGTCGGGGGACTCGACCTCCTCCTGCTCGATCCGGTCGGCCTCGAAGCCCAGGTCCTCCAGGTCCTTGAGGGCGTCGGCGATGTTCTGCCCGGCGATGTCGGGCATCTCCACCTCCTGCGGCCCCTTGGAGACGTACACGGTCACCGGGTCGCCGGGGGAGAGACGCTCGCCCACCTCGGGATCGGTGGCGCCCACCTCGCCCACGGCGACGTCGCTGTAGACCTGGTTGTCGGACAGGTCGTAGATCAGTCCGGCCGAGCGGATCTCGTCCCGGGCGACCTCGGGCGTGGCGCCGAGCACGTCGGGGACGGGTTCGTAGCGGCCCAGCAGGAACCACCAACCGACCACACCCACGAGCAGCGCCATGGCGGCCGCCCCCACCACCAGCAGGCGGTTGCGCGAGAACCAGGAGCCGCCCTCGTCGTCCGGGCCGTAGCCGTCGTAGGCGTCGGCGGCGTTCATGTCGACGACCATGGTGGCGTTCTCGGTGCCAGGGCCCGCGCCACCCGCGATCAGCTGGGGCGCGGTCATGGTGACGCCGGCCGCGCCGGTGGGCGCGACCGGGGCCATGTGCTCCTGGGCGCCCGAGGGCGACTCGGGCAGAGTGCTCAGGACCTCCAGCACCTTGGCCAGATACTGACCGGCGTTTCCGGGCCGGTACCTGGGATCGCGCTCGGTGGCCTTGGTGACCAGGGCGTCAACATCGGGCGGGAGCCCCGGCAGGAAGTGCGAGGGCCGTGGCACGTCCTCGTTGACGTGCTGGTAGGCGATGGCGATGGGGGTCTCGCCGGTGTGCGGCTGACCACCGGTGAGCAGTTCGTAGAACATGATGCCCGCGGCGTAGACGTCGCTGCGGGCGTCGGCGACGCCCTTCTCGATCTGTTCGGGCGCCAGGTAGGCGGCGGTGCCCATCAGGGTGCCGGTACGGGTCAGTCCCTGGTTGGACTGCTCGACCGCACGGGCCAGACCGAAGTCGGCGACCTTGACCCGACCGTCCTCGGTGAGGAGGACGTTCTCCGGCTTGACGTCACGGTGCACCATGCCGGCCTGGTGGGCGGCGCCCAGGGCGGCCAGCACCGGGGCCATGAAGTTCAGCGCCTGACGGGGGGTCAGCCGACCGCGTTCCTTGAGCAGGTCGCGCAGCGTACGTCCCGGTACGTATTCCATGGCCAGGAACACGTGTCCCTGGTCCTCGCCCTGGTCGAAGACCTGGACCACGTTGGGGTGCGAGAGCTTGGCGACCGAGTGCGCCTCGTTGATGAATCGCTGGACGAAGGAGGGGTCCTGCGCCAGGGACGGGTGCATGACCTTCAGGGCGAGTCTGCGGTCCAGCCTGAGGTCGTGGGCGACGTAGACCGTCGCCATACCGCCACCGGCGATCCTGGACTCGACGAAGTAGCGACGGTCCAGCGTCGCGCCTACAAGCGGGTCGGAAGTCGTCATGTCCACGGCGGAGTTGTGTCCTTGCTGCGGGGAGCGCGGGAGATCGCGGCCGATGGCGCGTACCCGACACCAGATGTCGAACCGACACGATAGCGGAATCCGGAGTCGGCTCTGCCCCGCGGTTCATGGTCGCGGCGGCCCCGCACCATGCGACACACGGGCCATTCCGTGTGCGCTCGGGGGGTGCGCGCGCCTGGGCTGTCTCGGTGGGTGCGGTGCCCTCTCACGGCACACACATTCCATCCACGGTAGGGGACGACACCAAACCTTCGCTTGACGCCGCACCGGCCGGCCCTTGACCGGAGGCCGATGCGACCGCTCCGACCTGCCCGGACACGGGTCGAGGTCGGGCAGGTCGGGTGGCGCTCCGTTCAGACCACGTCGGGGCTGGAGGCCAGGGCGTGCCGCCGGATCGGGATGCGTCCGGCACGGCGGGCGCACCGGCCGGCCCGGACCGCGTCGCGCATGGCCCGCGCCATCAGGACCGGGTCCTGGGCGCGCGTCACGGCAGTGGCCAACAACACCGCGTCGCACCCCAGTTCCATGGCCAGGGCGGCGTCGCTGGCGGTACCGATCCCGGCGTCGACGATGACCGGCACCTCGGCCTGTTCGACGATCAGCTCCAGGTTGTGCGGGTTGCGGATGCCCAGGCCGGAGCCGATCGGCGCGGCCAGAGGCATGACGGCGGCGCAGCCGAGCTGCTCCAGGCGCCGGGCCAGCACCGGGTCGTCGTTGGTGTAGGGCAGCACCGTGAAGCCGTCGTCCACGAGTGCCTCCGCGGCCTCCAACAGCTCCACCGGGTCGGGGAGCAGCGTGTGCTCGTCGGCGATGACCTCCAGCTTCACCCAGTCGGTCTCCAGGGCCTCGCGCCCCAGCCTGGCGGTGCGCACGGCCTCCACCGCGGTGAAACAGCCCGCGGTGTTGGGCAGCGGTCGGATGCCGTTGCGGGACAGAACGTCCCACACCGAGCCCTGAGTGCCCGGGGCGACCCGGCGCATGGCCACGGTGGTCAGCTCCGTCCCCGAGGCCAGCAGGGCCTCCTCCAACACCTCCAGGGAGGGCGCGCCGCCGGTTCCGGTGATGAGCCGGGAGCCGAAGGGGACGCCGGCGATGATCAAGGGGTCCTCGACGGTGTCGACGTCGGGGCGGGTGTCGAGGGCGTCGGTCATGGTTCAGCCTCCCTGTACGGCGGTCAGGACGTCCACGCGGTCTCCCGGGGCCAGGGCCGTGTCGGCCCACGCGGTGCGCCGCACCACCTCGTCGTTGATCGCCACCGCGATCCCGCCGGGGATCGCACCGTCGCCGGCCGAGGTGAGGTCGCGTACGACCGCCTCGACCGTGGTGGCCGTGCTCTGGCGACTCTCGCCGTTGATGATCAGTTCCACAGTCACTCCCACGTCGTCGGCTCGTCTCACGCGCCGCCACCGGACAGCGGCCGGTCGGCGGCGAACCCGTGCGCGTACTCGGGCAGGGTCCCGGTGGCGAGCGCCTGGACCATGACCTCTCCGGTCACGGGGGCCAACAGCACCCCGTGCCGGAAGTGGCCCACGGCCAGGTGCAGGCCCGGAACCCGGGTGGGGCCCAGCAGGGGTCGATTGTCGGGGGACCCGGGGCGCAGTCCCACGCAGGTCTCGGTGATCTCCAGCTCGGTCACCCCGGGGACGAGTTCGCGCGCGTCTCGCAGCACCTGCCAGAGCCCGCCCGCGGTCAGGGCGGTGTCGTATCCCAGTTCCTCCTGGGTGGCGCCCACGATGATCTCGCCGTCGGCGCGGGGCACCAGGTAGACCGGGAAGCCGCGGACCAGGCCGCGCACGGTCCGCTCCACGAGAGGGGGCTCTCCCCGGCGGACCCGGGCGCGCAACAGCTGCCCCTTGACCGGACGGATCGGAGGCAGCACCGGCGCGGGCAGGGTGATCCGAGCGCTCGGACAACCCGCGGCGAGGACGACCTGGTGGGCCGGGAGAACGGTGCCGTCGGCCAGGTGCACGCCCAGCCGGGCGCCGTCGGGACCGGGGTCGGTGACCTCGGTCACCGACCCGGCCACCTCGCGCGCTCCCGCGCGTTCGGCGGCCCGGGCCAGGGCCGGCAGCAGACGGCGGGGGTCGACGGAGTGATCCTCGGGGGCCAGTACCCCGCCCCGTACCGAAGGGGCCAGGTGGGGTTCCAGCCGGCGGCACTCACGACCGTTCAGCCGCTCGGTGGCGATGCCCAGACGTCGTTGCAGGTCGTGCAGTTCGTCGAGGACGGCCAGGTCGTCCCGGTCGAAGGCGACCAGGAGCGTTCCGGTGCGGTGGTGGGCCACCGACATGTCGGAGTCCGCCTCCACCTCGGCGACGAAGGAGTCGTACATCCGCGCGGAGCGGACGCCGAGCCCCATGAGTTCCTCCTCACCGAAGACCGCCTCGGTGGCGGGTGTGAGCATGCCCGCCGCGACGGTGGAGGAGGAACGAGAGTCTGCGGGTTCGGTGACGGGGTCGGGTTCGACCAGGGTGACGTCCAGACCGTGTCGGGCCGCCCTCCAGGCGATGACCCTTCCGATGACGCCGCCACCGATGACGACCACACCATCGGTGCCGCAACCGCTTCCGTACCGGGGATCCTCGAAGTCGCGCATGGCGCGCCCCCCTCCCTTCGCCGGCATGATCCGGATCAGGTTCGTGCGGTCGGAGACTGCTCGGTCTCCCTCTCAGCCGGGTCCACCCGGCTCCCGCGGGACATGTCTGTTCGCTCCCCGCCATCCTAGGACAGGTCACTCTCCACGGGTTCGGACGGTCCTCGGTGGCCGGTGGGGTGTGGCAGATTGGGAGGGTGACACACAAAGACCTCGACATCGACGAACTGGTCGGCGACTGGCTGACCCTGCGTGAGGCGGCTCAGCCGCTGGGCGTCAGCCCCAACCGGATCAAGACGTTCATCCGCGAGAACCGCCTCATGGGTGTGGTCCGCGGTGGAGAACTCTCCATCCCCGCCGCCTTCCTGGACGGTGACGAGCTCGTCAAGGGACTGTCCGGCACCATCGTGCTGCTCTCCGACGCGGGTTTTTCCACCGAGGAGGCCCTGCGCTGGCTCTTCACGCCGGACGACACCCTTCCGGGGAGCCCGATCCAGGCCATGCGCGAGAACCGGGGCACCGAGGTGCGCCGCCGCGCCCAGGCCATGGCCTTCTGAGCGGTCCGTGACCGTTCGGCGCCGGGTCCACCCGTCGCCCACGAAACAGAGGTCCGGGCACGGCCGTGCCCGGACGGGGCGCACCGGGGGGTGCGCCCTTGGGCCTCCACGGACCAGGGCCTAGTGTGTCGGGTGTGAGGACCAGCCACGGAACCAGCCTGCGCGAGCGCCTGGACGCATCCCTTCTGTACCTGTGCACCGACGCCCGTACCGAGCGCGGTGACCTCGCCGAGTTCACGGACGCGGCCCTGGCCGGAGGGGTGGACGTCGTCCAACTCCGGGACAAGGGGCTGGAGGCCCGCGACGAACTCGCCGCGCTGGAGGTCATGCGCGAGGCGTGCGAGCGCCACGGCGCACTGCTCGCCGTCAACGACCGCGCCGACATCGCCCGCGCGGTGCGCGCCGACGTCCTGCACCTGGGGCAGCGTGATCTGCCCGTGCCCATGGCCAGGGACATCATCGGCGCGGACCCGGTCATCGGACGCTCCAACAACGACATCGAGGCCGCCATGGCCTCCGCCGAGGAACCCGGAAGCGACTACTTCTGCGTCGGGCCGACCTGGGCCACCCCCACCAAGCCGGGACGCCCGGCGGCCGGTCCGGTCCTGGTGGAAAGGGCCGCCGCGCTGGGGAGCGAACGACCCTGGTTCGCCATCGGCGGGATCGACCTGACCAACGTCGACCAGGTGCTCGACGCCGGCGCCTCGCGCGTTGTCGTGGTGCGCGCCATCACCGAGGCCGAGGACCCCCGCGCCGCGGCGGCCGCCCTCAAGGAACGGCTCACCGCGCGGCTCTGAGGACCTGAACCGACGCATCGGTTCAGGGCACCAGGAACACCTTGCCGACCACACGCCGTTCGGCGAGCGCCCGGTGGGCCTCGGCTGCCCGTTCCAGGGGCAGGGTCATTCCCACGTGCGGGCGGAGCCGCCCCTCCCGTCCCTCCTCCAGGGCCAACCGGGCCAGATCGACCCGGCTCAACCCTTCCTGCTCTTGGAGGTCCATCAGGTCCAGGACGGTGACACCGCGCCGGGCGGCCTCGTCGCGGTCCACCTCGGCGAAGGAACCTCCGGCCGTCCCGTAGCCGATGAAGCGGCCCCCGGTGGCGACCAGGTCGAAGGAGGACTCGCCCAGGGTCCCGCCCGCCCCGTCGACCACCACGTCCACGCCGGCGCCGCCGGTGATTCCCAGCACACGCTCTCGCCAGTCGGGCGTCGTGTAGTCGACGGTCGCCGTTGCTCCGACGGAGTGGGCCGTCTCCCGTTTCCCGGGGGTCGACGCCGCACCGATCACCCGCGCTCCGGCGAGACGGGCGAGCTGCACGATCAGGCCGCCGGCGCCACCGGCGGCGGCCAGTACCAGCACCCAGGTGTCCGGTCGGAACCGCGCGGCGTGTTCCAGGAGCATCGCCGTGGCCCCGTCGATGAGCAGGGCCAGGGCCTCGTGGTGGCCCAGTCCCTCCGGTACCCGCAACAGAGCGTCCTCGGGGACCACGATCCGCTCGGCGTACCCGCCCTGGTGCCCGGTGCGCGCGAGCACCGCGACACCCGCCCAGGCGGGGTCGGATCCCGGGCCCACGTCGCGGACCCGACCCACCACGCTCCCGCCGGGTACGTACGGCGGAGTGACCGGAAAGGAGTCCCCGGCCACACCCGCGCGGATCAGGGTGTCCAGGTGGATCACGTTGGCGGCCTCCACCGCCACGGCCACTTCACCGGGTCCGGGTTCGGGGTCGGGGAACCTCTCTGGGACCAGCACCTCGGGGCCACCGAACTCGACCGCTCGCACCGCGCGCATCGCGCCTCCACTCCGTCGCCTGTACTGACGAGCCTCTTACCTCAACTAAGGTCGAGGTCAAGTCCTGGGGGTGGGAACGACGAGACCGCCGCGCACGGTGCACGGCGGTGGTCGGGAAGAGGGCGCTGCGGTCAGACCTCGACGTGCGCCAACGCGCTCGGATGACGTCGCAGAAAACCCTCGATGGACTGTGCCGGGTGCCCGGCCAGATCCGGCACGGTATCGGCCACCACGTCCATCTCCCCGGTCGCGATCGCCGCGTACGACGACGCCCACCCCTCGATCTCCCATTCCGCGGCCCCGGTGGGACGGCGCGACTCCAGGGCCTCCTCCCAGGTCTCGGGCACGTAGCGGATGGTGCGGCCGGTGAGCCGCCCCAGTTTCTCCACCGTGGCGCCCACCGACAACGCCTCCGGGCCGGTCACGTCGTAGGTGGTCCCCTCCGACGCGGCGATCACCACAGGATCGGTCAGGACGGTGGTGGCCACGTCGGCCACGTCGTCCCTGGACACCCACGCGACCCGACCGTCACCGGCCGGGCCGCGCACCACGCCCTCGTCGTCCACCCAATAGGGCAGCAGGTCCAGGTACAGGCTCGGTCTCAGGAACGTGTAGGAGACACCGGTGGATCTGATGTGCGCCTCGGTGAAGAAGTGGGTCCGGGCGAAGGTGAAGGTCGAGGCGGGGCCGGCGCCGAGGAACGACAGGTACACGATCCGGGAGACCCCTGCCTCGACCGCCGCGTCCACCGCGCTGACGTGGGCCTCCATCCGGTCCTCGGACTCGGTGGCCGAGACCAGGAACAGGGTGTCCACGCCTCGGCAGGCCCGCGTGAACCCGGCCCCGTCCTCGTAGGCGGCCATCGACGCGCTGCTGCCCGGATACTCCGGGGCGCGATTGATGTCGCGCACGATGAATCGCTGCGTCGACCCGAGCCGGGCGATCCGGGCGGCCACGCGCCCGCCCACCGCTCCCGTGGCCCCGGTCACCCCTATGGTGTGGTTTGTCATGTGATCGTCACCCATGACAGCCATCCTGGAGTATCGGGACGTGCCGGCCGCTCATCGGCACGCCCCTTTTTGAGCTCATCGGCCGGCGGGTGGTGTGCTCTTGGGAAGACCCCTCCTTCCCACCCGCGGCAGGGGCGACCGCGCGGGTGGTGCGCCGGTAGGTCAGGCGGCCGGGAGCGGCGCGCACAGCACGGATCGGGCCAGGTCCGGAGCGAGCGCCCGTTCGACCATGGTGGTCGGCCCGAGTGGGGCGGCGTCCTCGGCCATGGGGGGAGGGCTCCTCTTCAGGGATCTATCGGCAACTCCGATTCACGCCGGAATCGGGCGTAGTACGCAACTGGAAAAAGGGTATGAAAACCCCGAACCCCGACGTCGGTCCTTCGGGGTTCTGGCGGGTCACGGATCAGTGGGAGCGGCGGGTGGCCGCCACGACCAACTCGCGCAGCGGACCACGCGCGCCCTCGTCCAGCTCCGGGCTCTCCAAAGCGGCGAGTGCCTGTTCGGAGTAGTCCTCGACCAGAGACTCACAGGCGGCCAGGGCACCGCTGGACTCGACCAGGGAGCACATCCACTCCACCGAGTCCGTCGACAGGTCGGGGGCACCCAACAGCGAGCGGAAGCGCTCGGCGTCGGTCTCACCGGACCGCGCCAGGGTCTCGGCCACCACCAGGGTCCGCTTGCCCTCGCGCAGGTCGTCACCGGCCGGCTTGCCCATGGTGCTCGGGTCACCGAACACGCCCAACAGGTCGTCGCGCAGCTGGAAGGCGATCCCCAACGGGATGCCGTAGTCGGTGTAGACCTCGGCGAGCTCGTCGCCCCGACCGGCCAACGCGGCCCCCAGGTGCAGCGGACGCTCCACCGTGTACGCGGCGGTCTTGTACCGCATCACCCGAAGGGCGGCCTCACGGGTGGCGGTGCCGCGCACCTGTTCCAAGGTGTCCAGGTACTGCCCGGCCATGACCTCGGTGCGCATCGCGTCGAAGGGGCCGCGTCCGTCCTGCAGTGTCCGCGGTACGAACCCGCAGGCCTGGTACATCTCGTCGGACCAGGTCAGACACAGGTCGCCGATGAGGATCGCGGCACCACGACCGAACCCGTCGCTGTCGCCGCTCCAGCCCTCGTCGGCGTGCAGTCGGGCCATGCGTTTGTGGGTGGCGGGGGCGCCGCGTCGGGTGTCGCTGTTGTCGATCACGTCGTCGTGCACGAGGGCGCAGGCCTGGAGGAGCTCCAGGGACGAGGCCGCGCGGATCATCCTGGCGTCGCCCTCGGCGCCTCCCGCGCCGCGCCACCCCCAGTAGGCGAAGGTGGGGCGCAGTCGCTTGCCGCCGGAGACGATCGCCTCCAAGGAGTCCATGGCGGGGGCCAGCTCGGGGCCGATCTCCAGCAGCCGGACCCGGTGTTCGGCGCAGAAGTCGGACAGTTCGCGGTCCACGTCGGAACGGATGACGGACACGGCTGAAAAGGCAGTGGAAGGGGCCATACCCCGCAGGTTAGTCGCTGGCCGAAGGGGTAAAGGCCCGGGTGTTCGGCGTCCCGGGCGGCCTCGCCGAGGCGGTTCCCCGTGATGGAATTCTCGGTGTCCGCAATGTGGACAAGATGGGACACGGGTGTGCTGCCCGAAGCGCGGTCGGTGTCGGTAGAAACCCATCAGAATAGGGATTCTTGTCCCTAGGTCGGGTCGAACGGGAAGTTCATCGCGAAAATCCGCTTGTCTCACATGGTGGTACTTGAGATGGTCGAGTCGAAGACGATCTTGAAGTATGAGATGAAGTGTCCGTGAATCGGGGGTCCTGGCCTAGGGTGGGGATCATGCTCGCTGCACCCACACGCCCCGTGGCGCCCCGAGGTCCGGCCCCCAGGCCGCGCCATATCCGAGACCTGCTCGACTCGGGTGAGCCGCTGTTCTCCTTCGAGTTCTTCCCGCCCCGCAACGCCCGTTCGCAGGAGCGTCTGTGGCGGGCCATCCGGGAGATCGAGGCGCTGGGCCCCTCGTTCGTCTCCGTCACCTACGGAGCCGGCGGCGGTACCCGCGACCTCACGGTGGAGACCACCGAGCGCATCGCCACCGACACCACGCTGATACCGGTCGCGCACATGACGCTGGTCGACCACTCCGTCGCCGAACTGCGCCACCTCATCGGTCGCCTGTGCGACGCGGGCGTGTCCAACATGCTGGCCGTGCGCGGTGACCCGCCCGGCGACCCCGACGGCGAATGGGTCCGACACCCGGAGGGGCTCACCTACGCGGAGGAACTGGTCCGCCTGCTCAAGGAGAGCGGCGACTTCTCCGTGGGCGTCGCCGCCTTCCCCTACAAGCACCCGCGATCGACCGACGTCGAGATCGACACCGACCACTTCGTGCGCAAGTGCCGGGCGGGCGCCGACTACGCCATCACCCAGATGTTCTTCGACGCCGACGACTACCTTCGACTGCGCGACCGAGTGGCCGCCCGCGGCTGCGACATCCCGATCATCCCCGAGGTGTTCCCGGTGGTGAAGACGGCCTCGATCCGGCGTTCGGAAATGCTCTCGGGCGCCCCGTTCCCGCGCGCGCTGGCCGAGCGCTTCGAGAGCTTCGGCGACGACGCCGAGGCGGTGCGGGCGTTCGGGATCGAGCACGCCCAGAAGATGTGCGAGCGGCTGCTGGCGGAGGGCGCACCGGGCATCCACTTCATCACCTTCAACCAGTCCACGGCCACCAGGGAGATCTACCGGGAGATCGCTCCGGAGCGGCAGAGGTCGTCAGCGGCAGACGCGCGGCCATGATCGAGAAGGGCTGGTCCGGGCTCCCCGGGAAGGAGAACGGGTCCAGCACCTCGACGAACCCGCACGAACGATAGAGGTGGCGTGCCGCCGAAGGGCCCGAACGCGTGGACAACACGGCCGTGCGTTCGGGCCTTCCCTCGCACAGTCGGTGCAGCATGCGTCGGCCGATGCCCTGGTTCTGGGCGTCGGGGTGGACGTGCACCTCGGCGATCTCCAAGGGGTCGCTCAGGTAGCGCTTGAGGTGGCCCCGCTGTCCCCGGGCGCGCATACCCTTGGTGACGACGTCGTGCCACCACTGGCCGTTCATGCCGTGGAAGGCGTAGGCGAACCCCACGGCGCGCTCGTCGTGGACGGCCAGGACGGCGCGGAACCCCGGGTGGCGGGTGTGGCCGTGCATGACGGAGGCCCGGCCCGGCAACTGCTCCGGGGGTGGGCGCATGGCGGCCTCATAGACCTCCAAAAGCGCCGGAACGACGTGCGCGAAGGCGCCGGGGGCGAGTTCACGTAACTCGGTGTCGACTGCCACGACTCCAGGGTAGGCGGTTGCGCCGCCGTTGGACCTGGTTTTCACGGGGTCGATGCTCTCGTCGTTCTCCCGATTCTCCTTGACGCTCCGCTCGTGGGGGTGTTAACTGGTGCCCATCGAACAGGAGTTCGATACGCCCGCCCTTGTGTGGGCGAGGCGGGGCCGGGTCGGGGAGGGGAAGCCCTTACCCGGCCTCGTCGTATGTCCAGGCCCCGATGGACGGGCCGGGCGCACGAAGAGCCGGGCGGCGCCCTTTCGGGTGGCACCCGGCTCTTCGTGAGCGATCGTGCTTGTTCGCGCCCGGGGTCAGAAGGCGTCGACGGCGCGGCGGGCCTCGGGGTCGAGGACCCCCCAGTTGACGAGCTCCTCGGTGAGGTCCCCGGGGGACTTGTCGTAGATGACCGCGAGTGAGCGCAGGTCCTCCTGGCGGATGGACAGCACTCGCCCGTTGTAGTCACCCCGCTGGCTCTGGATGGTGGCGACGTAGCGGGAGAGAGGACCGGCCTTCTCCTGCGGGAGCTGCTGCATGCGCTCCAGGTCGATCACCAGCTTGGGCGTCGGGCCCAACGGGGTGGGCGCGGCGCCGCCGGGCAGCAGCTCCGACATCGGCACGCCGTAGAAGTCGGCCAGCTCGGCCAGCTTCTGGACGGTGACGGCGCGGTCGCCGCGCTCGTAGGAGCCCACCACGACGGCCTTCCAGCGTCCGTGGGACTTCTCCTCCACTCCGTGCAGGGAAAGGCCCTGTTGGGTGCGGATGGCACGCAGTCGCGCACCGAGGGACTTGGCGTATTCGGATGGCATCTTTTTGTCGCTCCCGGCCGTGACGGTGGCTGGCGTGAGTGGGGGAGACGTCCGCTCGTACTCGGCGGGCCGCCTGGGCGGTCCAGCGGATGGTCACGGGGTGCAACCCCACCCGGTAGTGGTTACAGACAGTGACGGTAGAGGGGTGCTGGTGTCCAGGTCAAGCCGTTGGTGTGAAACGCGACTAATCAGTGGCCAAACCGTGCGTAGGTGAGACGCCTCTCATTTGTGGAGGGGGCGGGACGAGTGGGACGTTCTCGGGGATCGGAAAGCCCACTCCTGCAGGGAATTTCGTGTTTCCCACCGATGAGGGGCGATTCCGAAGTGTCATGAAATGGATACTCTTGACTGGGTAATCCATGGCATTGAATGTGATGAGCATCACAGTTGCGCTCTCGTGGGTGGGGACGCGCCCAAGGGCTCCGGAATCCTCGCTGGTAGCGTGGGCCCGATCGACATCCTTTAACGACCTGTTCTGTGAGGCAGGGAAGGGGTCACTATTTTGCATGCGCGAAAACCCGCGCGGGACGACAACGAGATCGCGCCTCCCGCGTCGATGCCCGAGGTACCCGAAGGCACACGAGCCGTCCTCGACGGCAACGAGATCAACCGGGCGCTGACCCGGATCGCCCACGAGGTGCTCGAACGCACCAAGGGCGGCCAGGACGTCACCCTCCTGGGCATCCCCTCCAGAGGTGTTCCCCTCGCCGAACGCCTGGCACGACGGATCGAGCGCGTCGAAGACCTCGACGTTCCCGCCGGTTCCCTCGACATCACCATGTACCGCGACGACCTGCGGCTCGCGCCCGCCCGCGCCCTCGGCAAGACCGAGATCCCAGCCGGCGGCCTCGACGACCGTGTCGTCGTCCTCGTCGACGACGTCCTCTTCTCCGGCCGCACCGTGCGCGCCGCGCTGGACGCCCTCGGCGACCTCGGCCGCCCCCGCGCCGTCCAACTCGCCGTCCTCGTCGACCGGGGCCACCGCGAACTGCCGATCCGCGCCGACTACGTGGGCAAGAACCTGCCCACCTCCCTGCGTGAGAGCGTCACCGTCCAGCTGGAGGAGACCGACGGCCTCGACGCCGTCCTCCTCGGGCCCTCGCCCTCCGCCAACGGCAAGGAAGGCACGCGGCCCGGCTCCCTCCAGCGCCCCGAAGACACGGAAGGGGACGCCTGATGCGCCACCTGCTCTCCGCCGGTGACCTCAGCCGGGACGAGGCCACTCTCATCCTGGACACCGCCGGCGAACTCGCCCAGGTGGGGGACCGCTCCGTCAAGAAGCTCCCCACCCTGCGCGGTCGCACCGTGGTCAACCTCTTCTACGAGGACTCCACCCGCACCCGCACCTCCTTCGAACTGGCCGCCAAGCGCCTGTCCGCCGACGTCATCAACTTCTCGGCCAAGGGCTCCAGCGTCTCCAAGGGGGAGAGCCTCAAGGACACCGCGCTCACCCTCCAGGCCATGGGCGCCGACGGCGTGGTCATCCGACACAGCGCCTCCGGGGCACCCCACCGCCTGGCGAACTGGGTCGACGGCTCGGTGCTCAACGCCGGCGACGGTACCCACGAGCACCCCACCCAGGCCCTGCTGGACGCGTTCACCATGCGCGAGCGCCTGGGCCGACTCGAAGGGCTGCGCGTGGCCGTGGTCGGCGACATCCTGCACAGTCGGGTCGCCCGCTCCAACGTCCTGCTGCTCACCACCCTGGGTGCGCACGTGACCCTGGTCGCCCCGCCCACGCTGATGCCGGTCTCGGTGCACACCTGGCCCTGCGAGGTCTCCTACGACCTCGACGAGGTGCTGCCCAAGTCCGACGTGGTGATGATGCTGCGCGTGCAGGCCGAGCGCATGCACGACTCCTTCTTCCCCTCGGTACGCGAGTACAGCCGCAACTACGGCCTCGACGGCGAACGCCTGAGCCGGATGCCGGAGGAGGCCATCGTCATGCACCCGGGCCCGATGGTGCGCGGCATGGAGATCTCCGCCCAGGTCGCCGACTCTCCCCGCTGCACCGTCACCGAGCAGGTCGCCAACGGTGTCAGCCTGCGCATGGCCGTGCTCTACCTGCTGCTCGGCGGGTCCTAGAGGAGCGGGTGCCCGAAAGCGCCACCGCGCGTTCGCCCGCCCCTCCCACCGCCCACGAACTTCAACGAACACGAGAAAGCCGACATCTCCATGCCCGAAAACCAGGGACCCTACCTGATCCGCGGCGCACGCCCGCTCGGCGACGACCCGGTCGACCTGCTGTTCGAGAACGGTGAGATCACCGCCATCGGCCCCGACCTGCGGGCCCCCGACGGGGCAGAGGTCGTGGACGCCACCGGTCTGATCGCCCTTCCCGGCCTGGTCGACCTGCACACCCACCTGCGCGAACCCGGCCGTGAGGACGCCGAGACCGTCGCCTCCGGCTCCCGCGCCGCCGCGATGGGCGGCTACACCGCCGTGCACGCCATGGCCAACACCGACCCCGTCGCCGACACCGCCGGCGTGGTCGAGCAGGTCTGGCGCCTGGGCGAGGAGGCCGGATACTGCGACGTGCGCCCGGTCGGCGCGGTCACCGTCGGCCTGGCCGGCGAACGGCTCTCCGAGATCGGCGCCATGGCCGACTCCGCCGCCCGTGTCCGGGTCTTCTCCGACGACGGCATCTGCGTCTCCGACGCGCTGCTCATGCGCCGCGCGCTGGAGTACGTCAAGGCCTTCGACGGCGTCATCGCCCAGCACGCCCAGGAACCGCGCCTGACCGAGGGCGCCCAGATGAACGAGGGCTGCGTCTCGGACCGACTCGGCCTGCCCGGCTGGCCCGCGGTCGCCGAGGAGGCGATCATCGCCCGCGACTGCCTGCTCGCCCAACACGTGGGCTCGCGTCTGCACGTGTGCCACGTCTCCACCAAGGGCTCGGTCGACATCATCAGGTGGGCCAAGGAACGCGGCTGCGACGTCACCGCCGAGGTCACCCCCCACCACCTGATCCTCACCGACGACCTGGTCGAGAGCTACGACCCGGTCTACAAGGTCAACCCGCCGCTGCGCACCGCCGAGGACGTCCAGGCGCTGCGCGAGGGACTGGCCGACGGCACCATCGACATCGTGGCCACCGACCACGCCCCCCACCCGGTCGAGGCCAAGGAGACCGAATGGTCCACCGCCGCGATGGGCATGATCGGGCTGGAGACGGCTCTCGGAGTGGTCCACAAGACCATGGTCGA
Source organism: Nocardiopsis listeri (assembly GCF_020741345.1). Classification (GTDB taxonomy): domain Bacteria; phylum Actinomycetota; class Actinomycetes; order Streptosporangiales; family Streptosporangiaceae; genus Nocardiopsis; species Nocardiopsis listeri_A. Next base: position 39,848 of record NZ_DYZD01000386.1, read on the forward strand.
GACCGGTCTGCTCACCTGGGAACAGGTCGCCGACCGCATGTCCGCCGCCCCCGCCCGCATCGGTCGTGTCGGCGGGCACGGCCGTGAGCTCGCCGTCGGTGAACCCGCCAACATCGTTCTGTACGACCCCGCCGCGCCCGTCGACGTCGACGCGGCCGCCATGGTCGGCAAGAGCGGCAACACGCCCTTCCGCGGCATGAGCCTGCCCGGTCGGATCATCGCCACGTTCCTGCGCGGCGTCCCGACCGTGCTGGAAGGGAAGATCAAATGAGTTTCCAAGCCCAGGCCGGACCTGGCACGACAGAGGGGGCAAACGTGTCCGAGGAGATCGGTGGACCGGCGATTCTGGTGCTCGAGGACGGTCGCGTGTTCCACGGCCGATCCTTCGGCGCCGTCGGTGAGACCTTCGGCGAGGCCGTCTTCAACACCGGCATGACCGGCTACCAGGAGACGCTCACGGACCCCTCCTACCACCGCCAGATCGTCGTGATGACCGCCCCGCACATCGGCAACACCGGGGTCAACGACGACGACCCCGAGTCGACCCGCATCTGGGTCGCCGGCTTCGTGGTGCGCGAGCCCTCCCGCATCACCTCCAGCTGGCGCTCGAAGGGCACCCTGGACGACGAGATGCGCCGCCAGAACGTGGTCGGCATCGCCCTGACCGGGACCCGCGCCCTCACCCGTCACCTGCGTGACAAGGGCGCCATGCGCGCCGCGATCAGCAGTGTCGGGACCGACCCGAAGGCGCTGCTCGCGCGTGTCCTCCAACAGCCCTCCATGGCCGGCGCCGACCTGGCGGGCGAGGTCAGCACCGACACCGCCTACGAGATCCCGCCGCCCGAGGGCGTCGAGGCCCGACACCACGTCGTCGCCGTCGACCTGGGCATCAAGTCCATGACGCCCCAGCGCCTGACCGAGCGGGGCTGTCGGGTCACCGTGGTGCCCTCCTCCGCCACCGCCGAGGACATCCTCGCCCTGGACCCGGACGGCGTCTTCTTCAGCAACGGCCCCGGCGACCCCGCGGCCGCCGACGGACCCGTGGCGGCCATGCGCGGGGTGCTGGACGCCGACAAGCCGCTCTTCGGCATCTGCTTCGGCAACCAGATCCTGGGCCGCGCCCTGGGCCTGGGCACCTACAAGCTGCCCTTCGGGCACCGAGGGGCCAACCAGCCGGTCATCGACACCCGCACCAAGAAGGTGGCGATCACCAGTCAGAACCACGGTTTCGCCGTGGACGCACCGCTCGACACCCCGTTCGACACCCCCTACGGCCGGGCCGAGGTCAGCCACATCGGCCTCAACGACCAGGTCGTCGAGGGCCTGCGGTTGCTGGACCGCCCCGTGTTCAGCGTCCAGTTCCACCCGGAGGCCGCCGCGGGCCCCCACGACGCCGCCGATCTCTTCGACGAGTTCGTCGACCTGATGTCCGCCCAGCCCGCACCGGCTGCCAAGTAGTAAGAGGTACAGAGCATGCCGCGCCGTAGTGATCTTTCATCCGTCCTCGTGATCGGCTCCGGCCCGATCGTGATCGGGCAGGCGGCCGAGTTCGACTACTCGGGAACCCAGGCCTGTCGTGTCCTCAAGGCCGAGGGCCTCCGGGTCATCCTGGTCAACTCCAACCCGGCCACGATCA
>NZ_DYZD01000387.1 GCF_020741345.1 Nocardiopsis listeri
GGAAGCAGGTGGGGCTGGTGCTGGATGAGGGGGGTGCCGGCGTTGCCACCGGCGGTCACGGTTCCGATCTCGATCTCGGGGTGTCCCAGCAGCAGACGCAGCAGCTCACCTCCGGCGTAGCCGCTGGCCCCGGCGATCGCCGCTGTGTATCCCATGGTGAGACCCCCTCTTCGAAATGGATTGGACTATCATGCATGCCCTTGCAAGTTTATGCAACCAAGTTCGAAGGTGGCCACCATCGTCCACGTGAGATGGGCGACACGGCCATCCCGCACCGCCCGGGGATCGCCGGTCAGCGACCGGGCATGCGGGTGGCGATACCGGCCAGGCGCGAGGTGTTGCCCTTGCCGCTGGAACGGAACTCTCGGCGGTCGGCGGTGCGGTACAGGCCGTTCACGACCTGGGTGCCGACCCAGCGCAGCGGCTCCGGCTCCCATCCGCTGACCTCGTGGCCGACCCATGGCAGGCGGGTCAGGTCGCTGCTGCGGCCCAGGACGAGGTCACGCAGGGTTCGCCCGGCCAGATTGCTGATCGAGACACCGCTGTGGGCGTAGCCGCCGGCCCAGGCCAGGCCGGACTCGGCGTCCAGCTGCACGGTGGGCGACCAGTCCTTGGGCACCCCCAGCACCCCGGACCAGGCGTGCTCGACCGGAACGTCGGAGACCTCGGGGAACATACGGGTCAGAGCGCGCCAGAGCTCGACGATGGCCTGCGGTTGGGTCGCACCCTCGTCCACCGGGGAGGCTCCGGGCCGCTTGGGGGCACCTCGGCCACCGATGGCGATGCGCCCGTCGGGGGTGCGCTGGGCGTAGACGTAGGAGTGCGCGGCGTCACCGAGGACCTCACCGCCCTCCCAGCCGATCCCCTTCCACAGCTCGTCGGGAATGGGTTCGGTGACGATCATCGACGAGTGCATGGGGCGCCACCTGCGACTCTGTCCGCGCATGGTGCCGGTGAAGCCCTCGGTGGCGCGGACGACGTGGTCGGCGCGCACGATGCCGTGGTCGGTGACCACGGCGGGACGTTCGGTGCCCCGTCGAGGGCGGATCTCCTCGACCGTGGTGCCCTCGAACAGGTCCACGCCCAGGTCCTCCACCACACGGGCCAGCCCGGTGACGAGTTTGGCCGGGTGCAGGCGGGCGGCGTGCGGCGTGTAGCCGGCGGCGACGGCGTCGCGCACGGCGATGCGGGGGATCTCGTCGGGGTCGACCATGTGGAAGTCGTCGGGCCAGTAGCCCCATTCCTGGAGGTACTCGATGTGACCCTGGAGACGGGTTCGCTGGGCCTCGTTGCCGGCGACCAGGTACATACCGCCTTTGACCTGGTCGGCGTCGATTCCCTCGGCCTCCAGGACCGAGAGCACCTCGTCGACGGTGCTCATCAGGCCGCGCTGGAGGGCGACCATGGACGCCTTGCCATGTGACTGTGCGTAGCTCTCCCGTGATCCGGCGAACTCGGCCGAAAGCCACCCTCCGTTACGACCCGACGCACCGAAGCCGGCGAACTCGCGTTCGACCACGCACACGCGCAGGTCGGGCCGGTCCTTCCTCAGGTAGTAGGCGGTCCACAGGCCGGTGTAACCGGCTCCGACCACGCAGACGTCGTAGTCGGCGTCGCCCGACAGAGGCGCCCGACGTTGGGGCACCCCCGTGTCGCGGAACCAGTGGGAGACGCCTCCGTTGGCGAAGCGCGTGGACCGGGGAATCGGCCTCAACTGGGCAGCAGTGGTGAAAAGCCTCATGATTCCCCCCGGAACGTCCGTGCCCCCGACCCACCCCGCGCTGGGCCCCGACCTCTGGCCAACCTACATGGGTAACGACCATGCGTGGGATGTTTTCTGCACATTCGAGAGGGTCCCGACCCACTTGAACGGTGATTCGACTACGCAGAGTTCCGAGACCCTCGGCTCGAACTGTCACGGAGCGTACGCGCGATGGCGGCGAGTTGTCGAACGCCCTCATTCCCCAACGGGGAGAGCACGTGTTCGCGCAGCCGTTCGACGTGCTTGTCGCGAGCGGCGCAGATGAAGGCCAGCCCGCTCTCGCTCAGGGTGGCGTAGACGACCCGTCGATCCTCGGCACAGTTGTTCCGAACCAGGTACCCCTCCTTCTCCAGCCGGTCGGCGAGCTTGGTGAAGCCGCCGGTGCTGAGGCTGACCTCCCGGGCCAGGCGACTCATCGGCAACCGGTGCTCCGGGGTGCGCTGGAGCCGGATGAGCACTTCGAACCAGGGCCCGGCCATGTCCTTGCCGTCGGGGGTTATGCCCTTCAGGAGCTTGGGCTCGATGGAGTGCATGGCCTCGGAGACCAGCCCCCAGGCGGTGATGAGGTCGTCGTCGCTGGGACGACCCTCGGAGCGTGTGTTCTCGACGCCGTCGATCGGTTGCGCGGTCATCCGTCCTCCTGCGGTCGCCCAGGGCGCTCGAAAACGGACCACACCCTGGAGAAGTATCTTCCGAGTAAATATTACTCGAATATAGCAGTCAGGGACAGTAGTTTCCTAGAAAAATAAATATCCCGTCGGCGCGTGTCTCGCACCGACGGGTGTGCGTCGGACCTGTGTACGGGAGCCCGCCCGGGCTCCCGTCATCAGTTTCGGGCCATCACGGCGTCCAGTGACGCCGCCAGGGTGTTGGCCATGTGGTCGATCTGTTCCCAGGTGATCACCAGTGGCGGCGACACCAGCAGGGCCCTCGGAATCGGGCGTACGATCACCCCGCGGGTACGGGCCTCCGCGAAGACCTCCGCCGTGGTGATCCCCCGTTCGGTGAGCGCCTCCTCTGTGAGTTCCACCGCGCCCATCACCCCGACGCCGGAACGGACCTCGGCCACCAACGGGTGGTCGGCCAGTCCGCGCAACGCCGAGTCCAGGTGCGTCTCCACCTCGCGAGAGACCGTGAACAGGTCCTCCCGCTCCAGGATGTCCAGGTTGGCCAGGGCCGCCGCACATGCGGACGGGTGGCCGGCGTAGGTGGTGCCGTGCAGGAAGGGGTTCCCCTCCTGGTTCCAGAACGGGTCGGCCACCCTGCCGTTGACCATGACCCCGCCCAGCGGCAGGTAGCCGCTGGAGACACCCTTGGCGAAGACGATCATGTCCGGGCTCACGCCGAAGCGCTCGATCCCGAACCAGTTGCCCATGCGCGCGAATCCGCAGATGACGCTGTCCACCACGAACAGCACACCGTACTTGCGACAGATCCGCGCGACCTCGGTGAAGTATCCGTCCGTCGGCAGGAACACTCCGCCGGCCCCGATGACGGGTTCGGCGAAGAAGGCGGCGACCCGGTCCGCCCCCACCCGGAGGATCTCGGCCTCCAGTGCGGCCGCCGAGTCGTGCGGGATCACGGAGGTGTCCTCGATGAGGCGACCGTGCCCGCTACGGAACCGCTCCATCCCGATGATGCTGGTACCGAAGCCGTTGAGGCCGTGGTAGCCACCGGTGCGACTGATCAGGTGCTGCCGATCGGGCTGCCCCAGCGCCGCCCAGTAACTGCGGGCGAGCTTGGCCGCGGTGTCGATCGACTCCCCTCCCCCGCAGGTGAGGATGGTGCGCGGGTCCTCGATCGGAGCGTGCGCGGCCAGGCGTTCGCTCAGCTCCAGGGCGGGTTCGTTGGCGAAGTCCCCGTAGACGGTGTAGGCGTCCAGCGTGTTCATCTGGCGGTGGACCGCGTCCGCGATCTCGGTGCGGCCGTGCCCGACATTGCAGTACCAGAGACTGGCCGTGCCATCGAGGTAGCGGTCTCCGGACCGGTCCCACAGCCACACGCCCTCGGCGCGGGCCACCACGAACTCCGGGCCCTTGGCCACGGTGTTCATATCGCAGAAGGTGTGCCAGAGACGGCTGGGCTCCCGGTGTTCCTTGGGAGTGAGCGCGGACGAGACAACCGTTTCGGTCATATGGCGACCTCCGAGCCGTGACGTGCGCGAAAACGCGCAGTGGAAAACGGATCCGACCCCTTACCCGGGCGCCCAGGTTGTGTCAGGTGCTTGCAGGCTAAGTTGTCGACCCGCTTCTCAGCAAGAGCCAAAACGAAGCTTCATGCCCCGAAACATAAACTTCATTCCGGCTACCCTTGGCGCTGACCCACAAAACCCCTGCTGTGCAGGAAAAACAGGCCGAAAAAAATCTTGGAATCCGGGGTCGGTCATCGGACGTTTCGCAAACCTACGGGGGGTTCGGAGCGGCTCGAAGAACCCCGTTCGAAGGTCGTTGCACCGTCCTAACACAAAAGGCGGGGCGGGTCTCCCTTCCGAGAGGACCCGCCCCGCCCACGCGTGAACGGCGTGTCGCCGGCCTCAGCCGCGCAGAACCGCTCCGGTGCGTTCGGTGGCCAGGGCCACGGCCGCGTCCCGGGCCGCTCCGGCCTCCTCCGCGGTCAGGGTCCGGTCACCGGCGCGGAAGCGCAGCGCGAAGGCGACGGACTTGTGTCCCTCCTCCACCTGCTCGCCGGTGTAGACGTCGAACAGGCGCACGCTCTCCAGGAGTTCGCCGGCGCCCTCCGCCAGGGCGGAGCTGATGTCGCCGACCGGGACGGACTCGTCCACGACCATGGCCACGTCCTGGGTCGCCACCGGGTAGGTACGGACCTCGGGTGCGATGACCTTGGCTCGGGCGCTCTCGATCCGGTCGAGGTCGAGTTCCATGGCGGCGGCGCGCTCGGGCAGGGAGAACGCCTTGACCGCACGCGGGTGCAGCTCACCGGCGTGCCCGACGAGCACGCGCTCGCCGTCCACCCGGACGTACAACGCCGCGCAACGCCCCGGGTGCCAGGGCGCTCGGGCGTCCGCCTCGATCTCCAGTTCCACGCCCGCCACGCGGGCGACGTCGCGGGCCGCCTGGATCGCGTCGGCCCAGGATGCCTGTCGACCCGGACCCCACCAACCGGCCCGCTCCGCGGCACCGGCGAGCACCACGCCCACCCGGCGCGGCTGTTCGGGAAGGGCCGCGTCGATGCGGGCCAGTTCCTCGTCGCCGGGGCGACGGTCCACCGGGGGCAGCGGAGCACGCCCGGCCCCGGCCCTGGGCCGGTAGACCAGGCCCATCTCGAACAGGGCGACGTCGGTCAGACCACGACCCACGTTGCGCGCCAGGGCTTTGAACAGTCCCGGCAGCAGCGTGGTCCGCAGCAGCGGTTCCTCGTCGTTGAGCGGGTTGGCCAGGCGCACGTTGTCGCGACGGGGGTCGTCGGCCGTCAACTGGAGCCCGTCGAGGTCGCGCTCGCCGACGAACGGGTAGGCCAGCACCTCGTTGTAACCGACGGCGGCCAGGGTACGGCCCACCGCCCGACGCAGCCGCTGGCTCTCGGTGAGTCCGCGACCGAAGCCCTTGAAGCCGATCGAGGGGATGTTCTCGTAACCCTCGAAGCGGATGACCTCTTCGGCGATGTCGTTGGGGTCGGTCAGGTCCGGCCGCCAGGACGGCGGGGTCACCGTGAGCACGTCACCGTCGGCCTCGTAGGAGCAACCGATGGCGCGCAGCCACTTCTCGGTGGTGCCCTCGGGGTAGTCGATCCCGGCCACGGACCCGGCGTGCCCGGTGCGCACCTCGATGGTGGTGGGCTCGGACGGGTGGTGGACGTGGGTGTAGGCCGACTCCACCGTGGCGCCGCCCAGTTCGGCCAACAACCGGACCGCGCGGGTGGCCGCTGCGAGCTGCACCCGGGAGTCGATGCCACGCTCGAAGCGACGCGAGGCCTCCGAGGAGAGCTGGTGCCGGCGCGAGGCGCGGGCGATGTGGCGCGGTTCGAAGTGCGCGGACTCCACCAGCACCGAACTGGAGGTCGACCCGATCTCGGTGTCCACACCGCCCATGACGCCGGCCACCGCCTGAGCGGCGGACTCGTCGGCGATGACGATGTCGTCGGTGTCCAGGGAACGCTGGACGTGGTCCAGGGTCTCCAGCTTCTCGCCCGCCTCCGCTGCGCGGACGGTGACGGTGCCGTTGAGACGGTCACGGTCCCAGGCGTGCAGTGGCTGGCCGAGTTCGAGCATCACGTAGTTGGTGACGTCCACGGCCAGGGAGACGGGGCGCACCCCGCTCTGGTGCAGACGACGCTTCATCCACAGCGGGGTGGGCGCCTCGGGGTCGAATCCGGTGGCGCCGCGCAGCACGAGCCGGTCGGCCAGGGCCGGGTCGGCGATGGCTCCGGGGTGACCCTCGCCGGTGGGCTCGTCGATGGTCGTCTCGGCGGGGTCGTGGAGGTCGACCCCGTACAGGGCCGCCACGTCGCGGGCCACGCCCCGCATGGACAGGGCGTAGCCGCGATCCGGGGTGACGGCGATGTCGAGGACGTCCTCGCGCAGGCCGAGGGCGGCGATGGCGTCGTCGCCCACCGCGCCGAAGCCCTCGGGCAGGACCACGATGCCGGTGTGGTCCTCCCACAGGCCGAGTTCGGTGGCCGAGCAGATCATGCCGGCGGACATCTTGCCGTAGGTCTTGCGGGCGCCGATCTTGAACCCGCCGGGCAGCTCGGCACCGGGCAGGGAGACGACGACAAGGTCGCCCTCGGAGAAGTTGCGGGCACCGCAGACGATCTCCTGGGGCTCACCGGTGCCGTTGGCCGCTCCGACGTCCACCCTGCAGTAGCGGATGGGCTTCTTGAAGCCGGTGAGCTCCTCGATCTCCAGCACGCGGCCGAAGACGATGGGGCCGGTCAGGTCGGCGCCGAGCTCGTCGACGGTCTCGACCTCCAGACCCGCCAGGGTCAGACGGGAGGCCAGTTCTCGGGCGGTGACGTCGGCGGGAAGCTCGACGTACTCGCGCAGCCAGGTCATGGGGACACGCATCAGATCTCACTCCCGAACGCCGAGGTGAAACGCATGTCACCCTCGACCATGTCGCGCATGTCGCGCACACCGTGCGCGAACATCAGTGTTCGTTCCACTCCCAGGCCGAAGGCCCATCCGCTGTAGACCTCGGGGTCCACCCCGGCGGCGGTCAGCACGCGCGGGTTGACCACACCGCAACCGCCGATCTCGATCCAGCCCTCGCTGGAGCAGGTGCGGCACGGCGCATCGGGGTCGCCCACCGAGGCTCCGTGGCACACGAAGCACTCCATGTCCACCTCGGCGGAGGGCTCGGTGAAGGGGAAGTAGGAGGCGCGGAAGCGTGTGCGCAGCACCTCACCGAAGAAGGACTCGACGAAGGTGTCGATGGCGCCGCGCAGGTGCGCCATCGTGATGCCCTTGTCGACCACCAGACCTTCGAGCTGGTGGAAGACCGGGGTGTGGGTGGCGTCGAGCTCGTCGGTGCGGAAGGTCTTGCCCGGCGCGACGACGTAGACCGGAAGCTCACGGGTGAGCAGGGAGCGCACCTGCACCGGGGAGGTGTGGGTGCGCAGCACCATGCCGGACTCCCCACCGTCGGGACCCTCCACGAAGAAGGTGTCCTGCATGGTGCGCGCGGGGTGGTCGGGCTGGAAGTTGAGGGCGTCGAAGTTGAACCACTCGGCCTCGATCTCGGGGCCCTCGGCGATCTCGAAGCCCATGCCGACGAACACGTCGGCCATGCGTTCGGCGACCGTGGTCAGCGGGTGCCGGGCCCCACGGGGACTGCGGTCCCAGGGCAGGGTGACATCGACGCGCTCCTCGACGAGGACGCGTTCGTCGCGCTCGGCCTCCAGGACGGCCTGACGGGCCTTGACGGCCTGCCCCACGTCGCGGCGGGCGCCGCCCACGCGCTTGCCGGCCTCGGCCTTGGCGGCCGGCGGCAGGGCACCGATCTCACGGTTGGCCAGGGCCAGTGGGGAACGGTCGCCGGCGTGGGCGAGCCGGACCTCCTTGAGTTCGGCGAGGTCGGCGGCGGCCTCGATGGCGGCCAGCGCCTCCTCGCGCATGCGGGCGACCTCGTCGGGGTGCAGGGGGGTCACCTCGACCGGGTCGAAGGAATTGTTCGGTGCAGACATGTGGTTGCCTCGCCGTCACCGCGTCCGCGCGGGGCGGAGGCGGGCGGTGGTCACGGGTCCGCGCGAGGGCGGACCAAGCCGACAGGAAGAAGCACGGGGTTACCGCGAGCCGGGTGCGAAACCGGCCCAGGTGTCACAGCAAGCCCAGGGTTGACGGGCCGCGCCGGACGGAATCCACGGTGGGATGACGGGGCGGGGCCGCGTGCGCCCACCGGGGCCGAAGGGTCTGAGGGCTCAGACGAACTCGGGTGTCCCGGCGGGCATGGTAAATCGGAACTCTGCGCCACCGTTGGGGGCGCGGCCGACGGTGATCGTGCCGCCGTGGGCCTCGACGAGACCCTTGACGATGAACAGTCCGAGTCCTGTGCCACCACGGCGCTTGCTGCGCCAGAACTGGCGGAAGACGCGCGGAATGGTCTCGGGCGCTATGCCCTGGCCTTCGTCGCGCACCGACACCGCTGCTCCTCCTTCACACGGCTCGATCACGATACTGACAGTACCAGCGCCGTGCCGCACCCCGTTTTCCACGAGGTTGGTGAGGATCTGTTCGAGTTTGTCGGGGTCGAGCCACATCTGGGGCAGGTCCCCGTGCGTATCGACCCGGAAGCGTTCCTCCGACTCACCGGAGGCGACGCGTCCGGAGACCACCCGACGGACGGCCTCGGGCAGATCGACGACCTGTCGTCGCACCTCCAGGCGTCCCGACTCGATGCGGGAGACGTCCAGGAGGTCGTGGATGAGGCGGGTGACTCGGTCGGCGTCGGCGTTCACGGTCTCCAGCATGAACAGCTTCTGCTTGTCGGTGAGCCGTTCCCACTTGGTGAGGAGTGTGGAGGTGAAGCCCTTGACACTGGTCAGGGGCGACCTGAGTTCGTGGGCGACCTCGGAGACCAGGTCCGCGCGGGAGCGCTCGGCCCGCGCGGAGGCGTCCCGGAGGCTGACCACGAGGCGAACGACGTCGCCGCCGGGGCGTGCGCGCACGTAGCGGGCCGCGACGAGGACCTCGCGTTCGTCGGGCAGGCACAGGACCCGTTCGATCTGGCGGGTGCGGTCGCGGTCCCCGCCGTAGGGGTCGCTGGCCTCCCACCAGTCGTGTCCGTCCAGACCTCGCAGGGGCAGGGCGGTGCGGAAGTCGCGGCCGAGCGCGGAGGTGGTGGGAACACCGACGAGTTGGGCGGCCTGGGTGTTGAACAGGACCACACGACCGCGGGCGTCGGCGACGACGACACCGTCGGGCAGGTCGTCGGCGTGCAACGGGATGCCGCCGGTCGCGACGATGTCGAGGTCGGAGGTGACGGGTTCGCCCGTCGGTTGCGCCGCCGCGCCGTCGGAGTCCTCCGCCGGTCGATCCACCTGCCGGCCGCTGCCCACGCCTCTCCCAGCTCCCCTCCGACGGTCCGCGGCTCAGGTGTCCTGGGCCGCGGATCTGTGATCGGTGGCATCCGTCCTGACCGGACTCTCCCTGGACACCACCGCAGTCTACCCTGCTCCCCCACCTGGTACGCCTCACGAGTCGAGGCGCACTCCGGATGGGAGTCCGAGCGTACGGACACCGGTACCCGCCCACCGATCGTGGACGGAAACCTCCCTCGGACGCGATCCTCGTCCAAGTGCTCACACCGTGTGGCCGAGCCTGCCGTGTGGGCCGGTCGGGCACATCCCTCTACCCGTGACACGGGTCGTGTGAGGGCGGCCACGCGGAATCCGCATGGACCACCGTGGTGCCGGTCCGACCCTATCGACACTCAGGGCTCGTGCACGTGCATTCGGCGAGGTTGACGCGACCTGTTACCGAGTGTGTACACCCAAGGGATTCCGAACGCCCGGAGGGACCTTTCGAACACGGAGAGTGATCATCCGTGGAGTCGCTCTGCCGGGGTCGGGATGCTTCAGGGGCGCCGCTGCTGGCGCGCGGTCGTGTACAGACACACCGCTGCCGCCGTGGCCAGATTCAGGCTTTCGGCCCCGCCGTAGATCGGGACACTGACCGCGCCGTCGGTCAGACGGACGGTCTCCTCCGGCAGCCCCCAGGCCTCGTTGCCGAAGACCCAGCCGACCGGACCGTCGAGGTCACCGTCGTCGGCGACCTGGTGCAGGTCCTTGTCGCCCCCGCCGTCGGCGGCCCACACCTTGGCGCCCGCCTCGTTCAGGAAGTCGATCGCCCGGGCTACCGGCACACCCACCACCACGGGCAGGTGGAACAGGCTTCCCGCGGAGGCCCGCACGCACTTGCCGTTGTAGGGGTCCACGGACGCGTCCGTGAAAACGACGACGTCCGCCCCCGCGGCGTCGGCGGTGCGCAGTACCGTCCCGGCGTTGCCGGGGTCGCGCACGTGGGAGAGGACGACCGCCAGACGCACGTCGGTGACCTTCTCCAAGGGGACGTCGACGAACTCGCAGACCGCGATGACCCCTTGCGGGGTGATGGTCTGCGCCAGTTCGGACATCACGTCCAGGCTGACCCGATGAGTGGGGACGCCCGCCGTGTGGGCGGCGTCCATCAGGTCGATGTGGCGCTGCATGGCCTCCGCCGTGGCGTAGACCTCCAGTACGCCGTTGCCGCCCCCGCCGTACGGGGGCCGCCCACCGCCGTTCGCCGCGGCGAGCGCCTCCCGCACAGCCTGAGGGCCCTCCGCGAGGAAGCGCCTCTCACGCTGGCGGAAGGTACGCTTGGCGAGCCGCCGAACCCCCTTGATCCTGGGTGACCGGACGCTCGTGAACTCGTGGCTCGCCATCGCTACCCGTCTCGTCTCGCCGTGACTAGGCCGCGACGGAGGCCGGCAGGGCCTGCTTGGCCTTCTCCACCAGGACGGCGAAGGCGGCGGCGTCGTTGACGGCCAGTTCGGCCAGCATGCGACGGTCGACCTCGATCTCGGCCAGCTTCAGCCCCTGGATGAGACGGTTGTAGGTCAGGCCGTGAGCGCGGGAGGCCGCGTTGATGCGCTGGATCCACAGACGACGGAACTGCCCCTTGCGGTCCTTGCGGTCCCGGTAGGAGTAGGTCATCGAGTGGAGCATCTGCTCCTTGGCCTTGCGGTAAAGGCGCGAGCGCTGCCCGCGGTAACCACTGGCCCGGTCGAGAACGACCTTGCGCTTCTTCTTGGCGTTGAGAGCCCGCTTCACGCGTGCCACAGTGACTCCCTCATAGGTTCTTACGGCGCGCACGGCGCGCCGAGCGGTCCGGCCAGGACTGGCCCGGCGGCCGTGTTCGCTTCAGGTGGTCGCCCTTCGAGCGCTCAGAGCGAACCGACCGGGTCGGACGCGGGGCACTGTCGAGAAGGGCTGAGGTTACTGCCGTTGCCTAGCGGCCCAGGAGCTTCTTGATGCTCTTGGTGTCGGCCGGGGAGAGCACGGCCTCGTTGCTCAGCTTGCGCTTACGCTTGGAGGTCTTGTGCTCAAGGATGTGGTTCTTGTTGGCACGGCGGCGCATGATCTTGCCGGAACCGGTGACCTTGAAACGGTCCTTGGCTCCACTGTGGGACTTGTTCTTCGGCATGTCGCCGTCGTCTCCTACTCCGTCGGCGCGGCATCCGCCCCGGGGACGAATGTCGCGATTGTTCCGCGCTGGGCGGGTCTCGCACGCCTGTGCATCGTGGGCTGTTCGCGCACAGCCCACCCCACCGTCCGGCCGCCTCGAAGGCCGGACGGTGGGGGAATTCCTAGGCCTGGTCGCTGCTCTCGCGGCGGGTCTTGTCCCCGGCCGCCGCACGGGCCTCGGCCTTGTGGTCGGAACGCCGCTTGTGCGGACCGATCACCATGACCATGTTTCGGCCGTCCTGCTTGGGCTGGGACTCGACCATGCCGAGATCCTGGACGTCCTCGGCCAGACGCGCCAGCAGCCTGCGCCCGAGTTCGGGGCGGGACTGCTCGCGACCACGGAACATGATCGTCACCTTGACCTTGTCCCCACCCTTGAGGAACCGGACGACGTGACCCTTCTTGGTCTCATAGTCGTGCGGGTCGATCTTCGGGCGGAGCTTGATCTCCTTGATGATCGTGTTCGACTGGTTCTTGCGCGACTCACGGGCCTTGACCGCGGACTCGTACTTGAACTTGCCGTAGTCCATCAGCTTGGCGACCGGCGGGCGCGCGGTCGGCGCGACCTCGACGAGGTCGAGGTCGGACTCCTGGGCCAGACGCAGGGCGTCCGGCACGGAGACGATTCCGACCTGCTCGCCGTTGGGCCCGACAAGTCGGACCTCGGGCACCCGGATACGGTCATTGATGCGGGGCTCGGCGCTGATGAGACCCCTCCCTAGCTTTCTCGGATTACCTGGGACCGGTCGGCCACCACTGGGTGATCGACC
>NZ_DYZD01000388.1 GCF_020741345.1 Nocardiopsis listeri
TGCCGGTGAGCCACCGGGCCATCCACCGGTCCAGCCGAGGTGAGGCGGGCATGTCCCAGGGATGGACGAAGACCGGTACGTCCAGTGAGGCGGCGTGTTGGAGGAACGTGACGATCCCCTCGTCGTCGAGGTCGCGGTCCCCGACGTGGTTGCCGATCTCCACCCCGACGTGCCCTGCGGCGAGGCTGCGTTCCAGTTCGCGACATGCCGCGTCGGTGTCCTGCAGAGGCACCTGGCAGAACGGGATCATCCGGTCGCGCTGGGGTTCGCAGATCTCCAGGGCGAGGTCGTTGAACACGCGTGAGATCTTCTCCGCCTTGTTCCCGTCGACCTCGTAGGAGAAGAAGACGGGGGTCGGGGACACGACCTGTGCCGCGACCCCGTCCTCGTCCATGTCCGCCACGCGCACCTCGGCGTCCCAGCAGTCGGACCGGATCGCACGGAACTCCTGCGAGCCGACCATGATCATCGCCTCGCGCTCGGAGTCCACCCTCAGCCAGGGGGCTCCCCCTCCGAGATCAGGCCAGCCCTTGGGCACGTAGTGGGTGTGGATGTCGATCGTGTCCAACGCGCTACCCCTTGCCGGGGTGGAGGGCGCCGCAGGCATCGCAGGTGCGGGCCTCCTCGTCGTTGTAGAAGAGTTCGAAGACCGGTGGAAGGTCGGTGACGATGTCACGGACCTGGAGTTCCACCGAGTGGACCTGGGTCTGGCACTGTTGGCAGTACCAGACGAATCGCTCGGTCGTTCCCTCCTCGCGGATCCGCTCGATCACGATCCCGATCGAACCGGGCTCGGGGCGCTGCGGTGAGTGCGGGATGTCCCGAGGCAACATCCACATGCCGCCCTCGGGGATGTCGACGCGCTGGATCCCGTCGTCGGTCATCAGGTTGACGTGCATGGCGCCCCGGTACTGGTAGAACCACTCCTCGTAGGGGTCGATGTGGAAGTCGGTGCGCTGGTTCGGCCCACCGATGATCTGCACGATGAAGTCGCCCATTGGCTCCCACATCTGCCGGTTGTTCACCGGAGGCCGGAGCAGGTGCTCGTGTTCCTGGATCCAGGTGTCGAAGTCGAAGACGGGAGGCACTGTCGTCATGGGGTTCTCTCCTCATCGGTGATCGGAGCGCGGTGGCCCGCCGGCAGGTGGGCGACCGCTTGGATTTCGATCAGTAGGTGTGGGTGGGGAAGTTGGTGCACCGCGACGGTGGTACGGGTCGGACCGGTGTGGTCGAAGTACTCGGAGTAGACCTCGTTGTAGCCGCCGAAGTCGTTCATGTTGACGAGGTAGGTGGTCACCTGAACCAGATCGTCGAGGCTCCCACCGACCGCGTGCAGGATGCGGTCGATGTTGTCGAGGACCGCGCGGGTCTGGACCCTGATGTCCAGGGCGGTGACACCCATTTCGTCGGCTTCGGCGCCGGCGAAGGTGTTGTCGGGCCGTCTGCTGCTGGTCCCCGACACGAAGGCGAACTCACCGACCACCTTCACGTGTGGGAACGCTCCACGCGGGGTGGCGCCGCCCTCGACCAGTCGAGCGTTACCCATGGGACGCTCCTGTGGCCGTGACACCGACCCGACCCAGTCCGGAGACGGTGGCCTCCACCCGGCTGCCGGGAACGAGCGGAACCGCCGGGGTCGCCGCTCCGGCCAGCAGGATCGTGCCCGCGGGGAGGCCGTGTCCGTACAGTCGGGCCATGCGCTTGGCCGCGGACAGGGCGTGCTCGGGATGACCGAGGATCGCGGAGGTCGAACCCGTCATGACGGGCTCGCCGTCCTGTTCCAGGATCACTCCACGGTTGTCGAGGTCGACGCGGCCCTCGGCGAAGGAGGTCCACGGCCCGGTCACGAACCCGGCCGCCGAGGTGTTGTCGGCGACCACGTCCTCCAGGCTGAAGGCGAAGTCCCGGTACCGGCTGTCGATGATCTCCAGTGCGGGGGCCACGTGCGAGACCGCGGTGCGGGCAACGCTCCGTGGGTCGTGCGGGTCCACGTCCTCACCCAGCAGGAAGGCGACCTCGGGTTCGATCCGTGGATGGATCAGTGCGGAGAGGTCGATCTCGCCGCCGTCGACCACCTCCATGGACGAGGTGATCGCACCGATGATGACGTCGGAGACACCCATCTGGGCGGCCTTGGCCTTGCTGGTGAAGCCGAGTTTGACACCGATGGTGGTGTCCCCGCGGCCGGACCTCAGGGCCAGTCCCGCACGTTGTACCTCATAGGCCAGGGGGAGGGTGAGCGAGTCCTCCCCGGCGCTGGGCTGGGGGATCGCCGTCGCCGACCGGACCGCGTCGTCCAGCCGGGCCGCGACCTGCTCGACCGGTGTCGTGGTCATGCCGCCTCCTCACGCGCTCTGACGAGGTCGAGCGCGACATCGATGATCATGTCTTCCTGGCCGCCGACCATTCGGCGTCGTCCGAGCTCGATCAGGATGCTTCGCACATCGAGGTCGTAGCGTTGGGCCGCACGTTCCGCGTGCAGCAGGAAGCTGGAGTAGACACCGGCGTAACCCAGCGTCAGGGTTTCGCGGTCCACGCGGACCGGCCGGCGTTGCAAAGGTCGGACCAGCTCTTCGGCGGCGTCCTGCAGGGCGAACAGGTCCGCGTTGTGGGACCACCCCATCAGGTTCGCGACCGCGACGAACGCTTCGATCGGGCAGTTGCCGGCTCCCGCTCCCTGCCCGGCGAGGGAGGCGTCGATCCGATACGCACCGTTCTCCACCGCGGTGACGCTGTTGGCGACCGCGAGTGACAGATTCTCGTGCGCGTGCACACCGATCTGGGTCTGCGGTGCGAGAACGTCACGGTAGGCCCGCACCCGTTCACCCATGTCGTCCATGGTCAGACGCCCTCCGGAGTCGGTCACGTAGACGCAGTGGGCGCCGTAGGACTCCATCAGCGCGGCCTGGGCGGCGAGCTCGCCCGGTGTGTTCAGGTGGCTCATCATCAAGAACCCGGCGACGTCCATGCCGTTCTCGCGGGCCCAGGAGATGTGCTGTGCGGCGACGTCGGCCTCGGTGCAGTGCGTGGCCACGCGGACACTGCGCACCCCCAGGGCGTGGGCGCGGCGCAGGTCCTCGATGCGGCCGATACCCGGCAGCAGCAGGGTGGTGAGCTTGGCGTTCTCCACGACCTCCGCGGCGGCGGCGATCCACGCCTCGTCGGTGGCGGCCCCGTGACCGTAGACCACCGAGGAGCCACCGAGGCCGTCGCCGTGACTGACCTCGATGGCGTCGACCCCCGCGCGGTCCAGGGCACCGGCGATGGTGCGTACCTGGTCCGGGGAGTACTGGTGTCCGATCGCGTGCATCCCGTCGCGCAGGGTCACGTCCTGGATGTAGAGCTGGTTCATGCGTGGGACCCTTCCGACCGCCGTGCCGCCATGAGTTCGCCCGTGCGCAGCGCGGCCGAGGTCATGATGTCCAGGTTTCCGGCGAACTCGGGCAGGTAGTGCCCGGCGCCGTTGACTTCGAGGAAGACCGAGACCCGGGTGCCGGTGAACGGCCCTCCCAGAGCCGGTACGTGGTCGTGCCGGACCGGATCGAACTGGACGTCCTGTTTGAGCCGGTAGCCGGGAACGTAGGCGCGGACCTCTTCCACACGCCGTTCCACCGACGCCCGGATCGCCTCCTCGTCGGCCTCGCGCACCAGGCAGAAGACGGTGTTGCGCATGACCACCGGCGGGTCGGCCGGGTTGAGGACGATGACCGCCTTGCCGTGCGCCGCGCCGCCCACCTGCTCGATGGCACGGGAGGTGGTCTCGGTGAATTCGTCGATGTTGGCCCGGGTCCCCGGTCCGGCGGAGCGGGAGGCGATCGAGGCGACGATCTCCCCGTAGTCCACCGCGGTCACCTCGGAGATCGCCGAGACGATCGGCACCGTGGCCTGTCCACCGCAGGTCACCATGTTCACGTTGTCGGCGTCGGTGTGGGCGTCGATGTTCACGGCCGGAACGACGTAGGGACCGATCGCCGCCGGTGTCATGTCCACGATGGCGGCGCCGTGCGCGCGGACGACCTCGTAGTTGGCCCTGTGGGCGCCGGCGGAGGTCGCGTCGAAGACCACGGTGACGTCGGCGAACCCGGGGAGATCGGCGAGACCTTCGACGCCCTTGTGGGTCGTGGCCACGCCCATCCTGCGGGCACGTGCGAGTCCGTCCGAATCCGGGTCGATCCCCGCCATGGCGGCGACGTACAGCTCACCGGAGAGCCGTTTGATCTTCAGCATCAGATCCGTGGCGATGTTGCCGGAACCGATGATGGCGACGGCCTTGGTCATGAGACACCTCCGGAAACGAACACCGAGGAGACTTCGCCCAGTCCGGAAACGCGCAGCCGGTAGGTCCCCGGCTCCTGTACGGGCACGACCGGGCCCAGGGCGCCGGAGAGCACGATGTCGCCGGCCCGCAGAGGGGTTTCCCGTCGGGCCAGCACCTTGGCGAGCCAGGTGACGGCGGCGACCGGGCTGCCCGCACAGGCGACACCGGCGCCGGCGGAGACCACGTTCCCGCGGTGTTCGAGCACCATGCCCACGGTCGGCAGGTCGACCTGGGTCGGACGTACCGGTCGGGTCCCCAGTACGAGGGCGCCACTGGAGGCGTTGTCGGCGATGGTGTCGGTGATGCGGATGTCCCATCCGGCGATCCGGGAGTCCACCACCTCGATCGCCGGCAACAGGTAGTCCGTGGCGCCGATGATGTCGGCGACGGTCGGTGTGGCCGAGGTGATGTCCCGGCCCAGAACGAAGGCGACCTCGCCTTCGATCCTGGGCTGGAGGAACCGCTCCAGGGGCAGGGGCTCCCGGTCGGCGTGGACCATGTCGTCCAGAAGGGTCCCGAAGTCGGGGCTGGGGACGCCCAGTTGCTCCTGGACCGCCCGGGAGGTGAGACCGATCTTGCGTCCGACCACGCGTGCGCCCGCGGCCAGGCGTGAACGGGTGATGCTCTCCTGGACCTCGTAGGCGAGTTCTTGGTCGTGTTCTCCGAGGAGGTCCCTGACGGGGGCGCACGGTGTCGCGGTGGCCGCGGCGGTGAGCAGCCGCTGTGCCGCCTGTTCGATGATCTGTTTCACAGTCGCACGCACACATTCGTCGGTTCGGTGTAGAAACGCAGGGAGTGGGAGCCGCCTTCGCGGCCGACACCGGACAGGCCCGTGCCGCCGAACGGTGAGCGCAGGTCCCGAAGGAACCAGGTGTTGACCCACGCCATCCCGACCCGCATCCGCTGGGCGACCCGATGGGCCCGCTCCAGGTTCTGTGTCCACACCGCGGCGGCCAGGCCGTAGTCGCTGTCGTTGGCCAAACGCACGGCCTCCTCCTCGGTGTCGAACGGGATCAGGGCCGCGACCGGACCGAACACCTCCTCGGTGACCGCCCGGCCACCGTGTTCCAATCCGGACCACAGGGTCGGTTCGATCCAGGCGCCCCCGGCGAGGTCCTCGCCCACGTCCGGGATCCCTCCGCCGAGCAGGACCTCGGCCCCCTCCTTCTCCGCCAGCGCGTAGTAGGAGAGCACCTTGTCGCGATGCCCGGTGGAGATCAGGGGGCCCATCGTGGTCTCGGCGTCGTCGGGACGCCCCATGCGCAGCCGTCGGCCCTGCTCGACGAGCCCGGCCGCGACCTCGTCGAAGATCGAGCGTTCGACGTAGACCCGTTCGGTGCACAGACACACCTGGCCGGTGTTGGTGAAGACGGAGTTCGCCAGCCCCTCCACCGTGTCGGTGATGTTGGCGTCGGCGAACACGACCGCCGCGTTCTTCCCACCGAGCTCGAAGGAGACGGGGCGTACACGCGGTGCGACCGCCCGCATGATCGTCGATCCGGTCGAGGACTCGCCGGTGAAGGTGACCCCGTCGATCCCCGGGTGCGTGGTGAGGTGTTCACCCGCGGAGTCGGGTCCGTGGCCGTGCACCACGTTGTAGACACCGTTGGGGACGCCGGCCTCGGCGATGACCTCGGCCAGCAGCGTGGCCGTGGTCGGGGTCTCCTCCGAAGGCTTGACGACCAGCGTGTTGCCGCACGCCAGCGCCGGGGCGACCTTCCAGGTGAGCAGGAGCAGGGGAAGGTTCCACGGAACGATCACGGCGACGACGCCCAGCGGCTTGGGTACCGCGTAGTTGAGCGCCCGGCGGCCGTCCGCCATCTCGGTGAGGAAGGAGTCGAGGCCGCTCGCGCTCACGGTGTCGGCGAAGGACCGGAAGTTGGCGACGGCGCGCGTCACGTCCAGGCTGCGCACCAGGGAGAGCGGCTTTCCGGTGTCGGCGGACTCCGCCGCGACGAACTCCTCGAATCGTTCTTCGATGCGGTCGGCCACGCGGCGCAACAGACGGGCCCGTTCCGTGACGGTGGTGCGACCCCAGGGGCCCTCCAGGGCGCCGCGCGCCACGGAGACCGCGGTGTCCACGACCTCGGGCCCCGCCTCGTGCACGGTGGCGATGGACGTGCCGTCGATGGGGCTCACGTTGGTGAACGAGCTCCGTCCCTCCAACCGTGCGCCCCCGACGAAGTTCAAAATCTCCGGTACTGGCGTCATGCAGCCGAGCTTAGAAACCCGAGCGATACCCGTCTAATGCCAATATCTTCACAAGGCATGTCCGGTAGGGCATAGTTGCCGTCCATGGACCACTCACGCCTCCTCGACGGCCGGTTGAAACTACGCCACCTCCGACTCGTGATCGCGATCGAAGAACAGGGCAGCGTCATCGGCGCGGCCAAGGCCCTGCACGTCACCCAGCCCGTGGTCACACGTGCCCTGCACGAGGTGGAGGGCATCCTCGGCGTGCAGCTGTTCGAACGAGGACCGCGAGGCGTCACCCCCACCGTCTACGGGGAGAGCTTCACCGGGCACGCCCGCGCCGTCCTGGCCCAGATCACCAGCGCGGGTGAACAGATCGAGATGCTTTCGCGCGCGGACCTGGGGACGGTGCGCGTGGGTACCCACCTGGCCGGGGCGAACGTGCTTCTTCCCCAGGCCATCGCCGCGCTGAAACAGGAGCATCCCAAACTGACCGTCGTCGTCCGCGAGGCCACCCCGGACGTTCTACAGTCGGCGTTGCTCGCCGGGGAGCTGGATCTGACCGTTGGCCGACTGGAACCCCAGACCCGCCCTCACCTGGCCCAGGAACGGTTGCACATCGAACCGGTGCGGCTGGTGGCCCGGCGGGGGCACCCGGTGCACTCGCTTCGTCGGCCCGACCTTCGACAGTTGGCCCACTACCCCTGGATCTTCCCGGTCGCCCAGACCGCGCTCCGACAGGAACTGGAGGAGACGTTCCTCGCCGAGGGGGTGCCCATCCCCGAGAACCGGGTGGAGTGCACCTCGATCCTGCCGCTGCGCCGACTGCTGGTCATCACGGACGCCATCGCCGCTCTTCCGCTGCTGATCACCCGTCAGGACGAACAACTCGCCCTGATCGACACGCCACTGCGGTCGATCGGACGCTCCGTCGGGGTCACCCGCCCGGCGGACCGCCCCACCACACCCGGGACCGAGGCACTCCTCGCACACCTACGCGCCGCGGCCGGCTCACTGCCTCCGGAGCTCAACTCGCTGTGAAGCCTGGTGAGGGCGCTGTTCGCGGGCCCTCGCAAGAGGCTCCCTTCGCGGTGCCATCGAGGCAGGGTATGCCCTTTCCGGTATGCGTAACGCGAAAACTGGCATTAGACAGCTATCGCATTGCGGATGACCATATTCGACACGGACACGCGGCAAGGTGACGCCCATCACTCACACCGCGGTTGAGCCTCGATCCCCGTGTGCCCGCCCCTAAAGGAGACGACTGTGCCAGAACCCGATCAGGTGCGCCCGGCGGATCACACCGGCTTCTTCACCTACCGCAATCCGGACGACTACCACCCCGACTGGGCCGGCTTCTACGACGACGCCCTGCGGCGACGCGACGACGTTCGACGGCGCCTCTCCCACGATGTCGCGCTCAAGTACGGCGAGCACCCGTTCCAGCTCGCCAACGTCTACCACCCCGAGAACGCCACGGCGGCTCCGGTCATCGTGTACTTCCACGGCGGTCGGTGGCGCGAGGGCCACCCCGACCACTACGACCACTTCGCCGAACCCTGGGTGGAGGCGGGCGCGGTGTTCATCTCCTGCGGCTACCGACTGGAACCGGAGTACACGATCGGTGACTCCATCGACGACGCGATGCGGGCCGTGACCTGGGCGGCCGCCAACGCGGCCCGATTCGGTGGTGACCCGACCCGTATCACCGTCGCGGGCCACTCCGCGGGAGGTCATCTCGCCGCCATGCTCACCATGACCGACTGGGACCAGACCCCGCTACCGGAGAACGGGGCCATGACGGGGGCCGTCTGTATGAGTCCCCCCACCGACCTGCGCGTACGTATGTTGGAAGGGCCCGAGGCCGCACGGTACAGCCCGGCTCTGCGCGTCACCAAGGCGCCGGCGCACGTCGTCGTCTCCTTCGGTGAACCGGAGCCGAACAAGAAGGCGCAGGACGAACACTTCTTCGCCGACCAGGGACGCCTCCTCGTGGCCGCGCTCACCGACAAGGGCGCTTCGCCCGTGACCGTCACCATGCCCCACACCGACCACGTGGCGACGGCCGCCGCCTTCGCCGACACCTCCTCCGACCTGTTCACCGCGGCGCGGTCCGCGATCTTCGCGAACGGAGAACGCTGACCATGGCACAGACCACGAACGTTCCTCAGGACGGCGCCACGCGAGTGCGGTGGGGTCTGGTGCTGGTCGCCTTCTGCGCGGTACTGATCGACGGCTTCGACACGGCGACCATGGCCGCCTCCGTTCCCACGCTCGCCGAGGAGTGGGGGCTGTCCCCGGCCGAGTTCACCTCCCCGCTGGTCACGACCAACATCGGCGTGGTCTTGGGATACCTCCTGTGCGGAACGCTGGGAGCGTTGATCGGACGCAAGCGTCTCCTGCTGCTCGGTGTGGTGGGCTCGGGGGTCCTCACGCTGCTCACCGCGACCGTGCTCCTCTTCGAATCGATGTCCCTGCTCGCCGTCGTCCGGCTCGCCACGGGCATCGCTCTGGGGATCGTCCTTCCGGTGGCGGTGTCGTTGACCACCGACCACGTGCCCGAGAAGTACCGCCAGCGCATCTCGGTGGCGGTCACCCTGGGCCTGGCCTCCGGCATGGCGACCGGCGGCGTGTTCGGCGGCCTGCTGATCGAGTGGCTGGGCAGCGGCGGTATGTTCTGGGTCGGCGGTGTCGCGCCCCTGCTGCTCGTCTACCCCATCGCGCGGATGTTCGGCGAACCCGAGATGGCGGGGGGCAAGGAGAACGCTAAGCAGGACGCGAAGGTGATCCGCCTGTTCGACCGGGGAATCCGGATCAACACCACGTTCCTCTGGAACTTCTCGTTCCTGATCTTCCTGTCCGCCTACACCCTGACGAACTGGGTTCCCACACTGCTCATCGACTACGGCTTCTCCGCCTCGGAGGCACCGATGGGCCTGGCGTTCGTGAGCTTCGGCGGCGTGCTCGGCGGTCTCGTCCTCATCCTGCTCACCGCCCGGATCGGTATCGCCTGGTCCCTGGTGGTGATGCCCTTCATCGGGATCACGTCGATGCTCGTCATGGGGCTGACCGAGCCGACCTACGCGCTGATCTTCGTGCTGCTGCTCGGTGCGGGAGCGGGCACCACCTCCGGACAGATCGGACAGCTCACCATGGCGGTCACGATCTATCCCCGTGGTACCCAGACCACCGGTGTGGGCTGGTCCGCCGCGTTGGGACGCATGGGTTCGATCGTGGGCCCGGGTGTGGCCGGCATCCTGATCTCCCTCGCCTTCGCCGCCGAACAGATCATCCTGTTCGCGGCCGTTCCGGTCGTCATCGCCACGGCCTGCGCCTTCGTCCTCGCGTTGCGCCGGCAGTCGGGCGGCCCTCTCGCCGCCGCCCCCGGTACGCACGCACCATCCCGGGAGAACAACGATGTGCACACCGGCCGGTGAACCGGACCCCACCCCGCACGAGCGATGGTGGATCGACCTCGGGGACGTAGCGGTCGTGCCGCTTGTGGAGATCCCCCGGCTGTTGATCGAACCGGAGGAGTTCTTCCCGGGGGTCGTCGACACCGCCGCCCCCGGATCAGCCTGGTACCTCGAACCGCCCTGGTACGACCCCGACCGGCGGCGGCTCGTGTACACGATCCAGTCGTTCCTGATCCTCTCCCCCGTGGGAACGGTCCTCGTGGACGGATGCGTCGGCGCGGCCAAGCACCGGAGCCGACCCGAGTTCCACATGCGGGAGGAACTCTGGCTGGAGCGCCTGGAGGAGACCGGGGTCACCCCTGAACAGGTGTCCGACGTGGTCCTGACCCACCTGCACGTCGATCACGTCGGTTGGTCGACCAGGTGGGTCGGCGGTCGGTGGCGACCGATGTTCCCGAGCGCGCGGCACCACGTCACCGGGCCGGAGTTGGACTACTGGCGGGGTGACTCGGGTCGGGCCGCGACGGCGCGGACCGGGGACTACATGAGCGACAGCGTCGAACCCCTCGCCGAGGCCGGCCTGTTGCGGGTCTGCGCCATGGACGAGGTCGTCGACCGGCACGTCCGGTTGGTGCCCGCCGTCGGTCACACACCGGGCAACGTGTGCGTGCAGGTGAGCGGCTCGAACGCCCGGCTCCTCATCACCGGAGACACCGTGCACCATCCGCTCCAGCTGAGCGATCCCAGGGTGAGCACCCGTTACTGCGTGGATCCGCACAGGGCCGCGATCACCCGAAGGGATCTGCTCGGCCGTGCGGCCGAGACGGGGACGAGTGTGCTGCCGTCGCACTTCGCCGCTCCGTCGGTGGGGCGGGTGTCTTCGGTGGGAGAGGGTTTCGAGTTCGAGCCCGCACTCGATCTCCTGCGCACCGGGCCCCCTCCACGGTCCCGGTCGCCCCGGTCACGCTCTGAGGCGTGATGGTCCGGCACCCTGGTGGGAGGACATACTCCACATCAGGTGCCGGACTCAAGTGGGTGCCTGCAGGTTCTGGGGTGGATCGCGCTGTGTACACCGCCCCCCCCGGGGCCCTCGTAGTGCCCGTGACGCCCCTCCGGCCCCGCCGGGTCAGGAGGTCGAACACCTGCTGGTCGTGATTTCCGACCTCGGGGTGGATCGACCACGACCCGGGAGGCGGCGTCTCGTTGGGGGCCGGCGGTGCCTTCGGGAGGAACGACGGAACGATCCGGTGGGCCGGCCCAAGGCCCCGAACAGGGGCGTCATGTCGTGGAGCAGGCAGTACCGGACTCGAACTCGTCACCCCTGCCGTGTCGAGCCGGTTCCGACGTTGCAGCGATCTGTGTCAACAGGTATCCGCCCAGGTCAAAGGGTTTCGTTCAGGGTTCTTCACGACGGTGTGGTGTCGCTGTTCTCGATCCGGCGGATGCCCAGGGTGAAGGGGAGGAAGCGGTCTTCTCGTGGGTTCGCGGTGCGACCGGCAGGGGAGGCCCCTGTGCCTGGGCGCTTGTACGCGGGAGACTCCAGGCGCGCCGAAGGGCCGGTTGAGGGTATTCACCGGACGCGATTGGAGTCGCTCTGCGGAATGTCTGATCGCGTGTCGGAACGGAACCCTCGGTCGAATTCTGACAGAAATGTGCGCACGCACTCGCCGGTGAACACGTGTGCGTCGAAGAGGTCGAAGTGCTCCCGGCCGGCCCAGGACCGTCGGCCGAGTGGTGCGTCGGCGCCACGTGTTCGTCGTCGAGGACAGAAGTCCTTGGGGCGGCCCTGGTGCAGGGTGCGGGCGGTTTCCTCGGTCGGATGCGCAGGGATGCCGACGGCCATCTCTGTCTCGGAGAAGGTCGGTCCTTCGGCTGTGGTCGGCAGTGGGCCCTGAACCATGACGGATTCGTCTCCGCTCGTGGGGATTCCGGGGTATTTGTTGCGATTTCAAGTGCCAGAATGATTCTGAAGTGTCAAGAAACAGCCTTTCCGTCAACCGTAAAAGGAAGGGTTCAAGATCTGCTGAAATCCGCGCGTATATGCAACAATGTAGCGAGTGTCGACTCAAGCACCTGAACAACTCACTACCGCGGTACGACGACGTGCCCGGCTTTGGACCGTCGGGCTCCTCCTCCTGGTCGGGATCAGCGCAGTGTTGTGCGTCGGTGTCGGTCCGGTTTCGGTGCCGCCCCAGACGACGGCGGCGGTGGCGGCCGAGAGGATCGGGCTGATCGATGATTCCGGAGCGACCCGGGCGCAAGCCTTCATCGTCATCAACATTCGGCTACCCCGAGTGGTCATGGGCCTTGCGGTGGGGGCCGCGCTGGCGATGAGCGGTGCGGTGTTGCAGGGCATGATCCGCAACGTGTTGGCCGACCCCTACGTCCTCGGGATCTCCTCGGGTGCGTCCACGGGTGCCGCCGCGGCGATCCTCTTCGGTTTCGGTGCGCGCATGGGGCAGTATTCACTGCCGGTCAGTGCCTTCCTGGGCGCCATGTGCGCCTCGCTCCTGGTCTTTTGGCTGGGGCACGCCGGCGGTCAGGCGACCTCCATCCGTCTGCTCCTGGGCGGTATCGCCGTTGGCTATGCGCTCTCCGCGGTCACGAGCTTCCTGGTCTTCTCCTCCGACGACGCCGAGGGGTCCCGCACCGTCATGTTCTGGCTGCTCGGGTCACTCTCGCCGGCGCGATGGGACGCGTTGCTGGTCGCCATCGTCGGTGTCGTGGCAGGGGCAGCGGTGGTGCTGATGTTGCTCTCACGCCCCCTGGACGCGCTGGCGGTCGGTGACGAGACGGCCCGCGCCCTGGGCGTCGACCCCGCCGCGACCCGACTCAAACTGCTGACAGTGGTCTCGCTCTGCACCGGAGCCGCAGTCGCCGGGGCCGGAGTCATCGGTTTCGTCGGGCTGGTCCTGCCCCACCTGGCCCGCCGCCTGGTGGGCACCGTCCACGCCAGAATGTTGCCGGTCACGGCGCTGTTGGGCAGCGGGTTGTTGATCTGGGCCGATGCCCTGTCCCGAGTGCTCATGCAGCCGCGCGAACTACCGATCGGAATCATCACCGCACTGGTCGGCGCCCCATTCCTGTTGCTCTTGATCCGACGGATGTACGCCAAGAACACCTAGAAGCCGCTTCCATCTTCTGGCGTCCGAGGAAGCTCCCGCTGAGAGAGGCAGACCATGAGGTTCAGAACCGCCGTTACCGCCGGGACCCGCCTGAGGTGTCTCTTTGTCGTCGCCGCCATGGTGATGACCGCCTGCGGAGACGTCGCGACGGTCGAGCGCGAAAGTGGGGCCGGATCGCCGGAGGGCTACCCGCTCACCCTGGAGAACTGCGGCCACGAGATCACCTTCGAGGCCCCGCCGGAGCGCGTCACCCTGCTGGAGTCCGCGCCGGTGACGATCCTCGACGGCCTCGGAGTCTTCGACCACGTGCGGTCCCGCGCCGGGCACTTTCCGTTGGAGTACTACGACGGCGAACTGGCGCGGAAGGTCCAGGACGTCGAAGCGTTCTCCGAGGACATGGACGCCTCCGGTCACCTGATGATCTCCGAGGAGGTGGTCGTCGCCCAAAGCCCGGACCTGGTTCTGGGGCTGCCGGACGGGATCACTCGTGAGGGACTGGCGGACGCCGGTGGTGTGGTCCTGACCCAGGAGCTCTACTGCGAGGAAAGCGGAGGGGAGGCGTTTTTCGACGACCTCTACGCCGAGATCGACCGTTACGGAAGGATCTTCGACCGCGCCCAGGAGGCCGAGGCGCTCAACACCGAGCTGTCCGACCGCGTCGCCGCGGTCGAGGAACAGACCCGGGATGAGGACCGCAGTGCCGCGGTGCTCTACCCCTCTGTCGGCGGAGGGCCGCTGTACACCTATGGCACCGCATCGATGGCCCACCCACAGTTGGCGGCCGCGGGCCTGGAGAACGTCTTCGCCGACGTCGATGAACGTGTCTTCGAGGTCCAGACCGAGGAACTCATCGACCGCGATCCGGACGTCCTCATCGTCCTCTACCAGGGCGAGGAACAGGACGCGAAGGACGCGCTCTCACAGCGCTCCGGCCTTGAGGTCGTTTCGGCGGTCGCGAAGGGCGATGTCCACTATCAGCTGTTCAACTTCACCGAGCCGGCCTCGCCTTTGGTCGTCGACGGGCTCGAGCGCATCGCCGAATACTTCGGTACGGAGGGCTGAACCGCGATGACACGGATGTTCTCCCACCCCGTCGCGGCACAGAGCGGTTCCCGCCCTGTGCTCTCGGCGAGCGGAATCGGGTATTCCTATGGCAGGACGCCCGTCTTGGCCGGAGTGGACCTTCAGGTGCGCCGCGGTGAGATCCTCGGGTTGATCGGGCCGAACGGCAGTGGCAAGACCACGCTGTTGCGGATCCTTTTCGGTGCCCTGCGCCCGCTAGAGGGGACCGTCACCTTCGATGGTCGGCCGCTGGCGCGGTTGAGTTCCCGACAGATCGCGCAGCGCATCGCCGTGGTGGTGCAGGAACCGCAGAGCGAGCTGATGCTCTCCGCCGCCGACATGGTGATCCTCGGCCGTACGCCGCATCAGGGGATGTTCTCCCGCCACAGCCCCCGAGACGATGAGCTCGCCGCCGCCGCGTTGGACAAGGTCGGGGCCCTGGACCTGGCGCACCGTGACATATCCGAGCTCTCCGGTGGGGAGAGGCAGCGGGTCCTGATCGCCCGTGCCCTGGTGCAGGAGGCCGACTGCCTGTTGCTGGACGAGCCCACCAACCACCTCGACATCGGGTACCAGCACCAGGTCCTGGACCTGGTCCGGGGTTTGGAGATGACCGCGGTGGTCGTCCTGCACGATCTCAACCTCGCGGCCCGGTACTGCGACCGTCTGATGCTGTTGGACCGAGGCCGGGTGTGCGCGATCGGCGACGTTGCTCAGGTTCTGCGGTCGGAGATGATCGAGCAGGTCTACGGGGTGGCGACGGAACAGGCAACGGCGCATGACGAGGTGCCCCAGCTGCTCTTCCACCGCTCCCCGGGGTTGGTGGACGAAGCATGACCCCTACCCGTTGCGGGGGATCTCCGCGTGGCGATCCGCTCGGGTCGCAGAACACGACGGCCATCAGCGCCGGTGCCTGGAGAATTCTTCGACGTCACTGACCGGGCTGTGCCCGCCGACGGTTTCCACCCTTTCTCCTCGGGCGTTTCGACCGGCTGGTCCAGGTGTGGTCGTTCGCCGCGCGAGAACGACCTCGCTCATCGACCGCTGCAGAGCCACCGGGTTTTGTGCGCGGTTTCAGTATGATGTGGCCAGGAAGAGGCATGTGGGGCACATTTTCGTATGCGCGATGAACGTCCTTTTCCCTATTTCGGGTCGGGGTGGTTCGGGTGAAGGTCGAACCATGCTCAGAAGTCGGAATTCGCCTATTCGGAGTGGTTTGTGTGAGGGTGATTTTGGCGTGCGGTGGGCGTGTCTGCGATGGGTGATCGGGTAAGTGCCCTACGGTCGAAAAATCGAAGAAGAACTCCGAACAATGGCCGATGCGGCCGGTTCGTCTCTGAGGTCTCGGAGTTCGATTCGGGAGGGGTCCTGAGCGCCCCGAATCGGTTTCGTGCCGCGCCTCGACGAGGAGGAAGTCGTGCTTCTTGCCCTCCATGAGCAGGAAAGGCTCATGATCTACACCGCCGGAAAATTGGCGTGGGAACGACGGGGGAGAGGGCTGCGGCTGAATCTTCCCGAGGCCACGGCCGTCATCTCCTCGGCGCTGTACGAGGGCGCCCGCGACGGCCGCTCGGTGGCCGACCTGATGGAATACGGACGCACCGTGCTGACCCGTGAAGACGTGATGGACGGGGTGCCGGAGATGCTGGCCCAGGTGCAGGTCGAGGCCACTTTCCCCGATGGTACGAAGCTCGTGACCGTGACGGGACCGATCCCATGAGCGACGAACACCAAAGGCGCAAGCACCCCTCCGACGCACCGGGCCGTGACTACCCCCAGGAGGGTGCGCCAGAGCGTGGCAGCTTCGACTCGGACGCCGACCGTGCCCATTCCTCGGGATCTTCGGGCCCCTCGGAGCCACGCCGCCCGGGTACGGGCATGCGCCAGTCTCCGTTGCGCGAGGACACCCGGGCCGATGCGGGTGGACCCGGCATCATCCCGGGCGAGTTGCTGCTCCGCGATGACCCGGTGATCATCAACCAGGGTCTGGAGGTCACCGCGGTCCGGGTCCTGAACACTGCCGACCGCCCGATCCAAGTCGGAAGCCACTACCACTTCGCCGAAGTCAACGCCGCCCTCGACTTCGACCGTGACGCCGCCTGGGGGCGCAGACTGAACGTGCTCTCCGGCGGTGCGGTGCGTTTCGAGCCGGGAGCCGTCGTCGAGGTGGAGCTGGTCGCGATCAGGGGACGACGAATCGTTCCGGGCCTGCGAGGTCTGTGCGGAGGAGAGCTGGATGGCTGAGATCTCACGTGCCGAGTACGTGTCGTCCTACGGTCCGACCACCGGCGATCGTATACGCCTGGCCGACACCAACCTGCTGATCGAGATCGAGCAGGACCGTTGCGCAGGCGGAGACGAGGTCGTCTTCGGCGGCGGGAAATCGATTCGCGAATCGATGGGGCAGTCCACCGTCACACGCGCCGAGGGCACCCCGGACCTGGTCGTCACCGGTGCGGTGATCCTGGACCACTGGGGTGTGGTCAAGGCCGATGTCGGCGTTCGAGGCGGCCGGATCTGCGGGATCGGCAAGGCCGGCAACCCGGACACCATGGACGGCGTCGACCCCGACCTGGTGATCGGTCCCTCCACCGAGATCATGTCCGGCAACGGCATGATCATGACCGCCGGCGCCATCGACACGCACGTACATTTCGTGGGCCCCGACATGTTCCGCATGGCGCTCCAGACCGGTACCACCACGGTGGTCGGTGGTGGTACCGGACCCTTCGAAGGCTCCAAGGCGACCTTGGCGACGCCGGGCGAGTGGTGGCTGCACCGCATGTTCGAGGCGATGGACCCCTGGCCGCTGAACTACCTGATGCTCGGCCGCGGAAACACCGTCTCCCAAGAGGCGCTCCGGGAGCAGATCCGTGCCGGCGCGGGCGGGCTGAAGGTCCATGAGGACTGGGGCGCCACCCCGGCGGTCATCGACGCCGCTCTGCGCGCCGCGGACGACTCCGGGGTACAGGTCGCCGTCCACTCCGACACCCTCAACGAGGCCGGATTCGTCGAGGACCTGATGCGCGCGGTCGATGGCCGAACCTTTCACTCCTACCACACCGAGGGCGCCGGCGGCGGCCACGCTCCGGACATCATCCGGATCGCGGGCTACTCCAACGTGCTGCCGGCCTCGACCAACCCCACACGTCCCTTCACGGTCAACACGGTCGACGAGCACCTGGACATGGTCATGGTGGCCCATCACCTGAACCCGCAGGTGCCCAACGACCTGGCCTTCGCGGAGTCCCGCGTGCGTGCCGGCACCATCGCGGCCGAGGACGTCCTGCAGGACATCGGCGCGCTGTCGATCGTCTCCTCCGACGCCAACGCGATGGGTCGCATCGGAGAGGTCATCTCCCGCACCTGGCAAACCGCCCACCGCATGAAGGAGCTGCGCGGGTCCCTGCCCGGGGACGACCGCGCGGACAACCACCGGGCCCGCCGCTACGTCGCCAAGTACACGATCTGTCCGGCGGTGGCCCACGGCCTGGAGCCGCACATCGGGTCCGTCGAGATCGGCAAGATGGCCGATGTGGTGCTGTGGCAACCGGCGATGTTCGGCGTACGTCCGCATACGGTCATCAAGGGCGGCATGGCCGCCTCGGCCGCGTTGGGCGATCCCAACGGCTCCATCCCCACCCCGCAACCGGTCATGCCGCGTCCTGGTTTCAACGATCACACCCGTGCCGCGGCGTCGACGTCCGTGGCGTTCGTGTCCCAGGCCGCCCTGGACGCGGGTTTGCCGGAGCGGCTCGACGTCACTCGTGAGATGGTCGCCGTGGAGTCCGTCCGTGGCCGCACGAAGGCGGACATGCCGGAGAACGCCGCACTGCCGGAGATCTCGGTGAACCCGGACACCTACGGGGTGACCGTCGACGGAGAGCTCATCGAGCATCAGCCGGCCTCCGAGGTTCCGATGAGCCAGCGCTATTTCCTGTTCTGAGTCGATATCGGCCGTAACGAGATGACGGGGGCCGTGCGGGATGGCACATGGTGGTGCGGGGTTGCTGCTGCTCATCGACGGGCGTCTGCCCGCCGGTGGGTACGCCCATTCCGGTGGACTCGAATCGGCGATCCGCACCGGTAGGGTCCGTGACACCGCGGATCTCGGACACTTCCTCACCGGGCGGGTGAGGACGACCGGGGCGATGAACGCCGCCTTCGCCGCAGCCGCCTGTGCAACCCTGAGCCGGAGCGCGGAGCCCGAGGCCGACCCCGATGACCAGCGTCAGGCCCTGAATCGGCTGGTGTTGCTCGACGCGGAGCTGGACGCCCGGACCCCCTCACCGGCGCTGCGGAAGGTCTCCCACGCCCTGGGCCGCCAGTTGCTGCGCGCCCTGAGGGCCGTGAACCCGCACCCGCTGCAGCAGCGGATGCCGCAGAGAACCAACCACCCGGTGGCCTTCGGCGCCGGGGCGGCGATGTTGGACCTCGCACCGGTCGACGCCGCCCGGGGCGTACTCCACGAGGCCGTGTCCGGCCCGGCCTCGGCGGTGGTGAAGTTGATGAGCGCCGACCCGTTCGACGCCTATCGGGTCATCGCCGACCTGCGCGGCGTCCTCGACGAGATCGCGCAGGACGCCGCCGATCGGGCCTGGGACGAACCACGGGACCTGCCCTCCTTCGGCGCCCCGTTGTCGGACCACCTGGCCGAAGTCCACGAGACCCGGGAGGCGAGACTCTTTGCGTCCTGACACGCCGGTTTCTCGGCAAGGCGTGCGGAGGGCGAGGACGTCACCGTCATGGATGTCCGCCTCGGCGGCACTGACCTGTGAGCTCGATGCTCGAGGCGCCAATCGACTGAGCCGGATGCGCTCAGAGGGCCAGCTGGTGTTGCGGCCCACACACGCCAAGGGCTTCGAGCCATGGGCCCATCACCAGGCCGGCGTCGCCCGTGTCTCGCTGTCCGCGGGCACGGCGGGCCCCTTGGGCGGTGACCGGCTGCACCTGGAGGTCGTCATCGGCGACGGTGCCTCGCTGGTGCTCAACGAGATCTCCGCGACCCTGGCCCTGCCGGGCACCACCGGGGACCGGTCGCTGATGTCGATCGACGTCCAGGTCGGCGAAGGGGCCGGCTTCATCTGGCTTCCCGAACCGGTGATCGCCGCCCAGGGCTGCGATCACCGCCAGGAGGTGCGCGTGCGACTGGCCGAGAGCGCACGTGTTCTTCTGCGCGAGGAGCTCATCATGGGACGACACGGTGAACGGCCGGGCACTGTCGCCCAACGGGTGCGCGTCACCCGCGAAGGCGGCGTCCTCTACGACCAGGAGTTGCGCCTCGGTGGGCGGCACATCGGCTGGGACGCCCCCGCAGTGGCCGGTTCCGCCAAATGTGTGGGCAGCACCCTGGTGGTGGACCCGGGCAGCGCCATCGGCGCTGGCTCTGCGGCGCCGGGGGCGCGTTCTGAGATCGTCGACGACTCCACGGTGATCATGGGGATCGCCCCCGACGCCGTCCAGATCAGCTCGGTGGGAGAGGACAACCTCGCCGTCGGCCGCTCCACCGCGGCCGCCCTGAAATCGCTGGGGCCACCCTGGGCTCCGAGCTGATGGGAGCACTCGCGCGAGAGCGGGTCTTTCCCAAGCCGGCCGGGCCGAACGCCGGCATCGACCACGGACAGGAGAACCATGGGTATCGAGAACACCACCGATGACAAGCACAACGTTCAGGCATCGAGGTCCCGATCGCTGCGTCTGGGGGTGGCCGGGCCGGTCGGCACCGGGAAGAGCTCGGTGATCGCCACGCTGTGCCGGACGCTGTCCGAGGAGATGCGCATCGGGGTCATCACCAACGACATCTACACCGACGAGGACGCCCGTTTCCTCAAGGCCGAGGGGGTGCTGCCTGATGAGCGGATCCGCGCCGTGGAAACCGGAGCCTGCCCGCACACCGCCATTCGTGACGACGTCACCATGAACCTGCTCGCAGTGGAGGACATGGAGCAGGACTTCGCTCCACTGGACATCGTCCTGGTCGAGTCCGGCGGCGACAACCTCACCGCGACGTTCTCCCCCTCGCTCGTGGACGCGCAGTTCTTCGTCCTCGACGTGGCCGGCGGTGGCGACGTGGCCCGCAAGGGAGGGCCGGGGATCGGACGTGCGGATCTGCTGATCATCAACAAGATCGACCTGGCCGACCACGTCGACGTCGACGTCGCGCAGATGGTCGAGGACGCCACACGTGCCAGGGAGGGCGCCCCGGTGTTGGCGCTTTCGAGGAAGCACGAGGACACCGTCGAGCGGCTGGGCGAGTGGGTGCGCGCTCTGCACCGCCGGCATCTCGCCGGGTCCCACGTGCCCACCGACCCCGGCCCCATGGCTCCTCACTTTCACGCCGACGAGGAGGGCGGCTACTTCCATAGCCACACGTAGTCCATGGGTGCCGGTGCCTCCGGGGAGATCGCCACCTGCTTCCGTGCCGTGTCGGTGTGGGGCGGGTGGTGGCCTGGAAGCGGCCCTTGCGCCTGCGGTGGCGACGGTCGGTGGGGCGGGTGTTCCTCTACTCGAAGTCGACGATGGTGGGCGTGGCCGCGGACGCCGTGATCGGAAACGTCCTCGGTGGCGTGCCACCGGGCGGGTGCGGTCATGAGTCGGGCCTCGGAAGGAAGGGGCGAGGGGCAACGCATCAGGAACTGATGATGAGATAACATCAGCGCATGCTGACGTCAGTAGACACTGATCTAATGAAGGTGCTGGCCGATCCACTCAGGATGCGGATCGTGTCCCTGCTCGCCCACGAGACCCTGTGCACCACCCACCTGATGGAGGAGACCGGCGCGCGCCAGACGAACCTGTCCAACCACCTGCGCCTGCTGCGCGAGGCCGGGATGGTGGAGACCGAGCCGTGCGGCCGGTTCACCTACTACCGGTTGCGCCCAGAGGCCCTGGAATCCCTCTCCGAAGGGCTCTCCGATCTGGCGGCCACGGCCCGATCCACTGACGCCGCGCAGAACAAGCGGGCCTGTTGATGGGGCGTTCAGAGGGCACCACGCGTGAGATCAGCGCCTCCGCGGTGGCGAAGCTGTCCACCCTGGACCGGTTCCTGGCCGTGTGGATTCTGCTCGCCATGGCCGTCGGCCTGGGGCTGGGTCGTCTGGTCCCCGGTCTGAACGAACTCCTGGCCGCGCTGGAGGTCGGCGGGATCTCCCTGCCCATCGCCCTGGGGCTGCTGGTCATGATGTACCCGGTGCTGGCCAAGGTCCGCTACGACCGCCTGGACACCGTCACCGGCGACCGGCGCCTGCTCGTCTCCTCCCTGGTGATCAACTGGGTGGTCGGTCCGGCGGTGATGTTCGCGCTGGCCTGGATCTTCCTGGCCGACCTGCCCGAGTACCGCACCGGATTGATCATCGTCGGTCTGGCCCGCTGCATCGCGATGGTCGTCATCTGGAACGACCTGGCGTGCGGGCACCGTGAGGCCGCCGCCGTGCTGGTGGCGCTCAACTCCGTCTTCCAGGTCCTGTTGTTCGGTGCGCTGGGCTGGTTCTACCTGGACCTGTTGCCGGGCCGGCTGGGTCTGGACACCGGCGGGCTGGACGTGTCCCCCTGGCTGATCGCGCTGAACGTGGTGATCTTCCTCGGCATTCCGCTGGCCGCCGGGTTCCTCACCCGCCGGTTCGGGGAGCAGAGGATGGGCCGCGAACGCTACGAGTCGGCTTTCCTGCCCCGGATCGG
>NZ_DYZD01000389.1 GCF_020741345.1 Nocardiopsis listeri
TACAAGCAGGTGGTCCTGCCGGAGCTCCTCCTGGGGCACAGCGGGACCTGGACCTTCCACGACGAGCCGGACGGGTCCTCGACGGCCCACGCCCGCCACACGGTGCTGCTGGCGACGGAGGCCGTCGGCCGAATCCTGGGCGCCGGAACCACTCTGGCCCAGGCCCGCAGCCGGATCCGTGATCTGCTGGGCGCCAACAGCAGGACCACCCTGGAACGGGCCGCCGCGCACGCCTCGCGCGGTGTTCCACCGGGTGCACGGGACGGTTCGTGAAGGGGGTGGCGGCTCGGGCCGCCGCCCCCCTGGTCCAGGAGGTGGCCGACGGGGTCCACGCCCACCTCCAGCTCGACGGGGGCTGGTGCCTGAGCAACTCCGGGGTGATCGTCTTCGACGGCGGTGCCGTGGTCGTCGACACCGCCGCCACCGAACGGCGGGCGAAGGACCTGAGCCGGGCGGTGGACGCACTCGCGCCCGGGCCACGCAGGATCGTCGTCAACACGCACCACCACGGCGACCACGTCTTCGGTAACTCCGTCTTCGGCGACTCCGCCGAGGTGATCGCCCACGAGCGGGCGGTAGCGGAGATCGAGGAGACCGGGTTGGCGCTGACCCGGCTCTGGCCGGACGTCGACTGGGGCGACATCCGTCTGGTGACCCCCACGACGACCTTCACCGACCGCCTCGACCTGCGGCTCGGGGACCGCGTCGCGGAACTGCACTACGTGGGTCCGGCCCACACCACCAACGACGTCGTCGTGTGGCTGCCCGACGAACGGGTCCTCTTCACGGGCGACACCGTACTCAGCGGGTGTACCCCGTTCATCCTGATGGGGTCCGTCAGCGGAACCCTGGAAGCGCTGGAACGGCTGCGCGGCTTCGACGCCCGGGTGCTCGTGTGCGGGCACGGGCCGGTCTGCGGTCCCGAGGCGATCGAGTCGACCATCGAGTACACCCACTGGCTCCGGGAGCTGGCAGAGAAAGGGCGCCGACGGGGGCGCACCCCGTTGGAGACGGCGTTTGAGGCGGCCCCGGGCCCCTACGCCGACCTCATCGACCCGGAACGGATCGTCGGAAACCTGCATCGCGCCTACGCCGAACTCGACGGGGCCGAACCGGGCGCGCCCCTGGACGTGCTCGCCGCCTTCGAGGAGATGGTCGAGTTCAACGGCGGAAGGCTCCCCACCTGCCTGGCCTGACAGCACCGCCCCCGTAGGCTTGGACACCCCCTGCCACCTCGCCCGGGAGACGCTCCATGGCTGTCTCGTCCGCGCCCTCCTCCGTGCCCCCCTCAACCGGGCCGGTCCGCAACTGGGTCGGGAACCTCACCTACGCCAGCCTGCGGATCCACCGGCCCGCCGACCTCGACGGACTCCGAGTCCTGGTGCGGGACAGCCCCGGATCAGGGCCCCGGGCAGCGGGCACTCCTGCAACAGGGTCGCGGACTCCACGTATGACCTGGTCCGGTTGGACGCGCTTCCGCAGGAGGTCCAGGCCGAACCCGTCGCCGCCCGGGTTGTGCGTCTCGGTG
Source organism: Nocardiopsis listeri (assembly GCF_020741345.1). Lineage (GTDB taxonomy): Bacteria > Actinomycetota > Actinomycetes > Streptosporangiales > Streptosporangiaceae > Nocardiopsis > Nocardiopsis listeri_A. The sequence goes on from NZ_DYZD01000389.1 coordinate 1,529, forward strand.
ATCCCGTCGGTGAACAGCACCAGGCGGCCCCCCGGTAGCCGTCAAATCAACTGAAACGGTGAACCGGTCACGGGTTCTGTAACGCGGTCTTCCGGCGTTTGGCGGGATCGTTGATCCGGACCGTCTCGGGCAGTCGAGGCGGCTGGGGGGCGGCGGGAAAACCGCTCCGGATGAGCCGCTGACACCTGGATCGAGGTGCCCTCTGCTGTCGGACTTGAACGGTCGGGGGTGCCTGGTGGCGTCCGCTGCCGCGGTCGAGCGACGGTCAGACACAGCGAAGGGCATGTGCCGGATCTCTCCGGAACATGCCCTGAACTGGTCATACTGTGTGGGCGATACAGGACTCGAACCTGTGACCCCTACCGTGTCGAGGTAGTGCTCTAGCCGACTGAGCTAATCGCCCTGGGTGAAACTGGGAGGTGGAGACGGGATTTGAACCCGTGTAGACGGCTTTGCAGGCCGCTGCCTCGCCTCTCGGCCACTCCACCGAGTACACGTGGGCGGGGTGAACCGCACCAGCGTCTCCTCCGAGCGGACGACGGGATTCGAACCCGCGACCCTCACCTTGGCAAGGTGATGCTCTACCAGCTGAGCCACGTCCGCGTGCTTTCGGGCCTGACCTCCGATTTTTGTCGAGGCCGTGCCTTGCTGCTGGTTAAGACTTTAGCGGAGATTCGACTGACGGCAAAATCGATGTTGGGCGAGGTTGGGTGCGGCGGTGGCCGGGGTACCGGGGGCACCCGGTAGCGTCCGCGACTACAGGGCCCGGTAGGACGGGGCGCACCTTCCGAGAAGGAGGATCTGACCGTGGCGGAGGAGTGCGGGAGGCACCAGGGGGCGACGTCCTGGTCAAGGGCGCGCGAGCTGGCCCGCGGGCTGGGGGAGCGGCGGGGTTGCGCCGCGGTGGACCTTCCACTGGAACGGGCGCTGGGCGGCCGATCGGCCGAAGACCTGAAGGCGTTGGTGGGGCTGCCCGCGTTCGACGCCTCGGCGATGGACGGGTACGCGGTGGCCGGCCCCGCCCCCTGGAGGCTGACCGGGACCCAACTGGCGGGCACCCCGGTGGCCGGACTGTCGTTGACCGCGGGCGAGGCGGTGGAGATCGCCACGGGCGCGCGGGTCCCCAAGGGCACCGAGTCGGTGCTGCCCTACGAGCAGGCCGAGGTCGTGGACGGGTGGGTGAGCGGGGAAGCGCCGCCCGGTCGGCACGTGCGCTGGAGTGGGGAGGAGACCGCTCCCGGCGAGACCGTGCTGGAGGCGGGTGCCGAGGTCACCCCCGCGGTCCTGGGGCTGGCCGCCTCACTGGGGCATGACACGCTGCCGGTGCGGTTGCCCACCGTGGAGGTGCTGGTCACCGGGGACGAGATCACGGCCGACGGACTGCCGGGCGAGGGGGCGGTGCGTGACGCCATCGGCCCGCTCCTGCCCGGGGTGGTGACCTGGGCGGGTGGCCGACCGGTGCGTATCCGCCACCTGGGTGACGCCCAGGATGATCTGCACGAGGCGCTGATCGGGAGCGAGGCCGACGTGGTGGTGGTGTGCGGATCCTCCTCCAAGGGTCCGGCCGACCACCTGCGCGCGGTTCTGGCCGGGCTCGGAACGAACGTGCTGGTGGACGGGGTGGCCTGTCGGCCGGGACACCCGCAGTTGTTGGCGCACACCGAAGAGACCGTCTTCGTGGGCCTGCCCGGCAACCCGAACGCCGCGCTGGTCGCCTCCCTCACGCTGCTGGTTCCGCTGCTGGCAGGGATGGTCGGCCGGGACGAGGCGACCCTGGGTCTGGGGCGGGCACCGTTGGTCGGCGAGGTCCGGGGACGGAACACGGGTCAGACCCGGCTGGTGGCGGTGCGTGTGGTGGACGGGCGGGCCGAACCGGTGGGCCACGACCGACCGGGGAGTCTGCGAGGGGCCGCGCTGGCCCAGGCCTACGCGGTGGTCCCGCCGGAAGGTCCGGGGACGGACGTGGAACTACTCCGGTTGCCGGGGTCGTAGGTCACCCGCCGGCTCCGTCTTTCCGCGTGGAATCGAGGCCCTCGGTCGCCGGTCGAACGTGCGATGGGCCACAGGGGGCGGCCCCGGGGAGAACACGCTCCCCGGGGCCGCCCCCTGCTCTCACCGAACCGGGGCTCGTTCGCCCTCGTCGGTCGAGGCCGCCACGGTCGTCGACCCGGCCGGCGCCTCCGCGGCACCGGTCCCTTCTTCGGGCCCGGGCTCGGGGGCCACGGCCTGGGCCGGAGCCTCCACCGCGGGGTTGCCCCGCCCGCGCAGCAGGAACCAGGCCTGCACGGCCGCGACCAGCACGATCACCACGGCGATCGTCGAGGTCAGGTGCATACCGTCGGTGAACGCGGCCCGCGCGCCGTCCATCAGGGCCGCGCCCGCGCCGCCGCCCACCTGGTTCGCGGCGGTGGCGGCGCCGCCCAACGTCTCCCGGGCCGCATCGGTGGCCGCGGCCGGAACCCCGTCCACCTCGGCCAGGTTGGTCCGGTAGAACGCGGTCAGCACACTGCCCAGCACGGCCACGCCGAGCGCTCCGCCCATCTCGTAGGCGGTCTCGGAGATCGCCGAGGCGGCGCCGGCCCGCTTGGGCGGGGCCGCGGACATGATGGCGCCGTTGGTCAGGGTCTCGGCGAAACCGGTGCCCAGGGCGATCAACACGAACGCCGTGGCGACCAGCACCACACCACGCGTGACGTCGTCGGCGGGGGTGAACAGCAAGGTGGCGAACCCGCCCGCGGTGACGGTCAGGGACACCCCGAGCACGGTGGCCAGGCTCAGGTGGCGGGCCACCCGGGCTGCGACCAGACCGGCGACGACCGAGGTCACCAGGCCGGGCACCAGCACGATGCCGGCGCGCATGGGCGAGACACCGAGGACCAGCTGTAGGTACTGGGTGAGGAAGAACAACGACCCCACCATCGAGAACACGATCATCAGGTTGGTGACCACGGCGACGCTGAACACCCGTGAGCGGAACAGGTCGATGTCGATGAGCGGATCCGTGAGCCCCCGCTGGCGTCGGACGAACAGGTAGCCCAGGGTCAGGCCGAGTACGAGGGAGATGATCGGCACCACGGTCAGACCCTCGGAGGCCAGCTTCTTGATCCCGTACACGATGGGCAGCATGGCGCCGAGCGACAGCGCCACGCTGACCAGGTCGATCCGGCCGGAGTCGGTGTTGCGCGACTCGCGCACCAGCAACGGCACCAGGATCAGGATGAGCGCCATCACGGGCAGGTTGATCAGGAACACCGAGCCCCAGAAGAAGTGCTCCAGCAACCATCCGCCCAGGATCGGGCCGAGGGCGGCGCCACCGGAGAAACCGGAGGCCCAGATCGCGATGGCGAGCAGGCGCTGGCGCGGGTCCAGGAAGATGTTGCGCAGCAACGACAGGGTCGAGGGCATCAGTGAGGCGCCCGCGATGCCCAGCAGGGCGCGGGCGACGATCAGCGTCTCGGCGTTGGGCGCGAAGGCCGCGAGCAGGGAGGCCACGCCGAAGGCGGCCGATCCCGTCATCAGCAGGCGTCGTCGCCCGATCCGGTCACCGAGCGAACCCATGGTGATCAGCAGGCCGGCCAGGATGAAGCCGTAGATGTCGACGATCCACAGCAGCTGACCGGAGGTGGGGCCGAGCGCCTCGCTCAACGCCGGTACGGCGAACCCCAAGACGGTCATGTCGACCGAGATCAGGAGCACGGGCAGTACCAGGACCGCGAGCGCGGCCCATTCGCGCGGGCCGGCGAGCGCGGGCGGGGCCCCGTCGCCTCCGTGCGCGCGGACAGGGTCGTTTCCGGTCTTGGCGGAGCTCATCATTCCCTCGTTCGTCGGATCGGGATGTCGCGCGACTCGTGCGAGGGCGCGGAGGTGGCCCGCAACGAAGGGTGTCGTCGTGGCCGGGCGGGAAGTCTGGTCGACCGGTCGGGCCGCAGAACGCTGGACCGGGACTCTTCAACCGTCCAGCCGGTACAGTACCGTCCAGCCGGTACAGTGTCAATCGTGAGTACTTCGAACACACGTGACCGCATCCTCGACTCGCTCCAGGACATCCTTGTCAGCGTCGGTTACTCCGCGGTGACCCTGGAGGCCGTGGCGCGCGACGCTCAGGTGTCCAAGGGGGGACTGCTGTACCACTTCCCCTCCAAGGCCGCCCTGATGAACGGGTTGGTCCAACGGCTGGTCGAGCTGGCCGAGGCCGAGTTCAAGGAGGCCCGGGAGGGCGGGGAGGGCGTGGTCCGGGTCTTCCTGCGCATGTCGCTGCCGCAGAGCCCGGAGGAACGAGAGCTGTACTGGGCGCTCATCGCCGCCCTGCGCAGTCACGAGGAGTTGGAGGAGGAGGCGGTCCGGCACGTGCAGTACCTGTTCGCGCACTGGCGCGAGCTGCTGCACGAGGAGCTCACGGACCCCGTCCTCGCCGAGATCATCCTGCGGGCCGGCGACGGCCTGTACATGGCGGCGATCGCCGGGCTGGGCCGACCCGACCCCGAACTCACCCAGAGGATGATCGACCGCCTGGTCGAGGAATCGGACCGGGTCCGTCGTCCCCGCTGACCCCGCGACCCCACCCGACTCGCTCGCCCGGTTCCTGGCGTGGTCCAGCAGGTGCCCGCCCACGTCGAGCCCCCGGTGGTGGTCCCGTCCACCTTCGTCACCTTGTCGGGGTCGCCCGACCAGGGTTCGGTGCCCCACTGGGCGCCGGATCCGCGTTCGGTCAACCAGGCCACCGCCTCGGCGCAGCCGCATGGGCTCTCCCGTACTCGTGGGGGCGGGTGCGACGGGCCCCACCGGTGAGCAGGACACGTCGAGGGCATGATGCCGGCCCCGGTTCCCCTCATGCCGGCCGTTTTCGTGGTCCCCTGTACGGGACCGGAAGGTGACCGTGTGGTGCTGTTCACGTGCCCTGGAACGTGGTTTACTTCCCGGTAACTTCGTTGCCGTGGTCGGGTTTCGTGCCGGTCGCGGGCCTGCTTACCTGGTGAGGTGAAGTGTGCACTACCTCGACGAGTGGGGTGTGCCGGGTCGACCCGGGGGCCGCTCTTCGCGAGACTGTTCCCACCTCGCCGGGGTGTCCACGGGGTGAGAACACGCAGACGGGAAAGTGGGGAGCGGATGCACAGGCTCACCAACCAGGTACGACCGTACGCCTGGGGAGCGAGGGCCGCCATCCCACGGTTGTTGGGCGTCGAACCCGACGGCACGCCCCAAGCGGAGCTGTGGCTGGGAGCCCATCACGGCGCGCCCAGCACCGCGCACTGCCGGGACGGCTCCAGGCCCCTGCCCGAACTGATCACCCAGGACCCCGAACGCGTGCTCGGCCCGGCCACCGCCGAGCGCTTCGGCGCACGCCTGCCCTACCTCCTCAAGTACCTGGCGGCCGAGGCGCCCCTGTCCCTGCAGGTCCATCCCGACGCCGCCCGCGCCCGTTCCGGATACGAGGCCGAGGAGAACGCCGGGATCCCCGTCGACGCCCCGCACCGCAACTACCGGGACCCCCACCACAAGCCCGAGCTGTTGCTCGCCCTGGAACCGTTCGACGCCCTGTGCGGTTTCCGGGAGCCCTCAGCGACCCACACCGACCTGGTGGGCCTCGACTCCGACCTTGCCGTGCGGCTGCGCGAGGACCTGTCGCACCCCGACACCCACGCCGCGCTGCGCGCCGCCCTGACCCGCCTGCTCAGCCTCCCGTGCGCCGACCGTGGTCGGATGATCGACGAGTTCGTCGCCGAGTGGGTCGAACGCGACCGCGTCTGCGCGCACGCCGAGATCGTCGCCGACCTGGCCGCCCGCTATCCGGGCGATCCCGGGGCGATCGCCGCACTGTTGCTGAACCGGCTCACCCTGTGGCCGGGGCAGGCCCTCTTCCTGCCCGCGGGCAACCTGCACGCCTACCTCCAGGGCACCGCGGTGGAGGTGATGGCCAGCTCCGACAACGTGCTCCGCGCCGGTTTGACCGGCAAACACGTCGACGCCCCCGAGCTGCTCGACGTGGTGGACTTCTCCGTCCTGCCCATCCCCTACGCCCGGCCCGACTTCCTCGACGGACGCCGCGAGTTCCGTCCGCCCGCCCCCGAGTTCGCGCTGCACGAGATCGGCCCCGGCCGCGTCACCGCACACCTGCCAGGGGCCGGTCCCACCGTGATCCTGGTCCTGCACGGCGAGGTGGAACTGGTCGCCGAGGTCGGCGAGGGAGTCACCCTGAGCCGGGGGGAGTCGGTGTTCGTGCAGGCCGACAGCGGGCCCATCAAGGTCGAGGGGCAGGGCCACGTGATCGCCACGACCATCGGCGCGCACTGAGCGCAGCGGTGGAGCACCGGGTTCCGGGACGAGGACACCGACAACACCGATAACGTGGGCCCCTGCAGTTCACAGTAGCGAGAGGGGACCCGTTATGGCGCTCGAGCGTCCGGAGATCGACTTCATCGAGGGCACGCCGCCGGCGGACCTGGAGATCACCGACATCCAGGTCGGCGAGGGCGAGCAGGCCGGCCACGGCAGCACCGTCAGCGTTCAGTACGTCGGGGTCGCCCACTCCACCGGCGAGGAGTTCGACGCCAGCTGGAACCGCGGCGAGCCGCTCAACTTCCGTCTGGGTTCCGGCCAGGTCATCTCGGGCTGGGACCAGGGCGTCATGGGCATGCGCGTGGGCGGCCGCCGTCAGCTGGTCATCCCGCCGCACCTGGCCTACGGCGACCGTGGCGCCGGCGGCATCATCAAGCCGGGGGAGACCCTGGTGTTCGTGGTGGACCTGGTCGGCGTCAGCTGACCCGGTTCTCCGTCCCGTGCGGGGCTGACACGGCGAGGGCCCGTGGCGCGTGCAGGCGCGCCGCGGGCCCTCGCCCCTCCCGCTCGTCCTACCCCAGGGTTGCGCCCACCTTCACGTGGCCCTTGAGCAGGTCGCGGGCGATGGTGCGGCGCTGGATCTCGTCGGTGCCCTCGAAGATGCGCAGCAGCCGGACGTCCCGGTAGAAGCGTTCGATGGGCAGCTCGCGGGTGTAACCCATGCCGCCGTGGATCTGCATGACACGGTCGACGATCTCGTTGGCCTTGACCCCGCCGAACAGCTTGGCGATGGACTGCGCGTGCCGGGAGTCGCGCCCCTGGGAGACCTGCCAGGCGGCGTGCAGCACCAGCAGACGCAGCGCCTCGATCTCGGTCTGGGAGTCGGCGATCATCCACTGGATGGCCTGCCGGTCGGCGATCGGAGCGCCGAAGGTCTCGCGGGTCTTGGAGTACTCGATGGCCATGTCGAGCAGTCGTTCGCAGCCGCCCAGGGCGCGGGCCGGCAACAGGTAGCGGCCCTTGCCGATCCACTTCATGGCCAGCGCGAAGCCCTGACCCTCCTCACCGAGGATGTTGGCGTGCGGGACGCGCACGTCCTGGAAGACGAGCGAGGCGGGGCGGCGCTCGCCCATGGTGTCGATGGGCTCGGAGGTCCAGCCCATCTCACGGTCGACGAGGAAGCAGGTCACGCCACCGTTGGCGCCCTTCTCCGGGTCGGTGACGGCGAAGACCATGGTGAAGTCGGCCTCGTTGCCACCGGTGATGAAGGTCTTCTCACCGTTGATGATCCACTCGTCGCCGTCGCGGACGGCCTTGGCGCGGATGGCCTTGGCGTCGGAGCCGGCGCCGGGCTCGGTGATGGCGAAGCAGGACTTGCGTTCGCCGGCGATGGTGGGCAGCAGGTAGCGCCGCTTCTGTTCCTCGTTGGCGTGGTAGAGGATGTTGTCGGCCTCGCCGCCGAACTTGAAGGTCAGGAAGGTCCGACCGAGTTCGATCTCGATGAGGGCCTCGCTGACCGCGTCCAGGCCCATGCCGCCGTACTCCTCGGGCGTGGCCACGCCCCAGAAGTCGGACTTGCGGGCCAGGGCGCGCAGCCGGTCGCGCTCCTCGGCGGTCAGACCGGGAGGGTGGCCCTCGCGTTCGCGCCGCAGAACCTCGTTCTCCAGGGGCATCAGCTCCCGCTCGACGAAGGTCCGCACCCAGCTCTGGATGGCGCGTTGCTCCTCGCTCAGTGAGAAATCGATCACGGCTGCTCTCCAATAACCTAACGCTGTTCGGTTCTTTGAGGGTACGGTGTGTCGTGCCCCCTCGCAAGGGTGTAACCGAACAGTGTTAGGTCGAATCGTCGCCGTCCTACCTCACCGCGCCTCCGTGCGATGATCGGCGGACGCCGAGCCGGACGGGCCGGTGACGGCGCAGTGTAGAAGGAGAGCCTTTCCGTGGCCCGACCCAAGACTCCGCTTCTGAGCAAGCCGGCCATCCGGCAGGCCGCGATCACGCTCATCGATCGGGACGGCCTGGAGAAACTCTCCATGCGCAGGATCGCCCAGGAGCTGGACGTCCAGGCCGCCTCGTTGTACAGCCACTATCGGACCAAGGAGGAGCTGCTCAGCGACGTCGCCAACGAGGTCATGGCGCACGTGGACGTCAGCGAGTTCGAGGGCGGGGACTGGCGCGCCGGGCTGATCGCCTGGGCCCGCTCCTACCGGGCGGCGCTGGCCGAGCACCCGAACCTGCTGCCGGTGATCGCCTCCGGACCCGGGCGCCGGGAGGAGGCGCTGCGCCGCGCCGACGCGGTTCACGGGGGGCTGGTGGGCGCCGGATGGCCGCCGCGCTTCGCCACGATGATCGGCGCCTCCACCAAGTACCTGGTCGTGGGTGCCGCCACCAACTCCTTCGCGCGCGGGTTCGACGACGACGTGCGTGTCTACCAGGACCGTTACCCGAACCTCTCCCAGGCCCACCGGTTGGCCGAGGTCGCCGCGGAGATCGACGAGGACAGCTTCGAGCTGGCGCTGACCGCCTTCCTGGACGGTCTGACCCCGGTCTTCGAGAAGGTCCGTGTCGAGACGGCCGAGAGTGCGAAGGACTGAGCCCTCGGCCATGGGCCCGCGCCTGAGAGTCGATCCAGGCGCACGGTCGGTCCCGGGTCGCCGTCCACGCGACCCGGGACGCACCGGGACCGTTCAGGAACCGGTCGGCTTGATCTCCTCGTTGGTGGCCAACGCGCCGCGTTCCAGCCGGTCGAGCAGACCGCCCCCGGCCGTGGAGAGCGACTGTCGCGCGATCTCCCTGCCGTAGCGGATCCGGGTGAAGGTCTCCGGCAGCCGACTCTCCAGCCTTCGGTGGGCGATCCGTCCCAGCAGCCAGGCGGCCGGTACCCCGTTGAGCAGGGCCACCGGCACCGCGATCCAGGGCATCCCCTGGATGGCCCCCCACGCGAGGACCGCCATGGTCGGCGCTGACAGCAGCGGGATGGTGAGCAGCATGGTCCACACCTGTACCTGGACGTCACCGGTGTCGTTGGCGTCCACACGCTTGTGCGGGTCGACCCCCGGGGTCACGGTCACCACCGACAGCAGGGAAGCCAGCCCGTTGCTCACCCCGATGAACACCGTCAGGCAGGCGAGCACGTAGGGGATCGACCAGTACTCACCGGAGACGACGATGGCGGCGGCGCTCAGCAGGGCCGCCAACGGGCCGATGAGCACGGCGATGGCGATCTGTCGGCCGCGCACGTCGGCGCGGAGGGTGTCGTGGTCCTGGCCGACCACGGTGAGCCACAGGGCGGTTCCGTCGTGCCCGTACATGTTCGACCCGCCCATGCCCATGATGAGCACCGCGAACACCCCGGAGAACAGCATGACCTGGGGGATTTCGGTGAGCAGTCCCAACAGGCCGATGAACAGACCCGCGTACAGGGCCGACCTCAGTTCCAGGCCGCGCCAGGGGTCCCGCCACCAGGAGCGCAGTTCCTTGCCGACCACCGCGCCCAGCGGGGTGTCCGGCAGCCACGACCGCCGGCGCTCCAGGACCCCGGATCCCAGGGGGCGGGACCGTCGGCGCACACCACGCGTGGACACACTCGGCGCCAGCAGGCGCCCGGTGACCAGCACCGTCACCACGGTCAACAGGACGAACGCGCCCAGCCACGTGAAGGCGGCGCTCCACGAACCCGCGGCCGCCGCGTCCACGGCCAGCACCGGCCAGGAGGTGGGCAGCACGGCCAGGACCGTCGCGGCCGTTCCCTCGATGCCCTGCTCGGTGAGGTTCCCCACCGCGACGAACGCCGGCTGCACCGCCACCCAGCCGAAGAACAGCCCGGCGACGATCAGCCCCCACTGGAGTGAGGCGATCTCCATTCCGAGCCGGGAGTGCATCGCCGCGCCCAGCGCCCGGAACACCAGCCGTCCCAGGGAAACCGAGAACACCACCAGCGCCAGCATGCCCAGCAGCCCCAGGAAGAGGGTCGCCGGATCCGAGACGTAGGCGTGCCAGGCCAGGGCGGCGGCGGACACCAGCGTCATCGCCGGGCCGAACCCGACGAACATGGTCACCAAAAGGCCCAGGCCCACCCGGTTCCGGTCCAGCGGCAGGAGCGTGAAGTACTGCGAGCGCAGGACCCCCACGCCGTTGGTGATGGTCGGGCCCAGGAGCCACGAGGCCGTCCACACGGCCATGGCCAGCATGAGCAGGCTCGACCGCACGGCGTCGGAGGCGGCGGCCAGGGTCAGGAACCAGGTGAACGAGGTACCGCCCACGAGCAGGATCACCGTCAGCCACCGGGTGCCGCTCCTGGTGTGCCGGCCCAGGGTGAACTTGAGCCGGATCAGGAGCTCAACCACGCCAGGTCCCCCTCTCCGACCTCGCGCGCGCCGACCAGCCGCACGAAGGTGTCCTCCAAGGTCGCGTCCGCCCCCCGCACCTCGGCGAGTGTGCCGTCGGCCAACACCCGACCGTCGGTGATGATCGACACCCGGTCGGTGAGCTGCTCGACCAGCGCCATGACGTGGCTGGAGATGACGACGGTCCCGCCGCCGTCGGTGAACCGGCGCAGGATGGCGGTCAGCACCCGCGCCGACACCGGGTCCACGGCCTCGTACGGCTCGTCCAGGACCAGGACCTCCGGTGCGTGCAGCAACGCCGTGGCCAGCCCGATCTTCTTGCGCATGCCGGTGGAGTACTCGGCGACCAGAACCCCGTCCCGTTCGGCCCGATCCAGCTCCAGAACCTGGAGCAGCTCCTGGGCTCGGGTACGGGTGAGCTCGCGTTCGAGACCGCGCAGGCGCCCCCAGTAGTCGAGGAGTTCACCGGCGGTGAGGCGTTCCGGTAGGGAGAGGCCGTCGGGCAGCACACCCAGGCGACGCTTGGCGCCGACCGGGTCGGTCCACACGTCCACGCCCAGGACCCGCGCGGTTCCGGAGTCCGGGCGCAACAGCCCCACCGCCATCGACAGCGAGGTGGTCTTGCCCGCACCGTTGGGGCCGACCAACCCGAGCATCGTGCCGCGGGGGACCGCAAGGGACACCCCGTCCGCGGCCCGGGTCTCGTTGAAGGTCTTGGTCAACGATTCCAGCTCCAAGGCCGGTACGTCGCTCGTGGGTGGGTTTGTGCTCTTCATGCCCTCCATGCTGGACGCGGACGCGGGCGGTGCGCATCGGCCGGACGGACATCGACGGCCGGTCGAGTGGACGGACGGGCCCGCCGAACCGCCGGGTCCTCCTGGCCACATGATCGAGGCCCGTGGGCGCAAGACCGTTCTAATCTGGGGTGGACGGCCGCAGCACATCGCGAGGAGGAAAGGCGTGGAACCCGACCGCCGAAGTCGCCGCGACGTGGCGGTGGACTCCCTGCTGACCGTGTTCGCCGTGCTCTACGGCCTGGTGGGTTTTTCCGGCTACGGAGGGGAGCTGCACCCCGTCGACCGGGTTCCGGACTGGGTGCTGTGGCTGGACCTGGCGTTCCTGCCGCTCTGCTGCGCGGGCCTGTGGTGGCGGCGCTCGCACCCCGTCACGGTGGCCCTGTGCGTAACCCTGGTCTCGGCTTTCTCGGTGTCGGCGGTGGGCGCGCTGGTCGTCGCCCTGATCTCGCTCGCCGCCTACCGACCCTTCCCACGGGCCGCGGCGGTCACGCTGTTGGCCATGGTCCTGTCGCTGCCCTGGGTGGTGCTGATCTCGCCGGACCCCGGCGGCGCCGTCGTCATCCTGGTGATGATCGTCGTGATGCTCAGCGCCTGCCTGGCCTGGGGCGCGGCGATCCGGTCCCGAAGAAGCCTGGTCGAACGTCTGCGCGAGGACGTGCGCCGCCAACGACAGATGCACGAGGAACGTCTGACCACGGCCCGGGTGGAGGAACGTCGCCGGATCGCGCGGGAGATGCACGACGTCATCGCCCACCGGATGTCGCTGCTGTCCGTCCACGCCGGGGCGTTGGCCTACCGCACCGAACGGGCCGAGACCGGGGAGGCCGCCCCACTGGAGGCCGCCGAGGTGGGTTCGGCGATGAGGGTCATCCGCGACAACGCCCACCGGGTGCTGGACGAACTCGGTGACATCCTCGACGTGCTGCGCTCGGGCGACCTGGTCGGGGAGGACCCGGGGGAGGAGGACGGCTCCGCCCCGCAGCCGCGTCTGGACGATTTGCAGCGGTTGGTCCGGGAGGCGGTCGAGGCCGGGGAAAGGGTCGAGTTCGACCTCGACCTGCCCGAGAACGCACGCCCCCGCGAACAGGTGCAGCGGACCGCCTACCGGGTCGTGCAGGAGGGACTCACCAACACCCGCAAGCACGCTCCCAGCGCGCGGGTCGCGGTAGAGGTGACCGGAGCTCCCGGGCGAGGACTGGAGGTGGTGGTGTGCAACCCGCTGCCGATGGGTCTGGTGGCACCGGAGCTCCCGGGCACCGGTGCCGGGCTGGCGGGGTTGGCCGAACGGGTCCGCCTGGACGGGGGGCGACTGGAACACGGACCGGGGAACGGGCGGTTCCGCCTGATCGCGACCCTGCCCTGGCCCGCCGAAGGGTCAGGGGAAGGACCCGGCGAGGGCTCGGGGAGCGCTGCGGAGGAGGCCGAGGCCGCGCGGCCCGGTGATGAGACGGAGAACGAACCTCGGAAGGTGACCTAGTGCGAACCGATCCCCCGATCCGCGTCCTGCTCGTGGACGACGACCCCCTGGTCCGTTCCGGACTGCGCATGATGCTGTCCGGAGACGGCGACATCGCGGTGGTGGGCGAGGCCGCGGACGGGGCCGAGGTGCACGGCGCTGTCGCCGAACACCGGCCCGACGTGGTCCTGATGGACGTACGCATGCCGGGCGTGGACGGGATCGCGGCCACCGAGGAGTTGCGTTCGGGCGATGGCACCGGACCTCAGGTGCTCGTCCTCACCACCTTCGACGCCGACGCCACCGTGGTGCGGGCGCTGCGCGCCGGGGCCGCGGGCTACCTGCTCAAGCACACCGAACCGGAACGGATCGTGGAGGCGGTGCGCAGGGCCGCCGCCGGGGAACCGGTGCTCTCACCCAGCGTCGCGCGCGCCCTGATGGACCGGGTGGCCGGGCAGGACCCGGCCGAAGGCGCCCGGGCGCCCCGTCGCAGGGAACGGGCCCGGACACGCCTGGAGTTGCTCAGCACCCGGGAACGGGAGGTCGCCGAGGCGGTGACGGCGGGGCTGTCCAACGCCGAGATCGCCGATCGTCTGTACATGTCGATGGGAACGGTCAAGGCGCACGTGTCCAGTGCCCTGACCAAGCTGGACCTGAGCGGACGGATCCAGCTGGCGCTGCTCACCCACGACGCCCAGAACCCGGACTGAGCCGGAGCGCTCACCCCGTGCCGACACGTGTCGACGTGACTTCGCGTGGGGCGCGCGGTCGGGGAGACACCCTCGGACGTAGCATCGCCTTCGACGAGACGTTCGACCGAGGAGGTAGTGCCCGTGGCCGAGAACCGTGTGGTCTGGGGGAAGAAGGTCCCGCAGGTCTACAAGAAGCTCGATGAGGTCGACCGGATCCTGGCCGAGCACCTCGACACCACCGTGCTCGAACTGATCAAACTGCGTTCCTCGGTGCTCAACGGCTGCGCCTACTGCGTGGACCTGCACACCCGACAGGCACTCAAGGAGGGCGAGTCGCAACAGCGCCTCTTCCTGGTGCCCACCTGGTACGAGGCGGGTGACATCTTCACCCCGCGTGAGCGGGCCGCCCTCGCCCTCACCGACGAGATGACCCGGATGGGCGAGCACGGGGTGTCCGACGCCACCTACGACGAGGCGGCCGGGTACTTCGACGAGACCGAGCTCGCCGCCCTGATGTCCGCGATCGCGATGATCAACCTCTACAACCGACTGGCCGTGACCGGTCGGTTGCCCATCAAGAAGCGCTGACCTGCACCGAGTGTCCGTGGCCGGTTCGAGCGGCCGCGGACACGAGGACGCCGCGCCCTTCGGGCCGCCCCCGGGCCGGTGTGGGGAAGTTCAGAGTTCCTCGCCGGGGACCCGGCAGTGCCCGGCCCCGTACTCCAGGGCGGACAGGGTCATCTCCACCACCCGGGCGCGGTGTTCGGCGAGCCGGTCGACGTCGACGAAGGTGCGCAGCGCGCCCGGGACCAGGGTGGCCAGGGCGCCCTCCACCAGGGGGTCGGTCAGTCGGGTGCGCAGCGCGGCCACGGTGCCGGGCCATCGGGCCTCCAGGATCGCGCCGTCGGCCACCGCGGTGTGCCAGACCGAGGTCAGGTAGGGCTCCGGAACCACCCCGGACAGGCCACCGTGATGTGCCTTCAACGCCGTGGCCAGGTCCTCTTCGGACACACCCCAACCGGTCAGCACCGCGGCCAGTGGTCGGTGCGCCTGGGGGACGTCGTGGTCCAGATCGACCAACACCGGTGTGCCGAGGTTCCAGCGCAGGAACGGCAGGGCCCTGGGTGGTTCCAGGATGCCGCCGTGGTGGCGCACCGGTCCGGGGGCGAAACAGACCGACCTCCGCGGCCCCTGTCCGTCGTTGCCGACCAGGCTCGGACGGTCCTGGTGTTCCACCGGGTTGGGCACCGCCACCAACGGGGTGAGGCCGCGCTCGCGCATGAAGCGCAGTACCGCACGATCTCCCGGCACCCCGGAGAGTTCGGTGTCCTCCAGGAAACGGGCCAGTTCCATGGAGATCTCCCGTGGCAGGGCCAGCGCCACGATGGGCGCGTACGGGTTGACCACCGGGACCGCGCCGACCCCGGTGAACACCGCCCAGCGGGCCAGGACGGCGGTGCGCGAGCCCCACTCGACGAACAGGGACACCGGTGACCCGGGGTGGTCGGCCAGGATGGTTTCCAGGGTGGCGGCGAACCCGTGGGCGAGACGGACGTCGTCCTGCAGCACCAGGTGGTGATCGGTGTGGTGCAGCGCGGCGGCCCCGAACGCCACGCGCGCGCTGCGCAGGGCGGTGGGCGGCCCGTCCGGTTCCGGGTCGGACGCCACCCCGGTCCGTGGCAGGCCGGTCCGCTCCGCGATCAGGGCGGCCTGTTCGGCACGGTCGGGGTGGGTCATCACCGCGGCGGACACGGAGGGCGGGGGCGCCGAGACACCGTTTCGGGGGGAGGCCATGCCCTGATTCTAGGTCTTCCGGGCCCCTCCGGAAGGGCGTCCACAGGGCGGTCATCGTCGTCCACGACGCGGCCGGTGGGAGGTCGATGCCGAAGGACACCGCATCACGCCGTCCTCGTGCCGTCCGGACACAGAACCGCCCCGTTCCGGAACAGGCGGAACGGGGCGGAAACCGGGTGCGGTCAGCCCGAGGACCGGTGACGTGGGCTGTTCTGTTCCGGAGAGGGGGTGGGCCGCGGTGTGGTGGCGGGTTTCTCTTGAGCCGCCCGGTATCCGGCCCGGTAGACGGCCCTGGCACCGCTCTCCCGGGTGGCGGACGGCCATCCGGCGGTGAGGCCGAAGACGATCAGGATGTCGATGGCGATCACGATCGCCGACCACAGCGGCATGGCGATGAGGAAGACCAGCTGGGCGAGCGCGTTCACCGAGGCCAGGAAGGTGCCGAGGACCCGCGCCCAGGTGCGCCCGGTCAGCACCGCCGCGCCGGCGACGACCATCAGCACGCCCCAGACACCGAACAGCAGGCCCCAGCCCTCGTACTCCAGCACCAACAGCCGTGACTCGGGGGCCAGGAAGAAGTCGGGAGTGAGGAAAGCGGTGAGCCCCTGGATGACGTTGACGGCACCGATGACCATGAGCAGGGTGCAGACGAAGTATCGCCAACCGTTGGCTGCGCGCATGTGGTGCTCCTTACCGGTCGTCCGACGAGCCGTGGACGGGCCCGGTGGGGACGAGACCTCGGGTGTACAAGGGGCGAGCGGCTGCCTGGACCGCCCCTTCATCATGGGATACGCGGCGTCACGGGGACGGAACCGGTTGCTCTGGATCGGGCAAAGCCCGGCGGGTTCCTCCGGGGCGATAATTCGTTCTTACGTAATCCCGTAGCCTTCGGTAGGCTGGGCACGTGAGCGAGAGATCCACCGAGCAACGCCTCGCCGACCTGGAGGCCCGGGTCGCCGAACTGGAACAGCCTCCCGAGAACGCCACCGGGCCGCGGGACGATTCCCCGGTGGTCGAGACCCTCCGAGTGCTGGAGACCCTCAAGGAACACGGACCCCGGGGCGGATCGGTGTTCTACGCGGGTCACCTCGAAACCGAGGACGGCCCCGTCGAATGGCGGTACGGCCTCGGCGTCGACGAACTCGCCGAGCTCGACTGGGCATCCCTCGCGTCCGACCTGGACGCCTTGGGCAACCCCGTCCGGCTCAACATCCTGCGGGCCGTGTGGTCGGGGATCTCCACCGTCGCCGAACTCAAGGAACAGGAGGGGTTCGGCACCACCGGCCAGATCTACCACCACGTCAACCAACTGGCCTCGGCCGGTTGGCTCACCACCCGCCGCCGTGGCCACTACGTCGTTCCCGGCGATCGACTGGTGCCGCTCCTGGTGATCCTCGTCGCCGCCAAGGGCGTCCTCTGAACCCGACGCCGCCCTCCGATCCCACGGCTCCCGCCTGCCGGTGGCGGCGGTGACGGCCCGTCGCGGCGCCACCGGCACCGGTCCCGGAGAGACCCGGCGACCGGAGAGGGTCGTCGCCGACCGACCTCTCGTTCTTCGAGAAGACCGGGGGAGAGAAACCTTCCCGTGCCCTCTTTTCTGGAATGCCAGGAAAGGGGGATTTCTATCCTTTTCATGGATTGAATCCGGTCTGGAATGACACCGTACGCGCAGGTCGTCGGGTGGTGTTGGGAGAAACTCCACGCGCCATCCCCACGTGGTCTACCGTGAAATCGAACCGACCCGGAGAATTCCCTTTCCGGGTCGTAGGGATGTGTCCCGTGCCCTCTTTCGGGTGAGGGTCACGACTCCTCCACCCCGGACCCACGCCGCGAGGAACCCATTCATGGCCGCACACCTGTCCGACCGGAAACGCACTCACCCGCGCCCCGGCCAACAGGCTCTCGTCGCACTCCTGATCGCCGCCGCGATCACCGCACCGACCTGGTCGTGGGCGGTGATCGAGAGCCCGGTGGAGATTCGGACCACCGTCGGGCTCGCCGGAGGCCTCGTCGCGGTCCTACTGTGCGCCGCGGTGGCCACGGCCGCCCATCAGGCGGCCGTCGCGCGCAACACCCGTGCCCACGCCACCCGGATCGGTGCCGGCGCGCGCACGCTGGAGGAGGAGACCGCCTGGGTCGTGGACGTGCTCCTGCCCTCGCTCGCCCACGCGGTCCGCGAGGACCGCTCGCCCCAGGACGTGCTGTCCGAACACCCCCGGCCCTCCCATCCCGCCGTCGATCGGCTCGCGCACGCCGTCACCGCTCGGATCGCCTCGGCCGAGACCAGGTCGGCCCAGGAACGTAGGGCCCGCGCCGAGATCGAGGAACAGATCTCCACGTTGGCCGACGTCGGCATCCCGCTCATGCGGCTACGCATCGAGGAGGACCTGCCCACCGCGGAAGAGGCCCTCCAACAGGAACTCCCCGCGGTCCACCCGCCCGTCGCCCACCTGCGCGGACGCATCCTCCAACGGATGTTGGCCGGTGACCGGCGTGCCGAGCGGGCGATGATCACGACCTCCGAGTGCGGGGCGCGCATCCAGGCGCACCTGACCACCCTGCTCGCTCAGCTGCGAGAGTTGCAGGAGCGCTACGGGGACCGCGGCGACATCTTCGCGGACCTGCTGGAGGTCGACCACAACGTCTCCCGCACCGGCCGCCTGGCCGACCGGGTGGTCACCCTCGCCAAGGGCCGATCCGGGCGCCGCTGGACCCGTCCCATCGTCATGGAGAGCATCCTGCGCGGAGCCATGGGCCGTATCACCGCCTACCGCCGGGTCCGCCTGCACTACACCAGCAGCATCGCCGTGGTCGGCTACGCGGCCGAGGGCGTGATGCAGGCGCTGGCCGAGCTCATGGACAACGCCGCGAACTTCTCCGCTCTGGGCACCGAGGTGCACGTCTACGCGGAGGAAGGCGACAACGGCGTCACCATCACCGTGGAGGACAGCGGTATGGGCCTGCGCCACCGTGAGAGGGCGCTGGCCGAGAGCCTGCTCACCGAACCCCGCGACCTGTCCACCGTCCCCTCGGGGCGCGTGGGGCTGGCCGTCGTCGGACGTCTGGCCGATCGGTACGGGTTGCGGGTGAGCCTGCGACCCTCCGCCCGAGGCGGTATCGGCGTCGTCGTCCTCATCCCGCCGAACCTGCTGACCGAGTCGCGGCGCCCTCGACCCCGACCGCGCCTGAGCCAGACCGGGCCCTCACTGCCCGCTCCCGCCCGGCCCGCTCCGGCCCGGACACCACAGACCCGGTCGGTTCCGCCCCACGCCGCGGCCGGCCCCCAGCCCGGCACGGAACCGCCCCCCGTCCGATCCGCGCCCGAGGATCCCCGCCCGCCCCTGCCCCGACGGGACGGCTCCCGCGGCTCCCAGGTCCCGGCAGGGGAGCCACCCGGCCACGAGGACAAGGACGCCCCGAACGCCGGAAAGACCGAAGAGCAGCACTTCGAACTGCCCCAACGGCACCGCGGACGCACCCTGGCCGAAGCGGTCCGGGAGAACCCCGAACAGCTCTACCCCGGCC
Organism: Nocardiopsis listeri; assembly: GCF_020741345.1. Taxonomy (GTDB): domain Bacteria; phylum Actinomycetota; class Actinomycetes; order Streptosporangiales; family Streptosporangiaceae; genus Nocardiopsis; species Nocardiopsis listeri_A. Next base: position 20,415 of record NZ_DYZD01000389.1, read on the forward strand.
GGACCCGGGGAGAGAACCTCTCACGTGGCGGCCTGCCCACCCGCTTCTCCGCCTTCCGGGACGCCGGAACCGACGACGAACACCACCCCGATGGCGGCGCCTGACCACGGCTCCCACCGCACACCACCGGCAGACAAGCGACCGAACAGGAACGGAGGGAGGGGCACCGGGACGCACGTCGTCCAGGGAGCCGCCCCGACAACCCGATGACCACGACCGACTCCAGTCTCGACTGGATGCTGGAGAACCTGCGCAGCGGGACCACCGGCGTCCACCACGTCCTGGTGCTCTCCCGGGACGGACTCAAGATGTGCCATACCCGAGAACTCGACGTGGACCGGGCCGACCAACTCGCCGCGATCTCCGCGGGCATCCAGAGTCTGTCCCTGAGCGCCTCCGCCGAGTTCGGTGACGCCACCGGAGCCGGGCAGGCCATGCTCGAGTACGGCGGCGGACTCCTGCTGATCGTCGGGGCCGGTGAGGGCGCCCACCTGGCCGTGGTCACCGGAACCGAGGCCGACGTCGGCGTGGTCGCCCGCCGGATGAACGAACTCGTCGACCGGATCGGCCACCACGTCGCCGTGCCTCCCCGACGCAGGCCCTACGAGACGGACCTGAAACGATGAGCCCCGAACCCACCGGGCAGGAGTCGCCGGACCGGCTGTACACGGTCACCGGCGGCCGTGGCGGAACCGACGAGTCCTCCCTCGACTCCGTCGCGCTCATCGTCGCCGAGTCCGAACCCTCCCTCGACATGCAGTCCGAACACGCCGACATCCTGCGGCTGTGCCTGCGTCCGATCGCGGTGGTGGAGCTGTCCGCCGAGCTCGGGCTCCCCGTCAGTGTCGTCCGGATCCTCCTGGTCGACCTGCTCGACACGGGGGCGGTGACCGTCCGGCACCACGTGCCCTCCACTCCCTTGGAAGGGCCACGGCACGACCCCGACACGCTGAAGCAGGTGCTCCTTGCCCTCCAACGCCTCTGAGCAGATCACACCCGCACCGGAGCGGACCCCCTTGGCCGCCACGATCGGCAACGCCCTCAAGATCGTGATCGTCGGAGGTTTCGGCGTGGGCAAGACGACCATGGTCGGAGCGGTCAGTGAGATGCGCCCGCTGAGCACCGAGGAGGTCATGACGCAGGCCGGCGCCGAGATCGACGACCTGCGCGGGGTCCGCGACAAACGCACCACGACCGCCGCCTTCGACTTCGGCCGTATCACCGTGGACGCCACCCGCGTCCTCTACCTGTTCGGCGCGCCCGGCCAGAAGCGCTTCTGGTTCCTGTGGGAGCAGTTGTTCACCGGCAGCCTCGGAGCGGTCGTCCTCGTCGACACCGAGCGGGTGGAGGACTCCTGGTACGCGATCGACCGGCTCGAACACCACGGCACGCCGTTCATCGTCGCGGTCAACCGTTTCGGCCCCGGACCGAACCTGGAACGGGTGCGCGACGCCCTGGACCTGTCCAACGACGTGCCCCTGCTGGAATGCGACGCCCGCCGCCGCGAGTCCAGCCGCGACGTCCTCATCACCCTCGTCCACCACCTGGCCTCGATGGAGCGGGCCCGCTCCGCCCTGAAGGAGACGCCGTGAACGACAGCGCGGGGACCCGGACCAACGTCACCACCACGACGGGTTCCGTGCCCTATTCACCCGACCACGTCCACGCCATGCGCTTCTACGGGCCCGACATCGCCCGTGACCCGGTCTCGCTCTACGAGGAGATGCGGCGTCGCTTCGGCCCCGTGGCTCCCATCCTGCTGGACGGGGACGTGCCCGCGTGGTTCGTGCTGGGCTACCGGGAACTGCACCATGTGACCGGCCATCCCGAGTGGTTCGCCCGCGACTGTCGTCGCTGGAACCAGTGGGACCGCATCGGCGAGGACTGGCCGTTGTTGCCCTACGTGATGTGGACCCCCTCGGTGATGTTCGCCGAGGGTGCCGACCACCGGCGCCGGGCGGGGGCCATCGGTGACGCGTTGGACGCCGTGGACAGGGCCGACCTGCACGCCGTGTGCAACCAGGTCGCCGACGGGCTCATCGACCGCTTCGCAGGGGACGGCGAGGCCGACCTGGTCAGCCAGTACGCCCACCAGATTCCGGCGGGGGTGATCGCCCGTCTGTACGGCCTCCCCGCGCAGGAGGTCCCGGACATGGTCCGGGACAACCTGACCTCCCTGGACGTCACCGCGGACGCCGCCGGAGCCCACCAGCGGCTCCAGGAACGGATGCGGCGGATCGTCGCCCAACGGCGCGTACATCCGCGCAAGGACGTCCCGTCCCGGTTGCTGACCCACCCGGCGGGGCTCACCGACGAGGAGGTCCTCATGGACCTGCTCGTGATCATGTCGGCCGCGCAGGCGCCCACCGGAAACTGGATCGGCAACACGCTGCGGCTGATGCTCCTGGACGACGACTTCTCCCTGACCCTGCAGGGCGGGCGCAGCAGCGCCGACGAGGCGCTCAACGAGGTGCTGTGGAAGAACACCCCCACGCAGAACTTCATCGGCCGTTGGGCGGTGCAGGCCTGTGACCTGGGTGGACGCCGGATCCAGCAGGGTGATCTGCTGGTGATGGGGATGGCCGCGGCCAACGCCGACCCCCGGCTCAACACCGGGGACCTGAGCATCCACGCCTCCAACCGGGCGCAGATGTCGTTCGGGCACGGCGAACACGGCTGTCCGTTCCCCGCGCCCAGGGTCGCGGAGGTCATCGCCCGCACCGCGGTGGAGACACTCCTGGACCGGCTGCCGGACGTGCGCATGGCGGTACCGCCCGAACAGTTGCGCTGGCGGCCCTCGGTGTGGATGCGCGGCCTGTTCGACCTGCCGGCCCGGTTCAGTCCCATCATCGGCTCCGGCCGCTGATCCCGCCGGCCCGGGACGGGGAGCCTCCCCGCCCCGGGCCCGCGCTCAGCCGCCCTGACGTGGTGAGGGCACCCCCGCCGGGGTGAACTCCAACGGCAGCTCCCGCAGTCCGCGGGTGAACAACCCCTCTTCCGTCGGCTCGGCGCCCGGGGCCAGGCGAACGTCGGGCATGGCGTCCAGCAGGTCGTTCACCCCGACCCGCACCTCGGCCTCGGCCAACAGCGCCCCGACACAGAAGTGTCGGCCCAGGGCGAAGGACAGGTGTTCGGCCGCCGCCGAGAAGGACGTGGTGCCGGCGAGTTCGGCGCGGAACACGTCGAAGGTGTCGGGGTCGGCGAACCGATCCGGGTCGCGGTTGGCCGCGCCGATCAGGCAGGTGACCGTGGACCCGGCGGGCACGGTGTGGCCGCCGATCTCCACGTCCTCGGCGGGCTGACGCATGATCATCTGCACCGGCGGGGTGTAGCGCAGGGACTCGGCGAAGGCCCTTGGGATCAACGACCGGTCCTCACGTACCGCCGCGAGCTGTTCGGGGTGGTCCAGCAGGTTCGCGAACAGGCTCGCCAGGGCCTTGTCGGTGGTCTCGCCACCGGCGGCCAGCAGCAGACTGCAGAACGCCTTGATCTCCTCGTCGGTCATCCGGGTACCGTCCACCTCGGCCTGGCACAGCCGCGACAGCAGGTCGTCTCCGGGTTCCTCACGCCTGCGTTGGATGATCGGGATGAGATGGTCGGCGAGTTCGTCGTGGGTGCGCAGCCCCGCCGCGGTCACCTCCGGGTCCTGACTCAGGTTGCCGAGGAAGGCGATGATCGCGGTGTACCAGTCGTGGAAGCGGTCGTGGTCGTCCGGGTCCAGACCGAGCATGTCCACGATGACGTTGATCGGGAATCGGGTCGCGTACTCCGAGACCAGGTCCACCCGGCCGCGGTGGCGGAACCGGTCGATCAGGGACCGACTGTTGTGCTCGATCACCGGGAGGAAGCGTTCGCGCAGGTCCTTGCCGCGGAAGGCGGGGGCGACCAGGGCTCGACGCACGGCGTGTTCGCGGCCGTCCAGTTGCAAGATGGTGCGCCCGTGCACGGGTTCCAACTGCCAGGCGTAGTTCTCGGTGGAGAAGACTTCGTTCTTGAACGCCCGTCGCACGTCCTCGTACCGGGAGACGACGTAGCTTCCGGTGGCCTCGTGCCACAGCAACGGGGCGTCCTCGCGCATCATCCGATAGGCCGCGTAGGGGTCGGCGGCGAACTCGGGGGAGAGCAGGTCCGGGACCTTGCGGGTTGTGGTCACAACGATCACGCTCCTGGGGGTGGGCCGAGCGACCACAGTAGGTAGGAGTATGGCGGCGGGCCAGAGCCCGACGCCATATCCAGGCGAAAAGCGTGATACGTCCGTCTTTGGCGTGTCCGGAATGCGGGTGGACGAGTGGGATTCGGCCGGCCGAGAGCGTGACGCGTGTGATCAGGCCCGCCCGGTCGCCTCCTCCGCGGCCTCCTGGGCGATCCGCTCGAACCGGGCCCCCATGGCCTCGGCCAGGGCGGTGGCCGCGGACAGCGGGCGGACCATCACCACGAAGTCGTCGATGAGGCCGTCCTCGTTCATGTGCAGGAAGTCGCAGCCGTTGATCCGACGTTCGCCGACCCGGGCCTCGAACACCAGTGCGTGGTCACGTCCGTCCGCGCTGCTGATCTCACGGACATAGCGGAAGTCGCTGAAGACACGGTCGACCCCGCGCAGGATCGCGGCGGTGATGGAGCGACCGGGGTAGGGCTTGAAGGCGACGGGGCTGGTGAAGACCACGTCCTCGGCGAGCAGGGCGCGGATGGCGTCGTGGTCGCCGGCCTCGACGGCCTTCCTGAAAGGATGCACGGTGCTCCGATGGTCGAACGAACAGGTGCGTCGGAGATTATCAACCGGGCCGTGGACGGTCCGGATACGACCACCCGATAACCTCGTCGCCGTTCGCCCCGACCGGCCCTGTCCAAGAGAAAGGCACTCCCATGAGCGAGGAGCTGTCCGTGCGCGTCGACGGTCACGTCGGGGTACTGGAGATCCACCGCCCACCTCACAACCACTTCTCCCTGGACGTGCTCACCGAGCTCGCCGACACCGCCGAGGAACTGGTGGCGCAAGGGTGCCGCGTGTTGGTGCTGTGCTCCGAGGGCAAGAACTTCTGCGCCGGGGTGGACTTCGCCGCGGGCGGGGTCGGGCCCACCCCCGTGAACACCCTCGGCGCCATCTATGGTCAGGGCCTGCGTCTGTACTCGCTACCGATCCCGGTGATCGCCGCCGTCCAGGGTGTCGCGGTCGGGGGAGGCCTCGGGCTGGCCTGCTCGGCGGACTTCCGGGTGGCCTCGCCCGGCACCCGCTTCCACGCCAACTTCGGTCGTCTGGGGCTGCACCAGGGCTTCGGGCTGACCGTGTCGCTGCCGCGCATCGTGGGCGCCCAGAAGGCCGCCGACATGCTCTACACCGCCAGTCGGGTCCCGGGTGAGGAGGCGTACGCCATCGGACTGGCCGATCACCTGGTCGAGGACGGGGCGGTCCGCGCGGGTGCCCTGGAGCACGCCCACCGGATCGCCACCTCGGCGCCGTTGGCGGTGCGCTCGATGAAGGCCACCATGCGCGCGGACCTCCTGGCCGCCCTGCCCTCCGCGATGGAGCGCGAGATCGTCGAGCAGACCCGCCTGATGTCCACCAAGGACAACGAGGCGGGTGTCACCGCGTCCCTGAACCGCACCGATCCCGTCTTCACGGGTGAGTGACCCCGCGACTCAAGGGACCAGGGCGCGTTTGAGGATCTTGCCCATGTCGTTGCGGGGCAGCGCGTCCAGCACATGTAGGCGTCGTGGGCGCTTGTGCGGGGCCAGTTGCGCGGCGACCATGTCGGCCAGCTCCTCCAGGGCTGGCGTCCGCGTACCGGTCGGAACGATCCAGGCGACGACCCGCTCGCCCAGGTCGGGATCGGGTTCGCCGGTGACGGCGGCCTCGGCGACCCCGGGGTGCGCCAGCAGCACGTTCTCGATCTCCCCGGCGCCGATCTTGTAGCCACCGCTCTTGATCAGGTCGGTGCTCTTGCGACCCACCAACCGGACCAGACCCTCGGCGTCGATGGTGGCCATGTCCCCGGTCCGGAACCAACCGTCCTCGGTCATCGCCTCGGCGGTGGCCTCGGGGCGGTTCAGGTACCCGCTGAACAGATTGGCACCGCGCACCTGGACCTCGCCGACCTCCTCGCCTTCGGGGAGTGGGGATCCGTCGTCGCCGACCAGACGCAGATCCACCCCGTCCAACGGGGTGCCGACCGCGCCCGGGCACGGCGGGTGGTCGAGGCGGACACTGGTGTTCATCAGGGTCTCGGTCATGCCGTAGCGTTCGACGACCCGGTGGCCGGTGGCCGCGGTGAGGCGTTCGTGGTCGGGCAACGGAAGCGCGGCCGAACCCGACACCAGCAGGCGGGCCCCGGCCAACGCCCGCGCCAGGGCCGGGTCGGCGTCCACCGCCCCGGCCAGACGGTGGTACATGGTCGGTACCCCGAACAGGAGCGTGCCCTCACCCTCCAGCCCCCGGCGGACCGCTTCGGGTTCGAAGCGACCCAGGTGGTGCAGGCAACCGCCCAGGTACAGCGGCCCGAACACGCCCAGGACGAGGCCGTGCACGTGGAACAGCGGCAGACCGTGCACGAGCACGTCCCGTTCCGTCCACTCCCAGGCGTGGGCGAGCGCGTCGAGGCCGGCCAGGATCGCGCGCCGGGAGATCAGTGCCCCCTTGGGCGGGCCGGTGGTGCCGGAGGTGTAGACGACCAGCGCGATGGACTCGGAGTCCACCTCGCGCACGAGCGGGGGAGTGGTCGGGTCGGGAGAGGCGTCGACCTCGCGCACGGGGAGTCCGGCCAGGGCCTCGGGAAGCGCGGTACCGGGCGGGGCGAGCAGCAGTTCGGGTCGGCTGTCGTCCACCACGTGCCGCAGCTCTCGTTCCCCGGAGCGCGGGTTGAGCGGGACGATCGGGACCCCGGCCAGGACCGCGGCGGTCACGGCCACGCAGGTGTGCGGTGACGGTGTCGCCCACACCGCGACCCGGCCTTCGGGCAGGTCGGCCGCGAGCCGGGAGGCGGACCCGGCCAGTTCCCGGTAGGTGAGGCGGTGGTCGCCGAATCGGAGTGCGGGTCGGTCGACGGGTGCTGTGACGAGGGGGAACACGGGCTGGTCCCTTCGTGGTGGACGGTGTGCCGGAACCATCCATATCCCATCGGCCCGGCGGTCGGCTCCCAGGAGTCGGACACCGGGCCGATGGGTTCGCCCGTGATCGGCGTCAGGACAACACGAGCCACAGCAGGCTGACGAGCAGGAAGCCCGCCACGCCCAGCACCGTGGTCAACACCGTCCAGGTCCGCAGACCGTCGGAGACCGACAGCCCCAGGAACCGGGTGACCACCCAGAACCCCGAGTCGTTGACGTGGGACAGTCCCAGCGCTCCGAACGCGATGGCCAGCGCGATGAGCGCCACCTGGATCGTGGAGTAGTCGCCCCCCGTGATCATGTCGGTGAGCAGCCCCGAGGAGGTGAGGATGGCGACGGTCGCCGAACCCTGAGAGGCGCGCAGCGCCACGGAGAGCACGAAACCGAGCAGCAGGATGGGCAGTCCGGTTCCGGAGAGGGTGTCGGCGAGAGCCTCTCCCACTCCGCTCTCGGTCAGGATCTTGGCGAAGACACCGCCCGCACCGGTCACCAGGATGACGATCGCGACCGGCGGGAGCGCGGCCTCCATCACCTCACCGATGTGGGCCAGGGACCACCTGCGGCGGATCCCGAGGAGGAAGAAGGCGAGCATCAGGGCGACGAGCAGGGCGAAGACGGGGGCGCCGATGAAGGAGAGCACGGGACGAAGGTCGTGGCCCTCGGGCAGAACCGTCTCACCGGTCGTGCCCAGCATGATGAGGAGCAGCGGAGTGATGACGAGGGTGAGCACGGTCCACATGCTCGGCGGGGCCTCGGTCGCGGTGAGCGTGCCACCGGACCCGGACCCGTCGTCGTTCCCGGACGCGGAACCGTTCGAACCCTCGCCCGACCCCTTGCCGAACGACTCGAACCGGGCGCGGGTGGCGGCCGGCATCGGGATGTCACGGCGGGTCAGCCGCTTGGCCACGTACTGGGAGAGCACGGCCAGCGGCGCGCACACGATCAGCCCCAGGATGAGGACCCAGCCGATGTCGGCGCCCAGCAACGCGGAACCGCCGACGATGCCGGGGTGCGGTGGGATGGAGACGTGCACGGCCAGCATGATCCCGGCCACGGGCAGCCCGAACCGGACCGGGTCGACTCCGGCGGCCTTCGCGAAACCGTAGATGATCGGGACGAGGATGATGAATCCGACGTCGAAGAAGACCGGGACGGCCAGGACGAGGGCCGCCGCGGTGAGCGCCGCCGAGACCCGCCTGGGGCCGAGCCGGCCGGTGAATCGTCCGGCGAGGCTCCCCGCTCCACCGGACACCTCGATCATGCGGCCGAGCATCGCGCCCAGCGCCACGAGCAGGGCGACCGAACCCAACGTGTCGCCCATGCCCGCGGTGATCGCGGGGATGATCCCGAGCTGTTCGGGACCGTCGGCGGTGGCCGGGACGGTGACCAGGGGCATGCCGGACACGAGGCCGACGAGGATGCTCACCAGGAGCAACGCCACGAAGGCGTGGACTTTGAATCGGATGATCAGCAACAGCAGCAGGGCGATACCGCCCGCCGCGATGCCGAGGAGGGAAAGGGCGCCCATGCGACGCTACTCCTTCGGACCGTGGTGGAGGATGGCCGTCGAGACGGCCGCCGGGATCAGGACTGGTCGGTGTCGGCCTTCTGGGGGGCCACGACACGGATGACCGCGGAGTCGTCGGCGGCGCCGAGACCCTGACCGCTGCCCAACAGGTAGAGCTGTTCGGCGGCGGCGGCCAACGGCGTGGGCAGACCCACCGAACGGCTCGCGGAGGTGACGATGCCCATGTCCTTGACGAAGATGTCGAGCCGGCTGAGCACCTCGGCGCCGTCCTCCTCGTAGGCCTGCAGCATCCGCGGTCCACGGTTGTTCAGCATGAACGACCCGGCGGCGCCCGCGCCGAGAGTCTCCAGCGTGGCCTCGGGGTCCAGACCCAGGGAGTCGGCCAGCGCGAGTGCCTCGGCGGCGGCCGCGATGTGCACCCCGCACAGCAGCTGGTTCACGGTCTTGAAGGCCTGGCCGTCGCCGGGGCGGTCACCGATGACGCTCAGGGTGGAGGCGAGCCGCCGCAGAATCGGGTCGGCGGCCTCCCGGGCCTCGGGCGTGCCGCCCACGACGATGAGCAGGTCGCCCTCGCCGGCGCGCACGGGACCGCCGCTCAGCGGGGCGTCGACCAGCAGTACCCCGCGAGGGGCCAGTTCGGTGGCGGTCGTGGTGACCGTGTCCACCCCGACGGTGCTGGTCAGGATGATGACGGTGCCGGGGGCGAGTGAGTCCACGATGCCCTGCTCGCCGAAGAGCACGTTCTGGAGCTGGGCACCGTCGCGCACGACCAACAGCACGCCGTCGGCACCGGCGACCGCTTCGGCGGAGCCCTCGAACGTCACCACGCCGGCCTGCGCGGCCAGGTCGCGTCGCTCGGCGGCGATGTCACAGCCGTGGACGGTCATGGCACCGGCCAGGCGGGTCGCCATCGGCAGCCCCATGGCGCCGAGCCCGATGACGGCGACGGTCGGTGTGGTGGTCATGCGTGCACTCCTTTGTCGAAGGCGCTGAGGCGGTGGACCACCTCGGCGAGCGAGCCGTCTTGGCCGACGTTGCCCGCGAAGACGATGTAGGGGATTCCGGCGGCGGGGCCACCGACGGGCTCCCACAGGGAGACCAGGCCGGGCAGCATCGGGCCGCGCACCACGGCGCGGTGGATGCCCAGCCCGAACGAGGCGACGTCGCTGGAGGTGATCCCGCCCTTGGCGACGACGAAGCGGGGCGCGCTCCGGGCCAGGGTGGAGGAGACGCAGCGCACGATCGCGGCGGAGACCTCGCGGGCGATGGCCAGGCTCTCGGCGGGATCCCCGCTCACGCGCAGCAGCCGTGAGGTGTGCAGGACGACGTCATTGCCGGCCAGACCCTCGACGATGGTGTCGACGGCACGGCCCACGGTCGCCTCACGGGTGTCCGCGTCCAGGATCGCGTCGACGTCGAGTTCGATCACGCGGGCGTCGGGACGGCTTTCGATGAGCGCGTCGAGCTGCCGGGTGGTCAGGGCGACGTGGGAGCCGACCACCACGAGCCCGCCGGGGGCGTCGGTGCCGACACGGAGCTCGCCCTCGCCCAGGGGAGGCCGCTCCTCCAGGCCGATCCGGGCCCGTACGAACGGCGGACCCACGCGGTAGACGAACCTGCGGCCCTGACGTTCGGCGTCGATGAGGGCCAGGGAAAGGACGCGCAGGTCTTCCTCGGCCTCGGCGTCGACCACGATCGGGGCGGCCGAGCGGGCTTCGAGAAGCCGGGCGGTGACCGAGGCGACGTCGCCGCCGCGCAGTAGGGGCAGGTCGATGACGGTGACGTCCGCGGCCGGAACCGCTCCGTCGGTCTTCTCCTCGACCCA
>NZ_DYZD01000390.1 GCF_020741345.1 Nocardiopsis listeri
TCGAACTCCTTGCGGGTGAGCTCCACCGGACGACCCTCGCAGGTGACGGCGCGGGTGCTGGTGTCCACCCTGACGGGACCCGCCTCCAGCACGGTGCCCGAGCGTGTGCCGGTGCGACGCAGCACCGCTTCCATTCGGGCGCACAGTTCCTCGATGGCCAGGGGCTTGACCACGTAGTCGTCGGCGCCCGAGCGCAGCCCGAGGACGCGTTCGCGCTGCCGGCCCCGGGCGGTGACCATGATGATGGCGGTGTCCCCGAAGTCCTGGCGTTCACGGAGCGCACGGCACAGGTCGATGCCGTCCATGTCCGGGAGCCCGAGGTCCAGCAGAACGACGTCCGCCGGGGACGCGGCGAGCGCGTCCCCGGCGGTACGAACCTGCACGACCTCGTAGCCGTTCGTCTCGAGCGCCCCGGCGAGCGCGTCGGCGAGCCGGACGTCGTCCTCGACGAGCAGCACCTTGATCATGACCGAGGGTCCTTCGGAGGGGGTGTGTGCGTAACAACGCGGTGGTACGCACCCTAACCGCCCCGTACCGGACCCGTCAGGAACGGCCCCCCGACCGACCGATGTGCACGTCCGGAACGATCTCCGGAGCGCCGAGCTGGACAGCGTCCGCCTCCTGGTCGGTGTCCTGCTCCTGTGCCACCCGCTCGGCCTCGATGCCCTTGCGGTAGAACTCCACCTCGCGTTCCACCTGCTCCTTGGTCCATCCCAGGGGTTCGGCCATCAGCTCGGCCGCCTCCTCCGCGGCGGCGATGCCCCGGTCCCAGGTCTCGAAGGAGATGCGGGTACGGCGGGTCAGGACGTCTTCGAGGTGACGGGCCCCCTCCGCCTGCACCGCGTAGACGACCTCCGCCCTCAGGTAGTCGTCGGAGCCCGCCAGCGGACGGGCCAGGTCCCGGCGCTCCTTGATCAGGTCGAGGAGGTCATGGACCTGGGAACCGAACCGACGCAGCAGGTGCGAGACCCGTGAGACGTGGAGCCCGGAGTCCCGGGCCAGTCGGTGACGCTGGTTGTAAAGGGCCGCGTACCCGTCCGCACCCACCAGGGGCAGCTTGTCGGTGACCGAGTTCGGGACGGCCCCGCCCAGTCCGTGCGCCACCGCGTCCACCGCGTCCTTGGCCATGACCCGGTAGGTGGTGTACTTGCCGCCCGCGATCAGCACCAGGCCCGGCACCGGGTGGGCGACGGTGTGCTCTCGGGACAGCTTGGAGGTCTCGTCTGACTCACCCGACAGCAACGGCCGCAGACCCGCGTAGACGCCCTCGACGTCGTCCCGGCTCAGCGGTGTGCGCAACACCTGGTTGACGTGGTCCAGGACGTAGTCGATGTCGGTGCGGCTGGCCGCGGGATTCTCCTTGTCCAGGTCCCACGGGGTGTCGGTGGTGCCGATGATCCAGTGGCGGCCCCACGGGATCACGAACAGCACGCTCTTCTCGGTCTGCAGGATCATCCCGGAGGAGGCCTGGATACGGTCCCGCGGCACCACCAGGTGCACGCCCTTGGAAGCGCTGACGTGGACCTGCCCGCGGCCTCCGACCATCTCCTGGATGTCGTCGGTCCACACACCCGCGGCGTTGACCACCTGCCGGGCCCGGATCCGGACGTTCTCGCCGCTCTCCAGGTCGGCGGCCATCGCCCCGACCACGTGTTCGCCCTCACGCAGGAATTCGACCGCCTGCACCCGGGAGGCGATCCTCGCGCCCAGCCCCGCCGCCGTGCGTAGGACGGTGGTGACGAAACGGGCGTCGTCGACCTGGCAGTCCCAGTACTGGATCGCTCCGGCCAGGGCGCTGCGTTTGAGCGCCGGGAACACCTTCATCGCGCCGGACCTGGTCAGGTGGCGGTGCGAGGGCAGCCCCCGGTTGTTGCGGGAGCTCATCGCGAGGGCGTCGTAGAGGGTGACGCCCGCGCCGATGTAGAACCGCTCCCAGTGGTGCTGGAACGGGAAAAGGAACGGCACCGGACGCACCAGGTGCGGCGCGATGGTGGTGAGCAACAGGCCACGTTCCTGGAGTGCCTCACGAACCAGCTCGAAGTCGAGTTGTTCCAGGTAACGCAGGCCGCCGTGAATGAGTTTGCTGGACCTGCTGGAGGTACCGGAAGCGTAGTCGCGCGCCTCGATCAGCCCCGTGGAAAGTCCGCGTGAGACCGCGTCCAGGGCGATTCCCGCCCCCACGATCCCGCCTCCGACAACGAGGACGTCGAGCTCCTCGTCCGCCATGGATGCCAGCGCCGCGGTGCGGCTCTCAGGTCCCAGCCAGGTGGTCGCCATTGGTCGTCCTCCGTATCGATGGGTCTTCCTCCCAGGCGCATACCCGCCCGAAGCCCCGTCCATCGGGCCGATCGGTGTGGCGACCGACCGGTGGGGCCTCAGGCTAACCGCCCGGCCCGCCCCACTCGCGACGCCACACGGATGACCAGGGCACCGACGGCCGAGGCCGGCTTCGTGGAGCGCCGGCGCTACGAGACCCACCGCAACAGCCGGTTCGTCGTCCTCACCGACCAGGGCCGCGAGGTCCTCCCGCGCAGGCGGTCCACACGTGGCGAGCATGCGCGAGAACCTCCTGGATCCGCTCACCCCCGGATGGTGTGCCAACTCCCGGACATCAGCCGCGCCTTGCTCACCCGGCCCACCTTGGTCAGTCCTTTGGCAGGCGGAGCCCCGGGCCTCGGCCCTGACCTGGGGCTGGGGCTGGGGCGGGGTGGAGAGTTCGGGAGCGGGAGCGGAAGCGGAAGCGGGTCTTCGCGTTGTTGGGTGGGGTGGGGGTGGG
>NZ_DYZD01000391.1 GCF_020741345.1 Nocardiopsis listeri
GTGGGGCGCCGGACGGAACTGTGGGGGTTCTCCGGTGTTCGCCGGCGGCACGGGGCGGATCTCGTCGCCCGAGGTGCACGGTGCGGCCCCGGGTGGGAAAGCCGGGGCCGCACCGAGTCCTCACCCGGCCCGCCCGCTCCGGCCCGGGAAGGACGACACAGGGGTTCCGAGAGCGATCGGGGCGTCGGGGGAGACCCCGGCGCCCCGTTCCCTTACCGCGTATCGGTCCCCTTCGGATCCGGCGACCTTGCCCGCCCCGTGAACGCCGAAGGGCCCCGCCGTTCACGGCGGAGCCCTCCACGTCGACGTCGATCCGTGTGACCGCTACCAGTCGTCCTCGCCGGTACCGAACCCGAGCCCGTCCTGGCACGGGTTGGAGGTGGCGTCGCGCCCCTCACCCGGGCGGGCGGACGGCGATTCCTCCACATCCTCTTCGTCCGGGGCCTCGCCGTTCTCCACGACCGACCGGTCCACCGGGGTCGGAGAGGACATCGGTGGTTCCTGCGGGGCCGACGCGTCGTCGGCGGCGAGCAGTTCGGGCAGAGGACGGTCCTCGCGCACGGCCCGGAACAGCTCGTCGGCGTCCTCCTGGTGCCACATCACCCGGTTGGGGTCGTACGGAGCCTGGTACCAGGGCACGGTGTGGAACTCGATGTCGGACAGGTCCACGTCGGTCATGGTGACCGCGATGGACAACATGCGATCGAGTGAGAGTTCCTGGTCGGTGGCGCTGTGCTGTGCCACCGCCTGCAGGACCCCGTTGAGCCTGCGCGGGCTGGTCAGTACGTCGCTGCTGGTCACCTGGTCGGCGAGAGCCGCCATGAACATCTGTTGTCGGTCGATGCGGCCGATGTCCCCGCCGTCGCCGATGTCGTAGCGGGCCCGGACGAAGGACAAGGCCTCTTCCCCGCCGAGGGTCTGCTGACCGGCTTGGAGGTCGAGCTTGGACCGTTCGTCCCGCATGGGTTCGGGGATGCACATGTCGACCCCGCCGATGGCGTCCACGACGTCCCGGAAGCTCGCGAAGCTCAGGTGGACGAAGTGGTCGACCCGGATGTCGGTGAGCGACTCGATGGTCCGAACGACACAGGGCGGGCCACCGTGGTACATCGCGGCGTTGATCATGCCGAAGTAGCCGTAGGTGCCCTCGGTCTTGGCGTAGGCGTCGCAATCGGGAAGCTGAACCAGGGAGTCGCGCGGGAAGCTGATCACCGAGACGCGCTTGTCCGGCGAGATGTGCGCGAGCATCAGGGAGTCGGAGCGTTCGCCCTCGAACTCCTCCGTGTAGGCGGGGCTGTCCTCCTCGTATCCGTCGGATCCGATGAAGAGGATGTTGACCGCGTCGCTGATCTTGTCCGGACGGTCCCCTTCGCTGAGCACCGAACCGATGTCGTGGTGCGTCATCTCCGAACGCAGTGAGTAGTAGTAGCCGTAGGCGGTTGCGGCGCCCAGGCACATCAGGGCCGCGACCGAGGCGGCGGTCCACAGGACGACGCGGCGAAGACGGCGCCGCCCCTTCCCCCCGGCCGGACCGGTGGCCGTGGCGGTGGTCACGGCCGCGGTCACCGCGGCCGCCGACCCCTCACCGGTCACTTCCTCGGTGTCTTCGGCCGGTGCCGCCTCTGCGCTCTCTTCGCCCTCGTCGTTCGGAGCGGTGTCGCCCTCGGCCCGGTCCTGCCGAGCGTCCCCGTCGGACTCATCCGTGGTCGTCACGGGCTTGTCGACGTCGATGCCGACGGGTGCCGGGGCGCTCGCACCATCAGGAGCACTCACACCGTCCGGTGCCGACTCTTCGCCCGTGTCCTCGCCCGGCGCTTCGTCCGGTTCATCGTTCGGATCCTCGGCACGAGGCTCGTCGGCGACGGTCCCGGTTTCCCCGGGACTCTCTTGTTCCTCGGAGTTCTCCCGGTCCTCGGACACGGGGTCGTTCTTCGGGATCTCGTCTGGTGTCTGGTCCGCGCCGGAATCGGCGGAGTTCTCGTCAGCGGGCATCGTGACAATCTCGGTGAGTTCGGACGGCTGGACGTGCCAACGGACGGACACCGACCCGAGTGGGTCTCGCGTCCGCATCCGAGGAATGGCGGAGGTCGCGCGGGGGATGCGCGCGGGCTGTCCGGAATCCGAGCCGAAAAGTCATCGAGGGAAGTTGCGTCACCTGTGGAAGGTGTTGGGGCACCGATGGGCAGGGGGTGACTAAGACACCAGAACCCGCGCGTGGCAGTGATCCTAGGTGAAGTTCTCGAAGAGTGCGCGTTCGGGTTGTCCACGCGCGCGGTTCCTGACCACAATTGCGCCGCACAATTCCTTCGTCGGATGGAAGTCCACGGAGGCTTTCCCGCCCGACTTTCTCACGCGCGGGCGCAAGAATCACTTCTGACCCGCCGCGGGAAGATCGGTTCGGAGCGTCCCGGCGGACGTGCGCGCAATGATCCGGCACCGTCTGGAGAATGCTCCCGATCGGGGCACACGGAGCGGCGCGCCCGGTCACGAACCGGGAGTCAGTCGTCCCAGAACGCGCTCTCCTTCTCCGTGCTCGCCGGCGTGGAGGTGCGGCCGCCGGTCTTGCCGGACGGCTTGGCGCCACCCTTGGTCGTCTTGGTGGTCGTCTTGCGGGCCGTGGTGCTCTTGGCGGGGGTGCTGCCGGTGTGCCGAGGACGCGCGGTGACCGAGCTCTTCTCGATCGGTGCCGCGGGCTTGGGCATCTCTCCGGAGTGGATGCTCAGGGCCTCCTCCTCCACGCTCAGCATCTTGCGCATCGCGGAGGGGACCTCCGGGAGACGCTCCGCTCGCAGGTGGGCACCGAGGACGTCCAGGGCGTGGTCGCACAGGACCCGCTTGGCGGTGCCGGAGCCGACACCGCTGAGCTGTTCGACCTCTGGCAGTTCGTGTTCGCGCAGCAGTCGGACCACGGCGGTGAGCCGTTCGCGCGTCTTGCGGTCGGTCATCGACATGACGGTCAGCTCGGCGTCGCGCAGGAACTCGATTTTGTCGCCGTTGCCGTCACGTTCGGCGATGAACGCGCTGGTGAGGCTGCGGGCGGAGCTGCGCGTGCCGGACCGGAGCTCGGCCCGGCGGATCTGTCTGGCGTGCAGGGCCGTGACGACGGCGCTGGTGACCAGGCTGATGCCGGCGCCCAACAAGACGAGCACGGCGGTGTTTTCGAAGATGTCCACGGGAGGCCTTTCCGGACAGGGGCCGCACGGGGCAGGGTCGCGGAGGTGGGGGCGTGCGGGGAGGTACTCGGGTGCGTGACTATTCGGTAGTTCGGTAC
>NZ_DYZD01000392.1 GCF_020741345.1 Nocardiopsis listeri
GGACGTCGTCAGGCACAAGCTCGTGGGGCAGATCGTCGACGCCTACGGCCGCTACGACGCCGCTCAGAGCAGGCACGGCGGTGAGACCGGTGGGGCGCGGCCGCGGCGCGGGCGCCGACCCGTGGGCGACACCCGAGAAGAGGACGTCTCCGGGGGCGGCCCGGAGCGGGCAGACTGAGGAAGAGTACGTATCTGACACCGGCCGGTGGGCCCGCCGAACGCGCGGGCCCACCGCTGTCGGATACGGCGTTGTCGCGAGAACGCCCGGCGGGCCGCCCGCCGACCACCACCGATCAAGTGAGGCACCTGCATCCGATGAGTATCGACGTCGCCAACGAGTCCGGCGTCTCCGGCATGGACGAGGAGAGACTCTCCCGCCTCGCCCGGCACGTGCTCGACGCCATGCGCGTTCACCCGCTGGCCGAGCTCTCCGTCGTGCTGGTGGACGAAGGACCGATGACCGACCTGCACGTGCGCTGGATGGACGAGCCCGGGCCCACGGACGTGCTCTCGTTCCCCATGGACGAGCTGCGTCCCGGCGGTCCCGGCCGCACCAGCGATCCCGGCGTGCTCGGTGACGTGATCATCTGCCCGCAGGTCGCCGAACGTCAGGGCGAGGAGGCCGGGCACGGCACCGAGGCCGAGATCGACCTGCTGTGCACCCACGGCATCTTGCACCTGCTCGGATACGACCACGCCGAGCCCGACGAGCACAAGGAGATGTTCGGGCTCCAGGGCGAGATCCTGGCCTCCTGGCGTGAGCGAGAGGCCGCACGAAAGGAAGAGCTCGAAGGGGACGAGACCGCCCGATGAGCGCGATTTGGCCCGACCTGGCGCCGGTGAGCACCGGGGAGCCCTGGGAATGGGCGCTGGCCCTGGTCGTCGCGCTGGTGCTGATCGCGTTGGCCGGACTCCTCGTGGCCGCCGAGGTCGCCGTCACCCGGGTGGTGTCGGTCGGCCTGGAGGCGACCTACGGCGAGCGGGCCGTCAAGGCGAGCCCAGCATGGGAGCGGGTGGCCGCGGACCCCACCGCGCACCTCAACATGCTGCTGTTCCTGCGTGTGGTCTGTGAGGTGTGCGCCGTCCTGGCCGCCGGGATCGGCATGGTGTTCCTGCTGGGAATCGGCTGGCCCGCGATCGTTCTGACCGCCGTCGTGATGATCGTGATGGAGTGCGTCCTTATCGCCGTCACCCCGCGCATCCTCGGCCGTCAGTTCGCCGGGCCCGTCGCCCAGTTCAGTGCCGCGGTCATCCACCCGGTGCAGATCGTGCTGGGCCCCCTGGCCCGACTGCTGGTGGGGGCGGGCCGGGCGCTCACCCCGCGCGGCAAGGGCGACCGGGAGGGCCCCTTCAGCACCGAGACCGAACTGCGGCAGCTGGTGGACCTGGCCGAACGGGGTGAGGTGATCGACGCCGAGGAACGGCAGATGATCCACTCCGTGTTCAAGCTCGACGACACCTCCGTGCGCGAGGTGATGGTGCCCCGGCCCGACATCGTCTTCACCGCGCGCGAGGCCGACGCCGACGCCGTGCTCACCCTCGCGCTGGGCAGTGGCTATTCGCGTATCCCGGTCACGGGTGAGGACGAGGACGACGTCGTCGGCATCGTCTACCTCAAGGACCTGGTGGAGCGGTTGCGCGACCGTTGGGCGGCGACCGCCGGCGGCGCCGAGGACGTACCGCTGACCGCGGGCGACGTGATGCGCCAGGCCACCTACGTCCCCGACACCAAGCCGATCGACGAGTTGCTGCGCGAGATGCAAAAGCAGCGCAACCACGTGGCCGTGGCCATCGACGAGTACGGCGGGACCGCCGGGCTGGTCACCATCGAGGACATCGTGGAGGAGATCGTCGGGGAGATCACCGACGAGTACGACCACGAGATTGCGCCGGTGGAGCGCCTGGACGACTCCCGCGTCCGGGTGACCGCCCGTCTTCCGCTGGGCGAGCTGGCCGAACTCTTCCCCGAACTCGACCTCGACGTGTCGGACGTGGAGACCGTGGGCGGACTCGTCGCGTTCGTGCTGGGTCGGGTCCCCGCCGGAGGCGCCCAGGCCGAATACGCTGGACTCAGGCTCACGCTGGAGGGCAAGAGCAGCCGCCGCAACCGGATGACGACCGTTCTGGTGGAACGGCTGCCGGAGGAGGGCTCCGACCCCGAGGCGGGCAAGGAAGAGAACGTAAGGAGCACGGACCAGTGACGGACACGACGGGGCTCGACCCCGAGGACACCAAGCTCATCACGCTCGCGCGCGCCTCCCGGGCACGCAACGCGACGGCCGAGGGCGCCGCGGTGCGCGATGAGACCGGCCGCACGTACGTGGCCACGACGGTGTCGTTGAGCTCGTTGCGCCTGTCCGCGCTCCAGGCCGCGGTGGCCGCGGCGGTCTCCGGCGAGGCCTCCGCCCTGGAGGCCGCGGTGGTCGTCACCGAGGCCAAGGAGCTGACCGAGGACGACCGCGCGGTAGCGGACGACCTGAAGACCCAGGTGGTGGTGATCGCGGCCCCCGACGGGGTGCCCGCGAGCATCACCCGGCGCTGAGAAGGACCCATGAACGATCTCGACCTCGAGAAGCTCCGCGTTCCGCTGGAGTTGCCCTCCTACCCGGAGGGTTTCCGCAGCGGCTTCGCCTGCTTCGTGGGCCGACCGAACGTCGGCAAGTCCACCCTGATGAACGCGCTGGTCGGACAGAAGGTGGCGATCACCAGCAACCGTCCCCAGACCACGAGGCGGACGGTGCGCGGGATCGTGCACCGGCCCGACGCGCAGTTGATCATCGTGGACACGCCCGGTCTGCACAAACCCCGCACCCTGTTGGGGGAACGTCTGGACTCCCTGGTGCGGTCCACGCTGGTCGAGGTGGACGTGATCGTGTTCTGCCTGCCGGCCAATGAACCGATCGGCCGTGGCGACACCTACATCGCCAAGGAACTGGCCGCCCAGCGCAACACCCCCGTGGTGGCGATGGTGACCAAGGCCGATCTGGTCGACAAGAACGCGCTCGGCGAGCACCTGATGGCCGTGAACGAGTTGGGCGATTGGGCCGACATCGTGCCGGTGTCGGGGCGGAGTGGTTTCCAGCTGGAGACCGCCGCCGAGGTGCTGTGCTCGCACCTGCCGGAGGGGCCGCCGCTGTACCCCGACGGCGACCTCACCGACGAGCCCGACGAGATGCTCGTGGCCGAGCTGGTGCGCGAGGCCGCCCTGGAGGGTGTGCGCGACGAGCTGCCGCACTCCATCGCGGTGGTCGTGGACGAGATGTTCGAACGCGAGAACACCAAGCCGGGCAAGGAACTGGTGGACATCTACGCGTCCTTGTACGTGGAGCGCTCCAGCCAGAAGGCGATCGTGATCGGCTCCAAGGGTTCGCGGCTGCGGGACGTGGGCTCTCGGGCCCGCAAGCAGATCGAGGGCCTGCTGGGGCGGCGGGTCTTCCTGGACCTGCGGGTGCGCGTGGCCAAGGACTGGCAGCGTGACCCCAAGCAGCTGCGCAAACTGGGTTTCGACCAACAGACGTAGTCGGCCGTGAACATGACGAGGGGCCCTGACCGGAAGCGGTCAGGGCCCCTCGTCATGGATGCCTCAGGACTGGTTGTTGAGGTCGGTGGCCAGGAGGGTGGCGGCGCTCTGCACGATGGGCGCGGCCCGGTCGACGAATTTCCAGCTCACGCGGGCTTCGGGACCGGAGATGGAGACGGCCATGCCCGAGGGGGCGTCCTTGACGGGGACGGCCACGCAGCGCACACCGATCTCCTGTTCGCCGTCGTCGATGGCGTAGCCGGCCTCCCTGATGCGGTGGAGTTCGGTCAGGAAGGCGTCCGGGTCGGTGATGGTGCGCTCGGTGGCGGCCGGCATGCCGGTGCGGCGTACGGTGGCCAGCGCCTCCTGGTCGCTCAGCTGGGACAGCAGGGCCTTGCCCACACCCGCCGAGTGCGGCAGGACACGGCGGCCCACCTCGGTGAACATGCGCATCGCGTGCGGTGAGGGGACCTGCGCCACGTAGATCACCTTGTCGCCGTCGAGCATGGCGAGGTTGGCGGTCTCGCCGAGGTCCTCGACCAGCTGGGCGAGGTGCGGCCGGGCCCAGGTGCCGAGCATCTGGGCGGCCTTGTCGCCGAGCCCGATCAGACGCGGGCCCAGGGCGTATCGACGGGAGGGGAGTTGGCGGACGTAGCCGTTGCCGACCAGCGTGCGGATGATGCGATGGATGGTGGGCAGGGGCAGTCCGGAAGAGTCGGCGAGTTGACTCAGTGAGGCCTCGCCACCCGCCTCGGCCATGATCTCCAACAGGGAGAAGGCACGGTCGAGGGACTGTACGCCACCGGGGCGACGGGCCGTCTCCGCGGCGGGGCGGGGTTGGTCCATAGGGGGGGTCTGTGAGGCTGACAAGGGTCGTGCTCCCATGCTGAGGGCCGCTACGGTCACGCCTTCATTCTGCAATACGAAAGGCGTCTTTCGCTCTCGGTCAAGCGAGGAAGCTCTCCGCGATGGGTTTTCCTCACCGGAGGGCCCTTGTTCTTCCGAATAGCAAAAGTTAGTATCCGCATGTAGAAAACTTGGCCGGTCTTCGAGTGGAGGCCGGTGACGCAGACGGAGGAGGACACCCCACGTGGCGAGTGACACCCCACCCGGCCTGAGCGGCCTGGCCACCGAACTCGACACCCGGCTCGCCGAGGCCGACGCCCGCCTGGACCGTGAGTACCCGGGCGACCAGGGCGGTCGCCAGCCGATCCACAGTGTCTACGTCCCCGCCGACAAGGTCGGGGCCGGTCTGGCCGCCGACTGGGGCGCCAAGGCCCTGGCCGCGCTCGACGAGTTCGCCCCCAAGGTCGCGGACCTGGCCGCGGCCACCGGTGTCGGCGAGGACGCCGTCGCCGACGCCCTGCCCCTGGTTCGCGGCAAACTCGCCCGTGAACCCATCGAGGACCTGCGCGCCGACTTCGAGGACGGTTACGGCAGCCCCGGTGACGAGGCCGAGGACCGGGACGTGCTCAAGGTGGCCCGCGCCTTCGCGTCGGACCTGGCGAAGGGGGAGGCCACGCCCTACTTCGGCATCCGCATGAAGGGCATGGAGGCCGCGGGTCGGCACCGGGGGGTGCGCACTCTGGGCATGTTCCTGGGCACCCTCCTGGAGGAGCACGGCTCCCTGCCCGACAACCTCGTGCTCACCCTGCCCAAGATCACCTCGGTGGAGCAGGTCGAGGCCATGGTCTGGCTGAGCGAACGACTGGAGAGGACCCTCGGCCTGGCGCAGGGGCGGATCCGCTTCGAACTACAGATCGAGACCCCCCAATCGATCCTGCTGCCCGACGGCACCGTCGCGGTCTCCCGGATGATCCAGGCCGGTCAGGGCCGGGTCACCGCCCTGCACTATGGCACCTACGACTACAGCGCGGCCTGCGGGATCACCGCAGCGCACCAGAGTCTGGCCCACCCCGTGGCCGACCACGCCAAGTCCGTGATGCAGGTGGCCGCCGCCGGCACCGGGGTGTGGCTCTCCGACGGCGGCAGCAACATCATGCCCGCCGGCACCCCCGAGGAGGTCCACTCCGCCTGGCGCCTGCACGCCGGGCTGGTGCGGCGCTCCCTGGAGCGCGGCTTCTACCAGGGCTGGGACCTGCACCCCAACCAGCTGCCCATCCGCTACCTGGCCACCTACGCGTTCTACCGCGAGGCCTTCGCCCCTGCCGCGACGCGCTTGCAGGCCTACCTCGGCCACGCCGCCGGTAACGTCGTGGACGAACCGGCCACCGCCCAGGCGCTGGCCTCCGTCCTGGCCCGTGGCCTGCGGTGCGGTGCGCTGGAGGAGACCGAGGTCGTCGACGCCTGCGGTACCGACGCCGCGGGCATCGAGGCCCTGGCCACCCGCAGGGTCGGGCAGGAGTAGAAGATGAGCGAACACGAACTCGTGGTGCGGGCCGAGCGCGCCCTCACCCCCGAAGGGGAGCGCCCCGTCACCGTGGTCGTGGACGACGGGCGCATCGCCGACGTCCTCCCCGGGATCGGCCACGCCGTCACCGCCCGCCGCGAGCTGCGTCTGGCCGACGACGAGGTCCTGATGCCCGGGCTGGTCGACAGCCACGTGCACGTCAACGAGCCCGGGCGTACCGAGTGGGAGGGTTTCGCCAGCGCGACCCGCGCCGCCGCCCTGGGCGGGGTGACCACCATCGTGGACATGCCGCTCAACAGCGTGCCGCCCACGACCACCACCGCCGGCCTCAAGGCGAAGAAGGCGGCGGCGGAGGGCGAACTCGCCGTCGACGTCGGGTTCTGGGGCGGTGCCGTTCCCGAGAACACCGGACCCGACACCACAGGAGTCCTCGCCGACCTGTGGGCGGAGGGGGTGTTCGGGTTCAAGTCGTTCCTGTCGCCCTCGGGTGTGGAGGAGTTCGGGCACCTGGACCCCGAACACCTGGACACGGCGGCCGCCGCCATCCAGGCCTTCGGCGGCCGGTTGATCGTGCACGCCGAGGACCCCACGGTGCTGGACTCCGCGCCCGCCGCCTCCGGACGCGAGTACGCGGACTTCCTGGCCTCGCGTCCCGACGAGGCCGAGCACGCGGCGATCGCCCGGGTCATCGACACCGCCCGCCGTACCGGGGTGCGGGCGCACGTGCTGCACCTGTCCAGCGCCTCCGCGCTGCCCCTGATCGCCCGGGCCAAGAGGGAGGGAGTGCCGCTCACCGTGGAGAGCTGCCCGCACTACCTGACCCTGGCGGCCGAGGAGATCCCGGCGGGGGACACCAGCTACAAGTGCTGCCCGCCGATCCGGGACTCGGCCAACCGCGACCTGCTCTGGCGGGCCCTCCAGGACGGGCTGATCGACTGTGTGGTCAGCGACCACTCGCCCAGCACGCCGGAGCTGAAGGAGCTGGACACCGGCGACTTCGGTACCGCCTGGGGCGGCGTGGCGGGGCTCCAGGTGGGTCTGTCGGCGATGTGGACCGAGGCCGCCCGCCGCGGGGTCCCCCTGGCCGAGGTCGTGCGTTGGATGTCGGAGGGGCCCTCCAGGGTCGCCGGGGTTCAGGGCAAGGGCGCCATCGAGGCGGGCTGCCAGGCCGACCTGGCCGTGTTCGCCCCGGAGGAGTCCTTCCGGGTGTCCGTGGGCGACCTGGCCCACCGCAACCCGGTCAGCGCCTACGACGGCGCCGAACTCAGGGGCCGGGTGCGCCGTACGCTGCTGCGCGGCACCGAGGTCACCGCGGACAGCGTGGACGGGCGAATGATCACCCGAGGCTAGTCTTCTCCCTGGTGTTTCCGGACGAACCCGACATGTGGGCCCGCGGAGGGTCCACATGTCGGGTTCGTTCGTTCAGGGAGTCTTCGGTTCGTCCGAGTTCAGGGCGCCGTGGACCATGGTCGACACCAGGCCCCGCACGTACGCCTTGTCGAAACCACCGGCCGGTCCGGCCATCCCGTCCGTGGCGGCGGCCATGTCCGCGAAATGCAGTTCCAGCACACGTTCGGCTACGGCGACCAGCAGTGCCTCTCGGTTCCGGAAGTGGTTGGTGGCGGCTCCGGCGGGCACCCCGGCCCGTGTCTCCACCGTCCGGTGGGTCAGCCCGTGTGCGCCCTCCTCGGCCAGTAGTCCGATCGCGGCGTCGGCGAGGGCACGGCGTCGGTGCCTGGGTCGGCCTGGTGCGCAACGGCACCGCGGCCCTGCGGACCCTGGGGTTCGACGACGACCTCCTTCGTGCCACCGGGCACGAGACCCTCGCCACGGGATGCCGGGACCCCCGGGGACGTCCGCTGCTGCGCATTCCGGACGAACCGGAGGAGGTGCGCCGGGCCGTGACCGTCCAGGGCCTTCACCGACGGCGACTGCACGGGGCGCTGGAGAAGATCGCCCGTGGCCACGGCGTGGAGATCGTCAAGGACGCCCGGGACGCCCACGTGAGCCCGGGGGCCACCGGTGGTGCTCCCGCCACCGTGACCTGGCGCGATGCGGTGGGCGGGGCGACACGGAGCGTGGAGTTCGGGGTCATGCGGGTGAGCGACACCGAGCTGTACCGGTACGGGTACGTGCGTGCCCCGAAAAGAGCGGTCGTGGATGACGAGCACGCCACGGCCCGCGCCCGGTTCGCCCGTTGGACACCGAAGGTGGTCGACCTCATCGAGCGCACCGACCCGGCCGATCTGATGCGGCACGACGTCCACCACCTGGGCGGCGGCCCACGCCAGACGGTGCGCAACGCGCTCCTGCGGATGGTGCCGGCACGGGCCCTCGCCCGCGCGGTGGTGTCGGCCGGAGCGGTCTGACGGAGTTCGACGAACCACCCACGGCCGCCCGTCAGCCGAGCCGAGTCCGGGCGCGGCGAAGGGCCGGCGCCGTTTCTCCGGCACCCGGCCCTTCGCCTTCCGTCACCGCGTCGAGGATCACCCCTGTTCGGGGTCTACCCCTGCGCGGACTCCCAGCGGGCCTTGAGGTCCGCGGTGCCCAGGTCGGTGAGGGAACCGAAGACGTGCAGGCGGGCCATGCCGCCGTCGGGGAAGGCGTCGACGTGCACGTGGGTCACGGTCACCGGGGCGTCCAGGACGAAGCGGTGCGGGCTGTCGGGCTCCAGGCGGGTCCGGCCGACGATCTCGAACCAGGAGTCCGGGTCGGTGCCGCGGGCGTCACGGCCCTTGATGGTGATCCACCCGGCCGCGTTGCCCTTGAGGTAGGCCGTGTCCACCTCCAGGGCGCGCACGGTGGCCTGGGCGGTCAGCCGGAAGCGCACCCAGTCGTTGCCGGTGTCGCGGCGGCGCCGGTTCTCCCAACCGTCGTCCATCTTGTGCGAACGGCCCGGGGCGATGATGTTCTCCGGCGGTGAGTAGAACCGGTCCGAGGCGTCCTCGACGGTGCCGCCGTTGAGCAGCGCCGCCACGTCGAAGGAGCCCTGCGCGGCCAGCCAGGCGGGGTCGGCGACGGGTTCGCCGTACACGCGCAGCCGGGCCACGCCACCGTCGGGGAACTGCTTGAGGCGCAGGTGGGTCCAGCGGCGGGTCGAGGCGACCTCGAAACCGTTGGCGGCGTGCCCGTACACGGGGGTGCGGGGCACCAGTTCGGTCCAGTCGGCGGCCAGCAGCTCCTCGGTGGTGGGGGTGCCCTCCACCTGGGCGGCCTCCACGCTGATCTCGGTGGGGTGGTTGCCTCGGAAGTGCGCGGTGTCGACGTTCAGGGCGCGGATGACGCCGGGCAGGGCCAGGCGGACGAGCGCCCAGTCGTGGTCCTCGGCGGTGGGGTGGGGCCGCTCGGCGCTGACACCGCGGCGTCGCCGGGTCTCCCAACCGTCCATGACCTTGCCCTTGTGCCCGAAGGCGTGGGGGTCGAACACGGCGGGTTCGGGTTTGAGGAGGTTCTCGCGCTG
>NZ_DYZD01000393.1 GCF_020741345.1 Nocardiopsis listeri
GTCGTGAACGGCAGCACGAGGCGGGAGCGGTGCTCGGCGTCCCGGTACACCTTGTGACTCGTCGCGCGGCCCGAGGGCAGGTGCATGGCCTCGGGCGGCAGGAGGGAGTTGTGGGCGTCCGCCAGGGGCTCGTTGCACGACAGTTCCACCTGGAGGCGGTGCCCGGGTCGGAAGGCGTTCGCGAAGGGGTACAGGCGCACCACGTACTCCTCGATCGCGCCCGGTTCCACCGGGACCGAGCGCGTGTGCGGGTGGTGGGGATCGCCCTCGGTGGTGCGCTCGTCCAACTCACGATGCGAAGCCTTGAGGTACCCGGTGGTGATGAGTTGTCGTGCGCCGCTCGGGGCGGTGTCCCACAGGCGCAGGATGAGGTTGGTGTCGTCGGTGTCGATCGCCACGAACAGGTGCGCGGCGCCGGTCCCGATCATCTCCGTGGTTTCGTGGAAGGGTTCGGTGGACCAGGTCAGCATCTCCACCTTGTCGGTCACCGTCAGCGGCGCCTGGTAGAAGCCGTCGGGGTCGGCGAACTCCGTCCCCAGTGGTTCGGGGTCGACGGAGAGTCTGCGCCGCGGGCGCAGGTACAGCGGCCGGTACTCGACCTCGTTCAGCGGCCAGTGGTCCGAGGTGGTCCACTCGCGGGAGCCCTCCACGAAGACGTTGACGGCGGGTTCGTCCATCACCCCGTTGTCGACGCCCTTGAGCCAGTGGTCGTACCACCGGAACATGTCGTCGTGGACCTCGTGGAACGGGCGTTCCTGCATCGGCGGGTAGGGCAGCAGGTCGAGCTTCTTGGGGCCCTTGAGCGCGTTGAACAGCTCGATGCTGCCGTCGACGGTCCAGCCGCGCCCCCAGTTGATCTGCACGTAGACCGGGATGTCGATCCTGGGAGCGTGCGTGATGGGGTTGCCCTCCTCGTAGTACTCACCGTCGAGCTCGTTGAGGATGATGTCGTACCAGAGCTCGCGGTTCTTCGGGTAGTGGAGGATGTGCGCGAGGTTGGGCCACTTGACGATGTCGGGGTCGGCCAGGCGGGCGCGGACGCGCTCGTGGAGTTCCTCGTCGGAGAGTTCCTCGCGCATCCGGGACCTGATCTCGCCGACGGCGATACCGGAGTCGCCGCCGCGTCCCTCACGGGCCGCCCGTGGCATGAACCAGAGGACTCCGCCGTGGTAGGAGGTCTCGTAGAAGTCGTAATGGCCTCCGCTGCAGAAGATCGCCTTCAGGTGCGGGGGCCGTTCGGCCGCACCGAGCACCTGCATCGAGGCGAAGTAGGAAACGCCGACCATGCCGATGTTGCCGTCGCACCAGGGTTGCTCGGCGACCCACTCGACGAGGTCGTACACGTCCTTGCCCAGGGGCGGGCCGCCGGCGTTGTAGTTGCCCACCATGACGCCGTCGGAGGCGCCGGATCCGCGCAGGTCCGCGATGACGTGGGCGTAGTCCTCCTTGACGATGCGCGCGATGTCACCGGCCTCCAGACAGCCGTCCCACAGCGGGCTGGGACGGCGTTGGGGCGGCAGCGTCAGCGACTGGGCCTGGAGTTCCTTTCCGTAGGGGCTGATCGCCACGAGCGCGGGTCGTGGCCTGTCCTCCGTGCCGTGGTAGACGTCGACGGCGAGGGAGACCCCGTCGCGCATGGGGGCCCGCAGATCCTTGCGGATGGAGATCTCGTCCCCTCCGGCGTCCCACGTCATGAAATCGGCCATGGATGTACAGCTCCTCTTCGATGTCCGGGCGCCGGGGGTGTGGTGCCTGTGGCGGTGGCGCCCGCGGGATCCATTTGCTTATATTATTATACTAATCTCAATGTTGTTGTTCGAAGGAGAGACGATGGCGCAGGACGTCGACATCCACCCCCTGGTGTCACCATGGGGACGCTTCGGTCTCTACAGCTTCTTCGTCGACGCGCCCGAACCGGCCATCGTCGACACCGGGATCGCCTCCTCCCCCGCCGACGGAATGGCCCCCGCGCTCCGGCGGCTGGGCCGCGACATCACCGAGGTCCGCTGGATCCTGCTCACCCACGGCCACATCGACCACCTCGGGGGCGCGCACGCCCTGTGGGAGCTGACCGGCCGGCGCGCGAAGGTGGTGATCCACCGCTCCGACGCACACCTGCTGAGGTCGCGTCGGGCCCACGTGGAGCAGTACCTGGAGGTGCGACACCGTTACCTGCGCGATCCCCAGGGGGAGGCGGCGCAGACGGAGGCGGCTGCGAAGGTCATCTCCGGCGAGATGGAGCCCGACGTCCTGTTGGAGGGCGGCGAGATCCTGACCCTGGGCGGGGGCGTCACCGTCTCCGCCCACCACGTCCCGGGCCACACGGCCGGCTCCGTGGCCTACGTGGTGGACGGACAGGGTGCGGCGTTCGTCGGTGACGCGGTGCAGGCGCACGGTGCCGCCAACGGCTTTCCCGGTTACGAGGACCCGCGGGCCTACCGCGCGAGCCTGGAGTACCTGCGCGACGAGGTCCGACCGCGAGTCCTTTACCTGGGGCACCCGTACCGGGGCGCGGACGGGGAGGCCTACGAGATCGGGCCGCGGGGAGAGCGGGCCCGGCGGGTCCTCCAGGAGAGCCTGGACCTGGAGGAGTGGATCGGCGACGTCGCCGACCGGCACCTGGGCCAAGGCCTGCGGGAAACCGACTCGGCGTACTCGCCCTTCGCCCCGGTGGCCGAGGAGCTCGGCTACGAGGGCGATCCCACGCTGGAGCCGTCACCGTTCCTGACCACACTGCACGGCTACCGCCGGCGCTTGGAGGCGGCCCCGGAGAACACCTGAGCCGATGACGAGGGGGCCGCCCCGCAGCCGCGTTCTCCGGGGCGGCCCCTCTGGGGCCGTCGTGGGTCAGGCGCCGGCGCGCAGGGTGTCCACGATCGGGGTGGTGGGTCGGCCGATCAGTTCGGAGAGAAGGCCGGGCTCGTCGTACAGCCCACCCTCGCGGGTGGCCACCTCCAGTCCGGCCACGAACTCCACGGTGTCCTCGTCCATGCCGGTACCGCCGAGCACCGCCCGGAACTCCTCGTCGCCCAGGTCGCGGTAGGCCACCTCGCGACCCAGGACGCCGGAGACCAGCAGGAGGGTGTGGGCCCCGGCGAAGGCGGCACGCGGGGACGCGGGATCCTCGAAGTCGGCGCGCGCGGTGGAGACGCCCGATTCGGCCAGGTCGGCCGGCTTGGCGGTGTCGCGGCCGGTGCACCGGTGACGACGACGGACATGCTGTTCCTCGGTTCTGTGACGTTCGGGGAGGTGTGTTCCGTCGATCGACAACGACACCGGCCGGCAGCACATTCCTTGGGTGGGGTACCCACCTTTTGGTAAGTTGACATCATGATCCGAACGGAAACCGAAGAAGAGCCGGAGGGCCGGCGCGCACTCCCCCTGATCGGGAGTCCCATCCTGAGCAGCGACTGCCCCTCCCGCACCCTGATCCGCGACGTCACCGGAAAATGGGGGTTGCTGGTCCTGGTCGCCCTGTCCGAAGGGCCGCGCCGGTGGAGTGAACTGCGCCACGGCATCGCCGTCATCAGCGAGAAGATGCTCGCGCAAACGCTGCGCACCCTGGAGGCGGACGGCCTGGTCCACCGTGACTCGCGCCCCGTGGTCCCGCCCTACGTGGAGTACGGACTGACCGCCCCGGGCGAAGAGGTGACCGCGCTGCTCATCCCCCTCCTGGAATGGGCGAGCGAGTACTCCGAGCGACGGGAGGGCTGAGCCCTTTCACGGGGGCGGACGGATTCGGGCCGGCGGGTCACCCGGACCACGCTCGGGTCGACGAGTTCGAGACCCTCCCGGTCCCCGGCGACCTTTTCGGGGCCGCGAGCCCCTCGTCCTCCGCTCCTGGACGCCCTCGTCACCCCCTTCCCGGGGGCTCGGACGTGTGGTGCCCGGTGTCGGAAACGTCCGTGGGACGGGACAAAGGTCCCGAAAATCCTTCTACACTTGTCCCGCCCACCAGCCGCTCACGTAGTTCAGGACACGTGTGACCACCTGCCCCCATGCCCGATTGTTCGACCCCGATCACCACGCCGACCCCCACACGATCCACCAACGCCTGACCGCCGAGCACGGCGCCGTCCACCCCGCGGAGATCGCCCCCGGCGTCCGCGCCTGGATCGTCACCGACTACGCCACCATCACGGCCTGGTGCCGCGACACCCGAACATTCCGCCGCGACTCACGGCTCTGGCGCGACTGGCGAGAGGGCCGTGTCCCCGACGACTCCCCCGTCGCCGCGATGATGGCCCACCGCCCCAACCTGCTGTACGCCGACGGTGAGGAGCACACCAGGCTCAAGCGGGCCGTGGTGGACTCCCTGGGTCGTGTGCCCGAGAGCCGGGTCGGTGACGTCACGCGACGACACGCGGACGCACTCATCGACGCCTTCGTCGAACGAGGCGAGGCCGACCTGGTCGCCGAGTACACCCGGATGCTGCCCCTCATGGTGATGGCCGACCTGTTCGGTTTCTCCGGGGACGTGGCCGAACGGGTCCTCACCTCCATCAGCGAACTGTGGGACGGGACCGACGTCCTGCGCGCCAACCAGGAGTACGAGCGGGCCCTGTCCGACGCCGTCTCCGCCAAGCACGCCGAACCCGGCGAGGACGTCACCACGTGGCTGCTCCAGCACCGGGCGGGGCTCTCCGACGAGGAGATCCTGCACCAGATGGTGGTGACCTTCGGCGCGGGCGCCGAGCCCACCGCCAACCTCGTCGCCTCCAGCATGCACGTCCTGCTCACCGACCCCGAGACCGCGAACGCCCTCAGCGGCACCCTGGTCGGCGTGGCCGAGCTCGTGGACCGGGTGTTGTGGCGCGAACCGCCGATCACCAACTACCCGGTGCTGTACCCGACCCGGGACGTTCCCGTCGAACGCGGCGGCCTGATCAAGGCCGGGGAACCGATCCTGCTCGGATACGCCGCGGCGCACCACGCGATGGCCGGCGCCGCCGATGACGTCGAACAGCACAACCGCGCCCACCTGGCCTTCGGTGTGGGTCCGCACCGCTGTCCCGCACGCGGGTTCGGCCAGGCCATCGCCGAGGTCGCCGTCCAGTCACTGATCCAGCGCCTGCCACGGCTCCGGGCGAGCGACCCGACCCCGCACTGGCGGGTCTCGCCGTTCGCCCGGGCCCTGTCCACCCTGCCCGTCACCTTCACACCCGGCCTTCCGAAGGGAACCCCGTCATGGCAGAACAGCGCCCCGTCCTCCTCCCCCAGGACCTCCCCCGACAGTCCGCCCGCCTCCGCGAACTCGGACCCGTCGTCGAGGTGGAGATCGTTGGTGGCGTGGTTGTTCGGGCGGTGACCGACCACGCGGTGCTGGCCGAGGCGCTCGCCCACCCCGGGGTGCGCAAGGAGCTGCGGCACTGGCGGGCGTGGAACGACGGCGAGATCCCCATGGACTGGCCTCTGGTGTCGTGGGTGGCGCCCGACAACATGCTCACCGCCGACGGTGATCGGCACCGTCGACTGCGCACCCTGGTCTCTCAGGCGTTCACCCCGCGCCGGGTGGAGGCGCTACGGCCTCGGGTCCGGGAGATCACCTCCGAGCTGCTGGACGAGATCGCGGCGGCCGGGACCCAGACGGTGGACCTGAAGGAGGCGCTGGCTCTGCCGCTGCCCATCACCGTCATCTCCGAACTGTTCGGGGTGGCCCCCGAGCACCGCGACGTCCTGCACCGGATGATGCACACGGTCTTCGACGCGAGCACCACTCCCGAGGAGGCCGTCCGCCTCCACGGCGAGATGCAGACGTTCCTGGCCGACCTGGCCGCGGCCAAGGCCGAGGACCCCGGTGACGACCTGACCAGCGCCCTGTTGGAGGCGCGGGCCGAGGGCGAGGAACGGCTCTCCCAGACCGAGCTGGTGTGGACGCTGATCCTCATGATCGGCGCAGGCTACGAGACGACGATGAACCTCATCGGCAACTCCGTGCACGCGCTGCTCACCCACCCCGACCAGTTGGAACTGGTCCGCTCCGGCCGGGCTTCGTGGTCGGACGTGGTGGAGGAGACCCTGCGCTGGGACGCGAGCATCCAGTACCTGCCGCTGCGGTACACAGCAGAGGAGGTCACCCTGGGCGGCATGACCGTACCGGCCGGGGAGGCATTGCTCATGGGCTTCGGCCCGGCCGGGCGCGACCCGGAGCAGCATGGGGCCGACGCCGAGGAGTTCGACCTGACCCGGGAGCAGCGCGGACACCTGGCGTTCTCGCACGGCCCGCACTTCTGCCTGGGCGCCGGTCTGGCCCGTCTGGAGGGGACGACCGCCTTGGAGATGCTCTTCGAGCGCTTTCCCGACCTGTCCCTGGCCGGGGAACCCGTGCGCGATCCCTCCATCGTCGCCAGCGGCTGGTCCACCCT
>NZ_DYZD01000394.1 GCF_020741345.1 Nocardiopsis listeri
CTCCCCACAAGCCCCGAACGCTACGGCGAGGTCCGCTCTGAGACGCTGGAAGACCCCCGTCCCTCACTCTCCCCGGGGTTACGCATGGATCCCTTCCTTGGTCCGCTGGACATCCAGAAGCGCAGCGGCGACGAGCCGATCACGGCCGACGGTCGGCAGGTGAGCACCTTGCGCGAGTTCTGGAAATGGGCGTACTCGGACCCGGCCGGTAACACCGTGCGCGGGGTACTGGCCGAGTACCTGGTGGCCACGGCCCTGGGCGCCGAGGTGGAGGCGCGCCGGGAGTGGGACGCCGTCGACATCCGGACCCCACAGGGTTGGACGGTGGAGGTCAAGTCGTCCGCCTACCTGCAGTCATGGGCACAGGACAAGCCCTCGAAGGTCGACTTCGGGATCGCGCCCAGCGCGGCCTGGGACGCCCGGACCAACACCCGGTCCGACGACGTCCGCCGCCACGCCGACGTCTACGTCTTCTGCCTGCTGCACCACCGGGACAAGCGGACGCTGGACCCACTGGACCTGGCGCAGTGGACGTTCTACGTGCTGCCCACCCGGGTCCTGAACGAGCGGCATCCTGCCCAGAAGAAGATCGGGCTCTTCAGCCTGCACCGGTTGTCGCCGGTGCGGACCGACTACGCGGGTCTCGCCGAGGCAGCGGCCACAGCCGCCGAAGCGCAAGCCCAAGGCCGGTTCATCGATCCGACCACCCGTTAGGACCCTCGGTGGGTCCTCCTGGATACGAAGAACGTCGGACGTACCGGGTGCGCGACGACGAATCCCACCTTGAAAATCCGGGCCCACCTGTTTCGGTTTTCATGCTGTTCCGAAATGGCCGTATCTGTGTCTCGGTCCGGTGTGGAGTGGGCTTCGACCTGCGGGATGGCCGGCTTTCGGTTCGATGAGAACCGGTGTTCAGTGGTTGCCGAATAAGGGTCATGGGGTCCGTCCGGTTTTCTGGTGTAGGTAATTCTGGTTTAGGTCGGTATTTATATATCCGGGGTTTGTGGGTGGCTGTGTGGCTTTGGTAACTTCCATGTTGTTGGAACGGGGTGAAAATCCCCGATCCGATTCTTTTTCGGACTTTACTAGAATGTGCAGGCACTACCCGTAATGCGTCGTTCCCTGGCCCGTGCGACGGCGGCCTGTGCGGCTCACGCCCTGGCCTTCGCGCTGGGGACGTCGGTCGCTCCGGCCGCAGCCGACGAGAAGCCCCCCGCCGAAGCCGGTGACACGGCCTCGGTCGGCGCGGGATCCGGTCGGGTCGAATCCGATGACGCGTTCGCCTCCGCGCATTCTGACGGTGGCCGAATCGAGGTCGAGAGCGCCTCGTGGACCTACGTGGACCGTGCCTTCCCCGATCGTGCCTACGACGATGTCGAGACGCCGAGCGTGGGCACCGGGCACCTCGAATGGGACCGCGCCTACACCCGTAGGGCCCTGTTCCGATTCCCGGTCGAGTCCGCACCCGACGGCCTCGTGGAATCCGCCGTGCTGCGCGCCGAAGTGGTGTGGTCCTACGACTGCGTCGGCGATTCCGTCCTACAGCTGCATCGGGTCGACCCCTTCCACACCGGGGCCACCTGGAACGACCAGCCGACGGCTCGCGCCCTCCTCGACACCCGAGGTGTCACGGGCGGACAGGCCTCCTGTCCGGTGCACGGTGGCGTGGAGTTCGACGTGACCGAGGCCTACCGGTGGGCGATGGAGCGGGATGAATCCCACGTCCACCTGCTGCTCCGGGACCGCGACGAGTCTCAGAGCGCGGCCTGGCGTCGTTTCGACGTCGAGGACGATCCGCCGGTGCTGAGGATCGACCACGGCGCGCCGCGGGCTCGGGCCGGGTCCGTCGCCGATGACGGGCGCGCCCTGGAGACCGCACCCTCCCAAGCCATGGAAGGCCCCGTGCCTTCCGACGACCTCTCCCTTCGGGCGGGGGAGAGCGATGATGTCGGAGTCCACGACCTGGTCCCAGGCGTTCCACGCCGGGTCGGCGGTGAGTCGGTCCGTTCCCACCGGGGGGAACGGACCGGGTATCCGACCGTTCCGTGTGGTCGTCGAGGACGGGTGGAGGACACCGTTCCCACGGCTCGGGGACCGCCGAGGGCCGCCTGGTGGGAAGACGACGCCTTCTCTCCCGATGTGGCGCCCGTTCGGGTGGAAGGGACACATCGGTGGCGGTCCGAGGGAGCAGGACGGACCGTTCACGGAGCCCCGCGGTGGGGCGGGGCCCGCAAAGCGGTCAGGGAGTCGTGTCATCGCCGTGCAGGTCACAGAGCAGGGTGGCCGATCGCGGTGGCGGCGCGCTCCGAGCCGATGAGAGAAGTGTTCGTCCCGAGATCGGACGTACCCGGGGCAGAGCCTGGCGGGGCTCTGTGATGGGAAGTCGAGGCGGCTCGGAACCGTCTGTGCGCGTGGGCACCGCACAGGAGGGTTCCGGGTCGCCATCGGTGTCTCAGGGGTCGGCTGGTGGTCGCCGGGGATCTCGACACCGCCATGGCGCTTCGGGGCGGCCTCCGTACTGCGAGCCTCTCGGAAACCCCGGCGGATCGGATCGGCAGGCGTGCCGGGGAGGTCACCGATCCCCAGGGGCCACCGGGAAGGGTCGTCCGAGGTGTGTTCGTAGGTCGCGGCGCGGATCATCGCGAAGGTCCGGGCGGCGACCGACGGTCGGCCGGTGACCGGCGGTTCGCTCGCGCCCGGTGCGGTGGTGTCCGCGGCGACCGTGGTGAACGTGTCGACGTGGCAGGTCGTGTGCCGTGCTCCCACGAAGCGAACATGGACGCCGAGTCGGGGAGTGGTCGGGTGCGGAGCACCCGACGGGCGGCGAGGGCGAACCGAGACCGGAGCGGCCCGTCGGGCCCGGTGACGTCGATCCCGACCCCTCACCGATCAGATCGATCCGGCGGCCGACACCGCTGTGGCGTGAGTGGAGGAGTTCGGCCGCCCGCCTCAGCAGGTCCCGATCTCCTTCCAGGGACCCCACTCGGAACTCTCCGACGGCGAGATGCGGCCGGTCCACCAGATCGCCTCGTACTCGCGCCCCTCGTGGACGACCCGCGACCCCTCGGAGTAGCTTCCGCCCTCCGACCAGGGCTCGGAGGTGCACGTCGTGGGCTCGGGCGAGCCCGTCTCGGGCGACTCCTCCTCCGGTTCCCGGGCGTCCCCGTTCAGGGGGTCCCCGTCCTGTCCGTCGCCCTGGTCACGCCGCTCGTCCTCCCACTCCGAAGCATCGTTTCGCGGTTGCTCGTCGAGGGTCTGGGCCTCGTCGTCCTCGGGGCCGGGCGAGACCGTCAGGACCACGGTGGACGCGGGCTCGACGATCGCGCCGGCGGTCGGGGACTGGGAGACGACCTCTCCTTCGGGGCTCTCCGACTCCTCGGACACCACCACCTCGGCGGTCAGGCCGAGGGACTCAAGGGCCGTGCGGGCCTCCGCCTCGCTGCTTTCGACCAGGTCGGGCAGGGTGACGCCCTCGCTGACGGTGAGGGTCACGGGCGTGTCATAGTCCACGGTCTCCTCCGCCTCGGGTTCGGTCTCCAGCACGGTCCCCGAGGGCACGGACTCGGAGGCCTCCTGGGTGACCGTCACGTCCGTGAAACCGAGGTCGGCCAGTGTCCGACGGGCGTCCGCTTCGCTCTGGTCCACCAGGTCCGGCATCGGCAGGCGCTCGGGACCGATGGCCACCACGATGGTCACCGGGTCGTCGTCGGTGAGAGAGGCACCCGGTTCGGGGGTGGTGGCGGCGACCAGACCCGCGTCCACGTCGTCGTCATGGACCTGGTCGTAGGAGACGTCGGGGGAGACGGCGAGTCCGTCGATGTGTTCGGTGGCGTCCTCGGGGCTGAATCCGACCAGGTCGGGCATGGTGGCCACGACCGGTGCCGCCTCGGTTCCGTCGTCGGAGGAGGTGAGGGACCAGGTCAGCGACGCGGCCACGAGGAGGAGCAGGGCGGCGCAGGCCGCCGTGATGAAGAGGGTGCGGCGGCCCTTGGTCCTCTCGGCCGGCGGGGCGTGCTCGAAATCGTCCGGTTCCTCGGAAGGCTCTGTGGATCCGCCGTCGGCGGGCGCCGACGACGCGCCGGACGCGGCGTGCCGACCGGGGGCGACCGGGAGTCGCTCCCGTACTCGACGGACCAGGGCGCGGTAGCGGCCGGCGTCGCGCGGGCGGTGGTCGGGGTCGGCCGCGGTGGCCTTGTCCACCAGGAGGGCGAACTCGTCACCGGCCTCGGAGATCGCTCCGTCGGCCTCCTCGGCTCCCAGACCGGCGATCATGGCGCGCAGCAGCTCTCCCACGGCACGGACGTCCTCGCCGGGGTCCGTCACGGTCAGGGCGGGAGCGGTCGCCAGGGGCAGGAGGCGCACCGAACCGTCGTCGGCCAGGAACACGGTGTCGGGACCGACCGCCCCGTGCACCAGCCCTCGTTCGTGGAACTCCTCCAACACCGACAGGAGGGTGTCGATCACGTCCAGGGCCTCGCGCCTGGAGACGCGTTCGCCGAACCGGCCACCGACGATGTCCTTGAGGGGTTCGCCCGCGGGTACGTCGCAGACCACCCATGCCCGGCCGGCTTCGACTCCGTGGTCCCTGGTCCTCGGCAGGACGGGGTGGTCGATGTCTCGCAGTCGTCCCCAACGCGTGGCGGGTGCGTCCGAGTGCTCGGTGTCGGTCTCGTCGAGCAGCACGAGGACCGGCGTGTTCGCCACGAGGTCCCGGGCCTCGAACAGCAGCGTGTGGTCGTCCACGCGGGTGCCGTCGGCGCACCGGTAACGACCGGCCAGGGGCGCCGGGGGAACCGGGGGAGGGTACGCCGAGGAAGCGTGGGTGGAGGTCTCCATGAGGGGAATTCTATGGAGTCTGAAAGGTCTGATCTCCCGCCTTTCGGGCGAAAACGGGTGATTTGGTGGGTGGGTTCACATGGTCGCTGGTGGTGGCCGTGTCGTGGCCGAAAAACCTTCGACAGGGCGGGACGCTCTTGCGAGGCTTGCCGGCATGGGAGATTTCAGTAGGGCCGAACTGCGTCTGATGCAGGATCTGTCCCAGCGGGTGACGGCGGTGCGGCCGGAACTGGTCAACGGCGACGCGACCGTCGGCGAACTGGCCTGGGTCTGGGGCATGGGCTACGACACGTACGGGTCGTACTGGCGGCATCGGCTGTGGTTCGCCGACGACCGGCCGGTCGCCTGGGGGTGGGCGCGCCTGCCGTACCGGATCCCGCGCGGAGACGGGACGTTCCGCGAGAGGAAGTCGGCCGAGCTGGTCTGGCAGACGGAGCCGGACCGTCCGGAGCTGATCGACGAGGTCCTGGACTGGTACGAGGAGGTGGCCGGTGACGTCGACCGGACGATGATCGTGCAGATCGCCGACGCTCAGGCGCGTCGGCGGGTCGAGGCGCACGGATTCGTGTTCGACGACAAGGACGGGGGCGACGAGGGGCACTGGATCCAGACCAACGAAAGGGACCTGGTCCAGGTGCCGGAACCGGTGTTGCCCGAGGGGTTCCGGTTCGTGACGGCCGAGGACGTGTCGGCGTCCGAGGCGGTGAAGGCGCATCGGGACGCATGGCCGAACTCCCGGTTCAGCGAGGTGGGGCTGGAGAGGGTTCAGGGCACCTGGCCGTACCGGGGCGACCTGCACCTGCTGGTGCAGGCGCCGGACGGGACACTCGCCGCGTCCGCGATCGTCTGGCTGGACGAGGCCACTCGCTCCGCCGAGTTCGAGCCGGTCGGCACCCACGTGGACTTCCGGCGTCAGGGTCTGGGGACGGCGTTGCAGTTGCACGGCATGCACCGGGCCAGGGCGGCGGGGGCGGAGCGCATGGTGGTCGCCTGCCTGGGCGCGCCGGCGCATCCCTCCGCGCGGGGGCTGTACTACGGCGTGGGATTTCGGGAGTTCACCCGCGACGTGCCCTATCTCAAGACCGCCGGGTGAGGCACGGGTGCCGAACCGCGGGGTTCTGCGGGGTGACATGCCGTCGTTTCCGCCGGCGGGGCGCGGGGTAGGGGCGCGAACACATAGTTCGCAAAAGGTGCAAATCGGACTCTCGGTTCGATCTGCGGCGCCTGACGCCGTCGGGTCGACGCGCACCTACCCCACCGCTCGAAAGGGGGCGGAGTAAATGCAGCAGGACGCTCAGGATGGTCACGGGGCCGGTGGTTCCACGCGTCGTCGTACCCGCCATGGGGGACGCAGGAGGCACAAGGGGCCGGGGCTGCGGCCCGAACAACAGCCCGAAGCGGAGACCGGCCCCCTGGAGGGGCCTCGCTCCGTGAAGGCGAAGGAGAAGGTGCCGCGGCCGCGCGAGGAGCGGTCTGAACGATCCGAGCGATCCGAGCGATCCGCCCGCGCCTCCGCCAAGGACGATCCCGACGTCTACCTCGACATCCCGGTGGTGAAGGTCGACGAGATCGAACTGGACGTCGAGGATCTCGCGGCCTCCGTCTCACTGGAGGCCGACGTGCTGGACCTGCTCCGGTTGAAGGTGGGCGTGGACGTCCAACTCGGCCACGTCGGCCTCACCATCAAGGGGGTCGAGGCGCAGGCGCTGCTCAAGGTGCAGCTCGACAACGTGCGGGAGATCATCGCCCGGGTCCTCAAGACCATCGACTCCAACCCGCAGATCATCGAACACGTGGCCCGAGGGGTGGAGAGGTCGCTCGACGAGGTGTCGCAGGGCGCCGGTAATGCCGTCTCGGAGGCCGGGCGAGGCGCAGGTGAAGCCGTGGCTGGGGCCGGGCGAGGCGCAGGTGAGGCCGTCGCGGGGGCCGGACGAGGCGCCGGAAGGGCCTTGGAGGAGACGTCGAGCGCCGTCGGCGACGTGGTGGGGGACTTCGACGAGGAGGACGACGGATGAGACGCCGCCACGAGGACGGAGTGGACGACGTGGAGATCCGTGCGGCGGCGTCGGCGGAGGAACTGGTCTTCCACGAGGAACCGGACGTCCAGACCAGGGCGCGGGGGACCCCCGAACGCGAGAGCCTCTCGGTCCGCGAACGCGACGGGTTGCCCTGGCGGGTTCGTTCCGAGGAGGTGTATCGGAACATCCACGTCGATTACCGGCTCGCCGCTGCGGTGAGGGCGTCGGAGGAGGACTCCGAACCCGATCAGGGGGAGGACGACCGCGAGAGCGGGCCGCCGGCGAACGGGTGAACCGACCGACGCCG
Organism: Nocardiopsis listeri; assembly: GCF_020741345.1. GTDB lineage: Bacteria > Actinomycetota > Actinomycetes > Streptosporangiales > Streptosporangiaceae > Nocardiopsis > Nocardiopsis listeri_A. The sequence continues at coordinate 7,162 of NZ_DYZD01000394.1, forward strand.
TCCGAGCTCCCCGCGGCCGGTCGGGAGCGCGTGGCCCCTCCCGACCGGCCATGCCTTCGGTTCACACGGTCGACGAGGTCTTCGATTCCTCCGCGCCCGCCGGGCGCCGTGACGAACGCAGCCGCGCCACCACGACGATGCCCACGGCCGGCAGGATGACGGCGTGGACGCCCAGGGTGATGTTGCCGGTGAACATGACACCCACGTCCCCCTGCCCGATCGCGAGTCCGCGCCGCAGTTCGGTCTCCGCCAAGGGACCGAGGATCACGGCGATGAGCACCGGTGCCACCGGGAGCGCCTGGGCGCCTCCCTCCTCGCCCAGAACGCGGGCAAGAGGTCACTGACCCTGAACCTGAAGTCCGCCGAGGGGCGGCGGGTGATGAGGCGCCTGATCGGCGACGCGGACGTGCCGGTGGAGAACTTCCGTCCAGGGGTCATGGACCGCCTGGGGTTCGGATGGGACGAACTACGAGACATCAATCCGGGGCCGGTGTACTGCGCCGTCTCCGGTTTCGGGGCCGACGGCCCGCTGAGTGACCGCCCAGCCTACGACCAGATCATCCAGGGGCTCTCCGGCATGTTGGACGCCACCGGAACCGAGGAGAGGGCCCCTTGCGAGCGGGCTTCCCCATCGCCGACGTCATGGGCGGAGTCGCCGAGGCGTTCGCCATCGGCAGCGCCCTCGCCCATCGCGAACGCACCGGCCGGGCCCCACCTCGACGTCTCCACGCTGGAGACCGCCATCACCGCCCTGGGGCGGGGCGCCTCCAACCACCTCTCGGTCGGCGTGGAACCCACCAGGATCGGAAACGAGAACGCCACCGCGGCGCCCTCCGGCACCTTCTCCACCGCCGAGGGCATGCTCAACATCGCGGCCAACAAGCAGGAACAGTACGAGATCCTGTGCCCCCGGATCGGCGCCCCCGCACTCCTCGACGACCCCCGCTTCGCCACACGTGAGAGCCGCAAGGCCAACCGCGCCGAGCTGCGCGAGGTGATCGAGGAACACCTGGTGAAGCGGAGCGCGGCCGACTGGGAGCAGATCCTCTCCGAGGCCGGGGTTCCCACGGCCCGGGTCCTCAGCGTTCGCGACGCCCACGAACTCGAACAGATCGACCACCGCGGCCTCGTGCGCACGCTCCCCTTCCGCGGGTCACTGCGTGATGGCGCCGGTGGACGCGGAGCGGACGAGCTTCGCGTACTTGCCGAGGACACCCTCCGGGAACCTGTTGGGCAGAGGCCGCCAGTGGGCCCGGCGCGCCTTGAGCTCCTCCGAGTCGACGTGGAGAGCGATGGTGCGCTCGGGGATGTCGACGGTGACGCGGTCCTCCTCGCGGATGAGGGCGATGGGGCCGCCCTCGACCGCCTCCGGGGCGATGTGGCCCACGCACAGGCCCGTGGTGCCACCGGAGAAACGGCCGTCGGTCAGCAGCAGGACGTCGCGGCCCAACCCCGCGCCCTTGATGGCGGCGGTGATGGCCAGCATCTCCCGCATCCCGGGGCCGCCCTTGGGACCCTCGTAGCGGATCACCACGACATCCCCCTTGCGGATCTCACCGGCGCTCAACGCCTCCAACGCCGCCTGTTCGCGTTCGAACACACGCGCGGGGCCGGTGAAGACCGCGGTGTCGAACCCCGCGGTCTTGACGACCGCCCCCTCCGGTGCGAGTGAACCGCGAAGAACCGTGATGCCACCGGTGGGGTGGAGGGGGTCGTCGAGGCGGTGGAGGACCTTTCCGTCGATCGGATCCGGTGCGAGTTCTTGGAGGTTCTCCGCGACGGTCCCGCCCGTGACGGTGAGCGCGTCACCGTGCAGGAGGCCCTCGTCCAGGAGCGCCTTCATCAGAACAGGGATGCCGCCGACACGGTCGACGTCGTTCATGACGTACCTGCCGAACGGCTTGAGGTCGCCGATGTGGGGGACGCGGTCGCAGATCCGGTTGAAGTCGTCGAGTTCGAGATCGACCTTCGCCTCGTGGGCGATGGCGAGCAGGTGCAGGACGGCGTTGGTGGATCCGCCGAGCGCCATGACCACGGTGATGGCGTTCTCGAACGCCTGCTTCGTCATGATGTCGCGCGCGGTGATTCCCTGTTCGAGCATGGCGACCACCGCCTCACCGGAGCGGTGCGCGTAGTGGTCGCGGCGCCGGTCGGCGGACGGGGGAGCGGTTGAACCGGGCAGGCTCATGCCCATCGCCTCGGCGATCGCCGCCATGGTGTTGGCCGTGAACATGCCACCGCAGGCGCCCTCGCCGGGGCAGATGGCGCGTTCGATCCGGTCGAGGTCATCGACGCCCATCCGCCCGGCCTTGCAGGCTCCGACGCCCTCGAAGGCGTCGATGAGTGTCACGTCCTTCTCGGTACCGTCCGACAGCTTCACCCACCCGGGCGCGATGGTGCCCGCGTACATGAAGACGGAGGCGAGGTCCAGGCGTGCTGCCGCCATGAGCATGCCGGGGAGCGACTTGTCGCAGCCCGCCAGCAGGACCGACCCGTCCAGGCGCTCCGCCTGCATGACCGTCTCGACCGAGTCGGCGATCACCTCGCGTGAGACGAGGGAGAAGTGCATGCCCTCGTGCCCCATGGAGATGCCGTCGGAGACGGAGATCGTGCCGAATTCCAGGGGGTAGCCGCCACCGGCGTGCACGCCGCCCTTCGCCGCGCGGGCGAGACGGTCCAGGGAGAGGTTGCAGGGGGTGATCTCGTTCCACGAGCCGGCGACACCGATGAGCGGTTTGTCCCAGTCGCCGTCGCCCATGCCGAGTGCCCGGAGCATGCCACGGCTGGGGGCGGCCTCGACACCGTCGGTGACGGTGCGGCTGCGCGGTTTCGGATCGATGCCCATATCGGTGCCTCGCATGGAGTCGTCGGTGGACCGGTTCACGGATTCCCTCCCCGCGGCCCGCGGTCGGAAGCGGGGCGTCGGTCGGCGCGGACCCTGGTCGGCGCACACCCCGGCCTCCCCGCGGGCCCGGTGTGTTCCGTGCCTTTCCTGTTCGGGCGCCCGCCAACCCTGTTGCGGAGACTTCGATGCCGAGGAACCGGAGAGGTTCGATGACCTGACCGGTTTCTCGGCCCTGGGATGGGTGACGGGACTTGGCTGCCGGTGGGTGAGTTTTCCGACCAGCCGTGACACGAGAAGTAGCACGTAACGTGGGAGCCGGTCGCCCGATTCTCCCATTCGCACGCGTGACCGCCACGCCCATCGCTCGCCGGCTGTGGCCGCCACCCGGGGTATCGAGCCCTGCAGATCCGGGACCCGGCGGTGATCCCGTGTTGTCACCGGAGTGTGGTGCGAGGTACGGCCGAATCCGGGCTTGAGGAAGGTCGGGCCGATGCCTCGGCGTGGTCGCATGAGCTCACCGGGTACCGGAAAGCGGTCGGTCCGCTCTCTCGATAATGGACCGTTGGGGAAGGGAACGAGAGGAACAGCCCGTGATCGTCACCCCCTTTCGACTCGAACACGTCAGCGAGGTCCAGCGGCTCATGGAGCTGGGAGGCCCCCACCTGCACGCACGCACTCTCTCCGACTACTGGCTCTACGCCACGCTGTTCTCCTCTACCTGCCCCTTGGCCATCGATGACGATGGCACCGTCATCGGAGCGGTGGTGGCCTTCCGAAGCCAGGACGATCCTGCGGACGTCTACGTGCAGGACGTCGTCGCGCATCCGCGGCATCGCCGTAAGGGCGTCACACGGGCGCTCTTGCGGAGTGTCCGGTGCCAGGCGGAGGAGTGGGGGTGCCGTCGTCTCTACCTCACGTCCGAACCGGACAACGAGGCGGCCCACGCTACTTGGCCGGCCCTGGGCTTCCTGAACGTCCCCGGTGATCAGGAAGTCAACGGAGTCCTTGTCCGCACCGATTTCAAGGGGCCTGGCCGTGGTCGCGCGGTGTATGAGTTGCGGCTGCGCTGAACTCTGTGGGGCGGAGGCCGGCGACTTCGAGACCGCCAACGCCCTGCTGGGCGAACTCGGTTACACCCCAAGGCCTACCAGGAGAACCGTCGGCACGGCTTCACGTTGGACGGAGCCCGAATGGAAATCGACACCTGGCCTCGCATTCCCGCGTATCCGGAGATCGAAGCCGACGGTCGGGTCGCGGCCGACGCTCCGTTCTTCGATGAAGAGGGCGGAGGGTGATGGTGGTCCCGACCCGCAAAGAGGACCTGGAGAACGATGAGGTCGTCGCCCAACGGATTACCGGTGGTGGAGGGTGGTCCCGATGAAGGCGCCCCACTCCTCGCGGGTGAAGGACAGGTGGCCCAGCTCCCTGTTCTGGGTGTCCCGCACATCGGCCCCGGCCTGGTGCTCCCGAGCTTCGACGCACTCGTTGTTGCCGCCGCTGTAGGACGACTTGTGCCAGTCAGTCACCGTTGATCCTCTTCATCTCGTCTCGGATAGCTCTCAGGGTCTCATCCGGTCCCCACGCCGCCCCTTGGAGGGCGGCGAACCACATGCGGTAGCGCCCCACCTCGTTGGTCGCGGTGATGATCTGACCTTGGTGGGCCGACTCCACGTAGACCACTTCGGGTTGGTCGGCCGAGGTGATGACCCGGAAGGGGCCGTTGTTGCCCGCGTGCCGGGGTTCGTCCACGGGGACGACCAGGAGGTTGACCCGTTCCGCCTCCACCAGGTCCGCCACGTACCGGAGCTGTTCCAGCTGGACCTCGGGTGACCCGTAACGGCGCATGAGCAGGGATTGGTCCACCACGAGCCAGATGATCGGGGAGAGGGCTTTGGCCATCTGCTGTGCCCGCCGAGCCCGTTGTCGGGCACGCTCGGTGATCTCATTGATCGACAGCCAAGGAGCGCCGTAGCGGATCACGGCACGCGAGTAGGCCTCGGTTTGAAGGTAGACCGGGAAGACCAGGGCCTGGTACTCGTACAGGGCATCCGCCCCGTGGGTGCGCTCGGCGATCTCGTGTAGCCAAGCCCGTCGGCCGGACCCGGTGAGCTCCTCCCAGAGCCGTTCCAGGCGGCCACCACCTTGCAGGATCTCGTCGAGAGTACGGCGCAGCCACGGCCTCGGTACAGCCTTGCCCTTCTCGATGTCGGACACATGGGAGTTGCTGATCGTGGTGCCGCGCCGG
>NZ_DYZD01000395.1 GCF_020741345.1 Nocardiopsis listeri
GAAAGAGGCGTCCAGGTAGGCGCGCAGCAGCGCCGAACCGCTCAACAGGACCAGGGTCGCCAGCGCCGCCCCGGGCAGGTGGCGCCACAACGGGGTGCGCACCGGGACGCTGAGCGCGTACAGCAGCGTCACCGCGGCGGTGACCATCAGGGCAACGATGGGCCAGTAGAGGAGGTTGAGCCTGCCCACGGTGACCGGCAGCAGTTCGTGGACCAGGTCCGGACCGGCCACCATGATCGGCAGCACCAGTACGGCGAAGAACAGGCCGCCGAGGTAGGCGAAGAAGGCGAGCAGGCGCTGGCCCAACCAGCCGCGGAGCTCGTCCAGGCCGTAGGAGATGGTGATGGAGCGGATGAACACGTTCATCGCGCGCGAACCCGACCACAGGGAGACCAGGAACGTCACCGACAGCACGCCGCCCTGAACCCCTCCGAGGAAGTCGTCCACGAGCGGTTCCACCACGGAGGCCACCGTGTCGGGGGTGAGGATGCGCGCGGCCAGGTCCAGCATCCACTCGCGGATCTCCACCACGAGGCCCTCACCGAAGACCATCGCCAGCGGTCCGAGCGCGCCCAACAGGCACAACAGGAGCGCCGGCAAGGAGATCAACGCGAAGAAGGCCGACTCGGCGGCCAGGCCGATCACGCGGTCGCGGGCGAAGGCGCGGATGGTGCGCAGGATCAACAGGGTGCCGTTGTGGACCATGGGGTGCCGACGGAGCCACATGTCGGCCGCTCTCCACAAGCTCTCCCAAAAACCCACCACAAGGAGAACGTTAGCGGTAATGGAGCAGCTCGGGCGCTTTCGCCCCGTGGCCGGGGACGCCGCAACATGACGTGAGTCACGCGTCCGTGGCTCCCTCGCACCTGGACAACGACCCGACGGGCGTGCCATTCTCAAGGCATGACCGCTGTTATCGACCCCATGCTCCGCGTGCGCCGCCACGTGGACTTTCTTCGGGTCAGCAGCGCCATCTGTCGCAGCGTCGGATAAACCCTCGCCGCCTTGAGCACCCCGTGAACTCAGTGGGTGCCCGCGGCCCCGGCGCTCCACCCTCCTCTTGAACTCCACACACGCGGACTTCACCCGTTGCACCTGTCACGACGACGTGCGGTGCCGACGGGCCCTGCGGTGATGGCACCGGGACCGTGGTCACCCCCGTGACCCCATCGGAGACACCCGCGATGCCTCCCTCTTCCGCGCAGTCCGGCAAGGCCGTGACGGCCGCCAAGCCTCGGCGCAGCCGTGGCGAGGGCCAATGGGCCCTCGGCTACCGCGAGCCGCTGAACAAGAACGAGGAGAACAAGAAGAACGACGACGGGCTCAACGTCCGCGATCGGATCGTCAACGTCTACGCCAAGGGCGGGTTCGACTCGATCGACCCCGCCGACCTTCGAGGTCGGTTCCGCTGGTTCGGTCTCTACACCCAGCGGGCCCCGGGCATCGACGGTGGCAAGACCGCCGTACTGGAGCCCGAGGAGCTCGACGACCGCTACTTCATGCTGCGGGTGCGCATCGACGGTGGGCAGCTGAGCGTCGCCCAACTGCGCGCGATCGCGGAGGTCTCCCGTGACCATGGCCGCGACACCGCCGACATCACCGACCGGCAGAACGTCCAGTACCACTGGATCCGGATCGAGGACGTGCCCGCGATCTGGGAGAAGCTGGAGTCGGTGGGACTGTCGACCACCGAGGCCTGTGGCGACACCCCGCGCGTGATCCTGGGTTGCCCGGTGGCGGGGGTGGCCGAGGACGAGGTCCTCGACCCCAGCGACAGGATCCGGCAGATCTACGACGAGCACATCGGCAGCCCGCAGTTCTCGAACCTGCCCCGCAAGTTCAAGACCTCCCTTTCTGGCTGCACCGTGCACTGCGTCAACCACGAGATCAACGACGTGGCGTTCGTGGGCGTGCGCAACGAGGCCGGCGAGGCGGGCTACGACCTGTTCGTCGGCGGTGGCCTGTCCACCAACCCGATGTTCGCCAAGCGTCTGGGCACGTTCGTGCGCCCTGATCAGGTCAGCGAGGTCTGGGCCGGAGTGGCCGGGATCTTCCGCGACTACGGGTACCGCCGACTGCGCACCCGCGCGCGGATCAAGTTCCTGATCAAGGACTGGGGCACCGAGAGGTTCCGAGAGGTGCTGGAGAAGGAGTACCTCGGCTACGAGCTCCCCGACGGCCCCGAGCCGATCCTGGACCCGGGCGTGCGCCGTGACCACGTGGGCGTGCACCGCCAGAACGACGGTCGGTTCTACGTGGGCTTCGCGCCGAAGGTCGGCAGGGTCTCGGGCACCTCGCTGCTGCGGGTGGCCCAGATCGCGGAGGAGCACGGTTCGGACCGGGTGCGCACCACTCCCGACCAGAAGATGATCATCCTCGACGTCGAGGAGGAGCGGGTCGCCTCGATCACCGCCTCCCTGGAGTCCGAGGGCTACGAGGTCGGACCGAGCGTGTTCCGTCGCCAGACGATGGCCTGCACCGGCATCGAGTTCTGCAAGTTGGCGATCGTGGAGACCAAGGACCGTGCCGCCACGCTGATCGACGAACTCGAGAAGCGCCTGCCGGACTTCGAGGAGCCGATCAGCATCAACGTCAACGGCTGCCCGAACTCGTGCGCGCGCATCCAGGTCGCCGACATCGGTCTCAAGGGCCAGCTGATGCTGAACGAGCGCGGCGAGCAGGTGGAGGGCTACCAGATCCACCTGGGCGGCGGCATGGGGCTCACCCAGGCCTTCGGCAAGAAGATCCGCGGTCTGAAGAGCACCGCGGACGACCTGCCGGACTACGTCGAGCGGGTGTTGCGACGCTTCCAGGCGCAGAGGGAGGACGGCGAGAACTTCGCGGCGTGGGCGGCCCGCGCCGACGACGCGGACCTCAAGTGACGCCGCCCCGGTAACGAACGTACGGGCTCGACGAGCCCCGCCCGGCCCCCGATCTTCCCAGGGGGCCGGGCCCGATCCGAAGGAGGAGGTGCGCCGTGTCCGAAAGGGCCGCACCTTACTACTGCCCCTACTGCGGCGACGAGGACCTGGTGCCCGAGGAGGGCGCCGCAGTCAAGGGCGAGGGCTACCCCTGGGCCTGCCTGTCCTGCGCCCGGGTGTTCCGGGTCAAGTACGTGGGTCTGCGCTCCGCGTCGTTCTCCGCGGACGGCGCCCTCTCCAGACCGACGGAAGGGAACGAATGAACGCCACCATCACCGAAGGTCCCGAACTGGCCGAGCGCGCCGCGCGTGAGCTGGAGAAGGCCACCGCCCAGGAGATCATCTCCTGGGCCGGATCGACCTTCGGCGACCGTCTGTGCATGACCTCCTCGATGGCCGACGCCCTCATGGTCGACCTCGCCGCCAAGTCGTTGCCGGGGATCGACGTGATCTTCCTCGACACCGGCTACCACTTCGCCGAGACCATCGGCACCCGTGACGCGGTGGAGTCCGTCTACGACATCAACCTCATCACCGTGAAGCCGAAGCGGTCGGTGGTCGAGCAGGACCTGTTCCTGGGTCCGCGCCTGCACAACCGCGACCCCGGCATCTGCTGCCACCTGCGCAAGGTGGAACCCCTGCAGCGGGCCCTGGAGCCCTACTCGGCGTGGTTGACCGGCCTGCGCCGGGAGGACTCGGTGACCCGCCGCGACACCCCGGTCGTGCAGTGGGACAAGCGTCGAGGGATGACCAAGGTCAACCCGATCGCGCGGTGGACCCAGGAGGAGGTGGACGCGTACATGTCCGAACACGGTGTGCTGGTGAACCCACTCCAGTACGACGGCTACCCCTCGATCGGCTGCGAGCCGTGCACCCGCAGGGTCGCCCCGGGCGAGGACCCCCGCAGCGGACGCTGGGCAGGAACCGGCAAGACCGAGTGCGGGATCCACACGTGAGCGGCGACGAGCGGGCGGAGCGAGGGGGCGCGTCCATCCCCTTGCTCGCGGTGGCCCACGGGAGCCGGGACCCGAGGTCGGCCGAGGCGGTGTCGGCGTTGTTCGACCGGGTGCGCGCGCTGCGCCCGGAGCTGGACGTTCGACTGTCCTATCTGGACCACGTGGCGCCCTGCGCCGAGGACGCGTTGGACGAGCTGGCCGCGGGAGGGGCCGGTGAGGTGGTGGTACTGCCGACCCTGTTGACGGCGGCCTTCCACAGCAAGGTGGACCTGCCCGAGGTACTGGCCACGGCGCGCGAACGCAGCCCGTGGTCGCGGGTGCACTACGCCGACACCCTGGGGCCGCACCCGCTGTTGTCCTCGGCGGTGGAGCGGCGTCTGAACGAGGTGGGCGCGCACGCCGACCCCGACACGGCGCTGGTGCTCTGCTCGGCCGGGTCCAGCGACGCGGAGGCCAACGCCGTGGTGGCGCGACTGGCCGAGGAACTGGGTGAACGCGGCCCGTGGCGTGAGGTGGTGACCGCCTACGCGTCGGCCGTCTCTCCCTCCCCCGACGAGGCGGTCACGGCGGTGCGAGGGCGCGGGGCCGGGCGGGTGGCGGTGGCCACCTACCTGTTGGCACCGGGGTTCTTCGCCGACCGGATCCACGACCGATCGATGGCGGCGGGCGCGACCGTGGTCTCCCCGGCCCTGGGCGACTCCCCCGAGCTCGCCCGGATCGTGTTGGAACGCTACGACGCCACGGTGTCCGCCCGGCACGCGGTGGTCTGAGGCCGAGCGAGCACCGAGCGGGCGGCTCCCCGGGGCCGCCCGTTCTTCGTTTTCGGTGTCATCTCGCGGTGACCGCCGCGGTGGCCAGGACCAGCGCCGAGAACAGCAGGGCGCCGGGGGCTCCCACCAGACCGGCGACGCCGGACGCCGCGGCAGGGATCGCCACCTGTCCCATCCGGTTGCCCCAGATGCGCAGCGCCAGGGCCGCGCCGCGGGCCCCTTCGGGGGCCAACGTGGTGACCTCGGCCATGGTGAGGGGTTGGCCCACTCCGAGGAGGAACCCGCCCACCACCAGGACCACCGCCAGGGTGACGAAACCGCTCGTGGGCAGCGCCACCAGGGTCAGCGCGGCGGCCGCCACGGACGTGCTGGCGATGATGAGGGTCTTGCGGGACCAACGGTGGAGCATCCACGGCAGGATCAGCCGGGAGAGCAGGGAGGAGCCCGCCCGCAGACTCAGCAGCACACCGACGAGCATCGGGGAGATGCCGCGGGTCTCGGCGATGAGCGGCAGGTAGGCGGTGAGAAGGTCCACCGCCGTCAGCAACGCCAGGCTGGTGAGCAGCGCGGAGGGCATGCGGCGACGGCGCAGCAGGTCCCGGGTGGACACCGGGGGCGCGCCCTTCTGCTCGGCGGTGCGTCGGAGCGGGCGCAGGCGCGCCAGCGGCAGCAGTGGCAGCACGCCCAGGGACGCCACGACCCCGGCGACCACCAGCGCGGTGGAGGTGGCCGAGAGCAGGGCGGGGCCCGAGGCGTCGTCGAGGATGGCGCCGGAGATCAGTGGCCCGACGAGCTGCCCCAGGGACGCTGCGGCGGTGAACCAGCCGAAGTCGCGGTCCAGGTGTTCGGGGCTCGAGTAGCGGGCGATGAGCGCCTGGGCCGCGACCATGCACAGCAGGTGACCCACGCCCACGACGGTGCTCGCCAGGGCCAGCCCGAACAGCCCCCCGGAGACGGCGAGGGAGAGACCGCCCACGGCCAGGATGAGCGATCCCAGACCCGCGAGCCAGGCGATGCGACCCGAGCGGTCGGTGAAGCGGCCCACGGAGACCGCCATGACCAGGGGAAGCAGGGCGTAGGCGGCGGTGACCAGCCCGACCTCGAAAGCGTCGCCGCCAACGGCGATGGTCCGATAGGAGATGAGCGGCCGAACGAGGTTGAGTGCGGTGTGGGTGAGCACCACACTGCCCAGGAGGCCCAAGAGCCACCCCGTGCGTCCACCGGTTTCCTCGCTGGTCATGTTCCCCTTTCGCCCCGTGTCCACCGCGACAGCACGGGAGTCGTCCCGTCAGGGGATCACTGCTCGCGTAGGGTGCCGATCGGCGTCCGGCATCGTATCGGGATCCCATGGTCGGCGCCGTCACCGGGGCGGTGTCCCACGAGAGGGCACCCGGCGCGCGGGGCCACCACCTCGTTCGCCGGCCTCGATAGGTTCGACGTATCGACGCCGACCCGAAGGGGAGCACGAGATGGCCGAGAGTATGCGGGACCTGTTGCGGGGGTCGACGGTGTTCGCCGGCCCCTTGGCCTCCTTCGATCCGCAGACCGCGCCGGCGGACCCGCTGGAGCTGTTCCGGGACTGGTTCGCCGAGGCCGTCGGCACCGGGGTGGCCGAACCGCACGCGATGACGGTGGCCACCGTCGACGCCGACGGATCGCCCTCCGCCCGGATCCTCATCCTGAAGGACCTCACCGAGGAGGGGTGGTGGTTCGCCACGACCACGACCTCCGCCAAGGGACGTGACCTGGCCGAGAATCCGAACGTGGCCCTGCTGTTCTTCTGGGGACCTCAGGGACGCCAGGTGCGGGTCCGGGGCCGGGCCGAACTCGCGGACACCGAGGCCCGCGCCGCCGACTTCCGCAACCGGCCGTTGGAGGGGCGGGTGGCCGGGCTGCACGGTCGCCAGAGCGAACCACTGAGCGAGACGGCGGAGATCCACCGCGAGGCCGAGCGGAGTCGTGCCCGGTTGGTGGCCGACCCCGACCTGGCGCCCGATGACTGGGGCCTGTACCTGGTGCGCCCGCGAGAGGTCGAGTTCTGGCAGGGCGACCCGGACCGCAGGCACACTCGGCTGCGCTACGAACGCGAGGGCACGGGGTGGCACCGTGGGTTGTTGTGGCCCTGACCCGGAGGAGACCGAACGCGATTCTGTTCGGGGTCGGCGTGCGGATATGATGCGGCTCACCCTCCAGCCGCCACCCGCCCCCGAACCAGGAACGGATCCGGTATGCCCGCCACACACGAGGTGTTCAACCAGGCCACACCGCTCGGCGATCACAACGCCGCCGAGGACCCCGCCCTCTTGGACGGTCTGCGCCGTGAGGGCGCGGGCTGGGCCGAGGCCGAAGTGCGCGAGGTCGGTGCGGCCGCGGGCTCTGAGCGCGTCCGAGCCTGGGGCGAAGCGGCCAACACCTACGCCCCGGTGCTGCGTACCCACGACCGCTACGGCCACCGGGTGGACGAGGTCGACTACCAGCCCGCCTACCACGTCCTGATGGACCAGGCGGTGGAGCACGGCATGCACGCCTCGCCCTGGGCGGACGATCGCGCGGGCGCGCACGTGGCCCGCGCCGCCAAGTTCTTCCTGTGGTCCCAGGCCGAGAGCGGGCACGGGTGCCCCATCTCGATGACCTACGCGGCGGTGCCGGCGCTACGCCACTCCCCCGAGCTGGCCGCTCGGTACGAGCCGCTGCTCACCGCCCGTTCCTACGATTTCGGCCTGCGCCCGCCGCTGGGCAAGAGCGGTCTGATCGCGGGCATGTCCATGACCGAGAAACAGGGCGGTTCGGACGTGCGCGCCAACACCACGCGCGCGGTGCCCACCTCCGAGGGCCACTACCTGCTCACCGGACACAAGTGGTTCACCTCCGCTCCGATGAGCGACGTGTTCCTGACCCTGGCCCAGGCACCTGAGGGGCTGACCTGTTTCCTGGTGCCGCGGGTACTGCCCGACGGAACCCGCAACAAGCTGTTCGTCCAGCGGTTGAAGGACAAGCTGGGCAACCGGTCGAACGCCTCCGCAGAGCTGGAGTACGAGGACGCGGTCGCGCACCTGGTGGGCGAGCCCGGGCGGGGGGTGCCCACCATCATCGAGATGGTCAACGGCACCCGTCTGGACTGCGTGATCGGCTCGGCGTCGGGGATGCGCGCCGCGCTGGTGCAGGCGCTGCACCACGCCGAGACGCGCAGCGCGTTCGGTGAGCGTCTGGTGGACCAGCCGCTGATGCGCAACGTGCTCGCCGATCTGGCGCTGGAGTCGGAGGCGGCCACTGCGCTCATGACGCGTCTGGCGGGGGCCGCCGATCGCTCCGTGCGCGGTGACCAGGGCGAGACCGCGTTCCGTCGACTCGGCGTGGCCGTAGGCAAGTTCTGGATCACCAAGCGTCAGCCCGCGCACGCCGCCGAGGCACTGGAGTGCCTGGGCGGTAACGGGTACGTGGAGGAATCGGGCATGCCCCGACTGTTCCGGGACTCGCCCCTCAACTCCATCTGGGAGGGGTCGGGCAACGTGGCGGCGTTGGACGTGCTGCGCGCGATGGCCAGGTCGCCGGAGTCGGTGGAGGCCTTCCTGGCCGAACTGAACGCCGCCGCGGGCGCCGACGACCATTACGACGCCGCCCTCAAACGTTTGGAACGGACCCTGGGCGACGTGGACGAGATGCAGTACCGGGCGCGTTCCGTGGTCGAGCTGATGGCCCTGACCCTGCAGGCGTCGGTGTTGCTGCGGCACGCGCCGACCCCGGTGGCCGAGGCGTTCACCGCCTCCCGGCTCGGCGGCGAGTGGGGGCACGTGTTCGGAACCCTGCCCCGCGGCGTGGACACCGGCCTGATCCTGGAAAGGGCCCGCCCGCGTCGATGAAATCTCCGCCACCGGCATTTTATCGAATGCCTTCACAAATCCGGCACAAATCACCATAAGAAGACCCCCGAAACAGGCCGGTGCAGGAACATCGGTCTGTTTCGGCATACTTTTGTCGCCTTGGCGGAAGGAAGAAGGCGCAACGCCAAAGCGCCCTTCCGGGCCCCGACCACAAGAGACTGACGACGCCTATGGTGGAAGTCTGGCCAGGTAGTTCCTATCCGCTCGGTGCGACCTACGACGGCTCCGGCACCAATTTCTCGCTCTTCTCAGAAGCGGCCGAACAGGTGGAACTGTGCCTGTTCGATGACGAGGGGGTGGAAACACGCATACCCCTGACCGAATACGACGGCTTCGTCTGGCACGGGTACCTTCCCGGGGTGGGCCCGGGCCAACAGTACGGATACCGGGTCCACGGACCCTACGCACCCGAACACGGCCTGCGCTGCAACCCGAACAAACTGCTCACCGACCCCTACGCCAAGGCGCTCAACGGCGAGCTCACCTGGCACGAGTCGCTGTTCAGCTACCACTTCGCCGACCCCGACCGAAAGAACACCGCCGACAGCGCCCCGTACGTACCCAAGTGCGTGGTGGTCAGCCCGTTCTTCGACTGGGGCAACGAGTCGCGTCCGCGCACTCCGTACCACCAGACGGTGATCTACGAGACGCACGTGCGCGGCCTGACGATGCGCCACCCGGGCATCCCCGAACATCAGAGGGGCACCTACTCGGGGCTGGCGCACCCGGCGATGATCGACTACCTCACCTCCCTGGGGGTGACCGCGGTCGAGCTCATGCCGGTGCACCACTTCGTGCCCGAGCACGCCATGGTGGCGCGCGGCCTGACCAACTACTGGGGGTACAACACCCT
>NZ_DYZD01000396.1 GCF_020741345.1 Nocardiopsis listeri
TGGCGGCGCTGCTGCTGATGGGCGCGGTGGCCAAGGCCGCCCCGCGTTCGGAGGGCACAGGCGTCGCCGTGTTGGTGCCGCAGAGGTGGCGCCGTCCCGTCACGGTTCTCACCTGTCTGTTGGAGGTGGTCCTGGCGGTGGCGTTGCTGACCCTGACCGGACCGCTCGGCGAGGTGGCGCGGGTGCTCGCGGTGCTGCTCTTCGCCGTTTCCGTCGGTGTCCTGTCGGTGGTGCGAAGGCGTGACCCGGAGGCGGGGTGCGGCTGTTTCGGCGGTCTGAGCCGCGAACCGATCGGGTGGCGCACGCTCACCCGCGCGTCCTTGCTCGCGGTGGCGGCCGTCGCCACCGTCGGCCTGGCGCCGAACGGCTGGGACGTGGCGGCCACGCCCACCCTGACCCACGGCGCCGTGCTCGGGGTGGAACTGCTCCTGCTCGCGGCTCTCAGCCCGGAACTGCGCGAGGCCCTCGGCCGGACGCTCGGCAGTGACTCGTGCGCCCTGCGGGAGCACTCCCCGCGTCGAAGCCTGCGCCGGTTGCGTCGCAGCGACGTCTGGCGGACCAACGCCAAGGTGATGCTCTCCACCGAACCAGAGGACACCTGGCGGCACGGCTGCTGGCGCTTCATGCGCTACGACGGGACGCGCCACGGCCAACGGGTGGACGTGGTCTACGCGGTGCGCGTCGGTGGGCCGCGCCGGACCGGGGTGCGCGCGGCCCTCGTGGACCGCGAGAGCGGTGCGGTGCTCGCCACCTTCGGAGCCGTCACCACCCTCGACCTCCAGGGGCCGCCTCGCAGGCTGCCCCGGCCGCGTCAGGCGGCCAGGAGGGACGAGGTCGAGGGGCGTGGTGTGGCCAGACCGGACACGTTGGCCAAGGAGCCTCCGGGTGAGGCCGGGCGAGGGATGCCCGGCGACCCGGAGGGGGAGCGGATCCAGGTCTGACCGGACTTCGAGTCTCGGTACCGGTCAGCCGAGCATCTGTTCTTGACGTTCGACGGCGGCCTCGGTGAAGTCCACGAGCATCTGCTCGTACTCCTCGGGGTCGCCCGGCCCCATGATCGACGTGGTGCCGAGCAACGCGCCGTTGCGGTACATCACGGTGTACATGTTGTTCTCTCCGCCATCGTCGGTGACCTGAATGGCGAAGGAACGGGACTCGTCACCGAACCGGGGGAGTTCGAGGTCGCTGACCCCGTATTCGGAGCTGCTGCCGTCCTCATAGGTGGCGGTGTACTCCGAGCAGCTCTCCGGAGGCCGGGTTCCCAGTGCCTCGGTGGCGGACTCCTCGTCGAGTTCGACGAGGATGTGCGAGACCGAGCCCTGCTCCCACTCGTAGGCGGCCACGGACGCGGGCGCGTCGCGTACCGAGTCCAGGTCGCCCCAGCGGTTCGCGGCGTCCAGGCACTCGGGTTTGTCCAGCTCGGTGGAGGCCCTCACCTCCTCGGAGTACTGCACTGTGACAAGCTCGGAATAGGTGCCGCTCTCGCTGCTCTCGGACAGCAGGGTCGCGTCCCGGACGTTCACCGGCTGGGCCTCGTGCAGTGCCGCAGAGGCCTCCGCGTTGGGGTCGTCGCCCTGTTCCTGTTCCTGACCGCCGCAGGCGGCCAGGAGGACCACCCCCGAAACGGCCACGGCCGTGCGGGTGAATTGACGCAAACGCATGGTGGTTTCTCCTGGTTTGTGCGATATTTCCGCTTGGAGCGGTGACCAACCCGGACATCTCATCGCCGAGAGTGTCCCGGGGTTAGCACAAAGTATTGAGGAAGGACAATGGTGTCGGAGTCGAAATCGCCATATCTGCGGGCGGTACTGGAGTCCATTCCCGCCTACAAACCCGGCCGAAAGGTCGTCGGTCCCGACGGGCGCTCCATGAAGCTGTCCTCCAACGAGAGCCCCTACGGGCCGCTCCCGTCCGTTCGTGAGGCCATCGCCCGGGCCGCCGCGGACCTGAACCGCTACCCGGATCCGGGCTCGACCGAACTCGTCACACGACTCGCCGCCCACCTGGGCGTGCCCGAAGAACACGTCACCCTCGGCGCCGGTTCCGTCGGTCTGCTCCAGCAGCTCCTGGCGACCGTCGGCGAACCGGGCGCGGAGATCGTCTACGCCTGGCGTTCCTTCGAGGCCTATCCGTTGCTGGTGGGGCTGTCCGGGGCCGAGTCGGTCCAGGTGCCGCTCAAGGACGAGACCCACGACCTCGAGGCCCTGCTCGACGCGATCACCGACGACACCCGCATGGTGCTGGTGTGCAACCCGAACAACCCGACCGGCACCACGGTCCGGGAACGGGAGCTCGTCGACTTCCTCGACCGCGTTCCCGACCACGTCCTCGTCGTCCTGGACGAGGCCTACCGCGAGTACGTGCGCGACGCCCAGACGCCTGACGGCGTCGCCCTGTACGCCGACCGGCCGAACGTCGCCGTGCTGCGGACCTTCTCCAAGGCCTACGGTCTGGCGGCGGTCCGACTCGGGTTCCTCGTCGCTCACCCCCACGTGACCGCGGCGGTGCAGAAGACGCTCGTGCCCTTCGCGGTCAACCACCTGGCCCAGGCCGCGGGCATCGCCTCCCTGGACGCGGAGGACGAGCTCCTGGAGCGCGTTGCGACCACCGTCAAGGAGCGTGAGCGCGTCCGTGAGGCCCTGCTGGCCTCCGGGTGGACGGTGCCCCCCACAGAGGCCAACTTCGTGTGGCTGCGTGCGGGGCAGGACACCCTGGACTTCGCCGCGGCCTGCGCCGAGGTCGGGGTCTCGGTGCGGCCCTTCGACGGTGAGGGCGTTCGCGTCAGCATCGGCACGCCCGAGGAGAACGACACGTTCCTGGCGGTCGCCACCACCTACGCCAAGCGTCGCTGAACCCTCCGGACCAGGGCATGAGTCAACGGGGGCGGGCTCCCGAAAGGGAACCCGCCCCCGTTGGCGGTACGTGCGAACGCACGCGCGGCTACTTGCCGGCCGCGTCCTTGTCCAGCTTCTCCACGATCAGCCGGTAGAGCTGACGCGGACGGCCGGGCTGCAGGGTGCGGTTCGGCGGCAGGGGCCAGGCCAGGCCCTCCTCCACCAGGGTGCGCAGCAACCGGCGCGCGGTCCGGGAGGTGACCCCGAGCATCCGCCCGGCGTTCTCCGCGTCGACGACCAGGGGGCCGTCCTCCTCGGCGATCTTCTCCGACAGACGCACGAGGGTCTCGCGACCCTTGGTGCGCAGGGGCTCGGAGGAGTGCCGTGCGGGGGCGCGCTGGGCCGGGACCAGGGATCGTCCCTCGCGGTCCACCGCGAAGCTCTGCCGGGAGGCCTGGGCGCGGTTGAGGGCCGCGCGTGCGTGCGACTCCGCGTCCTGGGTGGTGCGGCCCATGCCGATGCCCACCTCGATCGCGATGCCCAACTCCGCCTTGATCCGTTCGACGAACGGCGGCTGCCGGAACCCCTCGGTCGCGGTGACCAAAGAGCCACGGGTGGCCGTGATCATGAACGAGTGGTCGTCCAGACGGTGGGCGGTCGCGTTGATGCGGTGCGCCTCCTGCAGCAGCAGTCGGTGCAGGGAGAGTCGCAGTTCCTCACGCCAGTAACGAGGCGTGGACCGTCGAGAGGAGTCGCGCAGGGTCGGCACGTCGACCACGACGACACCCAGCTGGGCCTCCTCCAAACGGTGGTGGGCGCCCAACAACCCGGCGGTCTGCAGCGCGCTGCGCACCCCGGCGTTGGTGGGACGCAGTCGGATCACCGGCACTCCGATGGCCTCCAGGCGTTCGGCGACCCCGCGTACGCAGGTGATCGCCATCCGGGTGGCCTTACGTCGCCAAAGCCCCTCGTGGAACGAGGTGAGTTGGGCGGTGTTGGTCAGTTCTTCGTGCACGTGGATCCCGTCCACGGGCAGGTCGACCTCGGAGTAGGCCTCCACCACGTCGGCCCGGCTGAGCACGTCCAGACTCGCTCTGGTCGGGTCGAAGCGGTCGTCCAAGGTCGCTCGGAGCAAGGCCTCGTGCAGGCTCGCCCCACCGAGTGGCACGAAGGTCGCGGGCATGGTCAACACGCCCGCCTTCCTCGCGAACTCGTAGGGGACGGGGCTGGCGAACAGATAGGCATCGATCGCCGACCCCAGCCTGACGACCTTGTCCGTCGCCTCTTGCTCATCTCGATACGCGGCGGCGATGAGTCTGGCGTTGAGGGGTCCTGTTGACCCAGGACCCATGAGCATGACCCGTTCGACCACCTCATGGGGCCCTATGACGCCGATCGTCAAATCGCCAGTACGCTGGGCACTCACCTCGGGTTGCTCCCCGCTACCATTCCACGCTCTTCACTATGTGCGCCCACTGGTTTCCCGACCCGATCTCTGTCACGGCATGATTGCCGAGATCGTACCCATTGTGCGGGGCCAAAGAAGATCGTTTTCCATATCAACGCCGAAAGCCCGGGTGGAGGGAAGCCCCCCACCCCGGCTTGAACTGCGCGAACGACTCTTTACGAGCCGGTGACGCGCTCCACGTCTCCGCCTAGCGCGGCGAGTCGCTGCGCGAACTGAGAGTGACCGCGGTCCACCAGATAACCAGGCGCAACGATTGTCTCACCTTCGGCGACCAGTCCGGCGAGGACCAGGGCGGCACCGGTCCGCAGGTCGTGGGCGATCACCTCGGCGCCGCGCAGGTTCGTGGAACCGTGCACGATGGCGCGGGTGCCCTCGACCTCGATCTTGGCGCCCATCTTGTTGAGCTCGTCCGCCAGGGCGAAGCGACCGTCGTAGATGGCCTCGTGGATGTAGCTCTCGCCCTCGGCCAGGGTGGCCAGGGCCATGAGCGGCGACTGGAGGTCCGTCGCGAAGCCCGGGAACGGCGAGGTCACCGCGTTGATCGGGCGCAGCGGCACGGACGGGTCCCTCTGGACGTGCAGGACCGCTCCCTCCTGGGAGAAGCCCACGCCCATCTGCTCGAGCTTCCAACGGGCCACACCCAGGTGGTCCAGGTTGGCGCCCACCAGGCTGACCTCGCCACCGGTGGCGGCGACGGTCATCGCGAACACACCGGCGTCGATGCGGTCGGCCATGATGCTGTGCTCGACGGCGGTGAGCTCCTTGACGCCCTCGACGGTGATCAGGCCGGTGCCGCCACCGGTGATCTTCGCGCCCATGGCGGTGAGGAAGTCGATGACGTCCAGGACCTCGGGCTCCAGGGCCGCGTGCTCGATCACGGTCGTGCCGGGAGCCAGCACGGCGGCCATGATGAGGTTCTCGGTGCCGGTGTGGGACGGGGTGTCCAGGTACAGCCGGCCGCCGCGGAGCTTGCTCGCCTCCACGTTGATGTGGTTGCGCTCGAGGTCCTCGGTGACCTCGGCGCCCAGACGGGCGAAGCCGCGGTAGTGGAAGTCCAGGTTGCGGCTGCCGAGGTTGCAACCGCCGACGCCCTCGATGCGCGCACTGCCGGTGCGGTGCATCAGGGCCGGAACGAAGAGCACGGAGCCACGGAAGCGGGCCGCGATCTCGGCGGGCAGGACCGCCTTCTCGGGGTCATTGAGTCCGGACGCGTCGATCACGACGGTGCGCTCGGCCTCGTGGAACGCGACCTTGGCGCCCACGTGTTCGGCGAGTTCGAGCGCGCGGTACACATCCTCGATGACGGGGACGTTCCTCAGAACGGTACGTCCTTTGGACGCCAACAGGGCGGCCCCGATCATCGGCAGGACGGCGTTCTTCGCGCCTTGGATGAACGCCGTTCCGCTGAGGGGGCGTCCGCCGCGGACGCGGTAACGAACCTCCTGGCCCATGCTCATGTGCTCCTTCGTGAGGCAGATGTGAAAAAAGGTCACCCTCGTCGGGTTCGCCTATGCGGGTTTAGACGCGGGTTTCCCCTGGAACGTTGCGACCAACTTGCGCGTGACCTGCGCGGCCAGTGAACCGGTGGGTTCGCGATGACTCTATAGCAAGGGTCGGCGGGCACCGGTCCAGAACGTGGTATACCCGCAGATCACGGATAGAGTCCCACCAAACGCTCAAAGAGGCGGTACGCCTGAGGGAGAGACCAGGGGTCGTACGTATGGCACGCCGTTTACCTCGACGTCGCGCACGACTCGATCCACCATACGTGCTCCGGGACCTCGATCGGCGCCTGCGTGGGCCGAATCACCCCCGCGTTTCGGGTCACACGCGCGATTCCGTGCCGGTCAACCGCTCGTAGATCTCCATGTAACGGGACAGAGTGCGTTCCACCACGTCGTCCGGAAGTCCCGGTGGTGGTGTGTCCGCGGCACGATCCCACCCGGAGGCGGGGGAGGTCAACCAGTCGCGCAGCACCTGCTTGTCGAAGGAGGCCTGCGGCCGGCCCGGACGCCACTCGTCGGCGGGCCAGTAGCGCGAGGAGTCCGGGGTGAACACCTCGTCGCCCAGGACCAGGTCACCGGTGTCGGTCCGCCCGAACTCGAACTTGGTGTCGGCGAGGACGACCCCGCGCTCGCGCGCGATGTCACGGCCGCGCGCGTACACCCTGAGCGTGAGGTCGCGCAGCTCGGAGGCGAGCTTCTCGCCGTGGGCCCGCGCCACGACATCGAACGACACGTTCTCGTCATGGTCGCCGACGTCGGCCTTGGTGGCGGGGGTGAAGATCGGCTCGGGCAGCTCCGAGCCGTCGGTCAGACCCTCGGGAAGCGGTACCCCGCACACCGTGCGGTCCTTCCGGTACTCGGCGAGTCCGGACCCCGCGAGGTAACCGCGGGCCACGCACTCCACCGGCACCATCTCCAACCGGCGGCAGACGAGCGTGCGTCCGGCCCAGTCCGCCGGGGCGCCCTCGGGCGGCGAGTCGGAGACGACGTGGTTCGGGACCAGGTCGTCGAGTCGCTCGAACCACCACAGGGACAGCTGCGTGAGCAGTCTCCCCTTGCCGGGGATCTCGGTGGGCAGGACCCAGTCGAAGGCCGACACCCGGTCACTGGCCACCATGACCAGTTCCCCGGACGCGTTCGCGTACAGGTCGCGTACCTTGCCGGTGTGCAGATGGGTCAGGCCCGGCACTCGGACCGGCTCGGGCACGGTGACGAAACCGCTCATGGCCCCTCTCAGGGTGTATCGCCTCTCGGCGTCCTGCGAAGACGGGCCCTGGGCGACCGCCGAGGGCCCGTCACGTTCTCCCGCCGCACGGGACCCGGAACTTCAGAGTTCGGCGGCGGCGCGTTCGGCGATGTCGGAGCGGTAGAAGGAGCCGCGCAGTTCGATCCGGCTCGCCGCCTCGTAGGCGCGCTCACGGGCCTGACGCAGGTCCGTGCCGGTGCCCACCACGTTCAGCACCCGGCCACCGTTGGACTTGATGTCGCGCACGCCGTCCCAGGCGGTCCCCGCGTGCAACACGTAGGCGCCCTCCAAGGCGTTGGCGGCGGCCAGACCACCGATGAGGTCGCCCTTGACCGGGTCGCCCGGGTAGCTCTCGGCGGCGACCACGACGGAGACCGCCGCGCCCGACTTCCATTGCAAAGAACCGATCGAACCCAGCCCGCCGGTGTCGGTGGCCTGCAGGACCGCGCCGATCGGAGTGGCCAGCCGGTCCAGCACGACCTGGGTCTCCGGGTCGCCGAAGCGGGCGTTGAACTCCACCACGCGCGGAC
>NZ_DYZD01000397.1 GCF_020741345.1 Nocardiopsis listeri
AGGAGGTCGAAGGTGCCGCGGGTGAGTTCCTCGCGGGTGTGGGCCCGGTACGCGGGTGTGGCGCGGTGGGTGTCGGCCTTCATGGCTGGTGCTCCGTCCGTTGGGGAGGGGTGGCTGGTGCACGTACCTGAACGGACTCCGCGTTTCAGGCTGGTGTCGACTGAATAATACGACAATGCCGAACGATGCCCAAGGTTGGCCGCCCCTGGTTCTGAATTCCGCCTTCTCGGCGGTGCTGGGGGATGTTGCACCAGTGACTGCAGTGACACGGTGGAGTGAGGGTGTCGCCAGTGGTACACGGTATGCGGCATTGTCGCACACTGCGGGTCTGTGGAGCCGTCGAGGGGCCGAGATCTGGAATCCAGCCTCTCGAAAGACGACATCCCGGTTTCCGGAACGGAATCAGGGCCTGGATTCCGGGTTCCCCGGATTGCCCTACAGGGCGGGCGTTCCCGGTTCTACGATGAGCCCCATCATGGCCACTAGGTACTCTCCAACCATCCGGCGACGCCGCCTGTCCGCCGAGCTCCGCCGGATCCGGCTCGCCGCGCGCAAGACCGGCGAAGAGGTCGCCGCCGACGCCGGTCTGTCCAAGTCCACCTACTCCAACATCGAGTCGGGGGTGAAGAAGAGGCCCACGGTCGCCGAGGTCAAGGCGGTCCTGGAGGCCTGCGAGGTCCGTCCCGGGCGCGAGTTCGACGAGATTCTCGACCTGTGCCGCCAGTCCCTGGAACGCGGCTGGTGGACCCGCTACCGCGACGTCCTCGCCGCGCGCTTCGTCGGCTTCGAGACCGAGGCGAGCGCGATCACCACCTGGCAGCCCATCATGATCCCCGGGCTCCTCCAGGTGCCCGAGTACATGAAGATCAACGCCCAGGCCTGTCTGGCCGGCCCCCAGGAGATCCGGAGGGCCATCGACGCCCGCATGACCCGTCAGCGCATCCTGGAGGACCAGGATCCTCCCCGGCTGTGCGCGATCTTCGACGAGGGCTCCCTGCTGCGCCTGAAGGACCACCCGCGGACCAAGCGCGCCCAGGTCGAGCACCTCCTGGAGATGGCGCGGCGCCCCAACGTCACCGTGCAGATGACGCGTGCGGACCGGCTCAACCCCGGAAGCGGTGGCTCGTGCGTGGTGCTGGAGTTCCCCGATCCCATCGACCCCACGGTCGTGTTCCTGGAGACCGTCACCGACGGCATCTACCTGGAGGAGCCGGACGAGGTGGCCCGCTACCAGAACCTGATGGACCACCTGCGCCTGGTGGCCCTTCGCCCGGCGGAGACCCTGGACCACCTGCGCGACGTACACCTGGACTGATGAGGACGGGGCGCCCGATCGAGGTCGGACGCCCCCACGGCGTTTCGGCCGCGGTTCCCCGGGATCAGCCGCCGAATCCGGTCAGCTTCCAGATCCAGGCACCGATCACACCGCCGATGAGGGGACCGACGATCGGGACCCAGGAGTACCCCCAGTCGGAGGGGCCCTTGCCGGCGATGGGCAGCAGGGCGTGCGCGATACGCGGGCCCAGGTCACGGGCCGGGTTGATGGCGTAACCGGTGGGGCCGCCGAGGGACAGGCCGATCGCCAGCACCAACAGACCCACCATCAGCGGGGCCAGACCGTTGGCGAACAGATCGGACAGTTGGACACCGCCGTCCGACGACACCGCGTCGGCGTTGGCGCCGATACCGAGGATTCCCAGGAGCAGCAGGGCGGTGCCGATGATCTCCGTGACCATGTTGAGGAGCGGCTTGCGCACCGCCGGGGCTGTGGAGAACACGCCCAGCTTGGTGGCCTGGTCCTCGGTGTGCTCCCAGTGCGGGAGGTAGACCAGGTACACCAGGACGGCGCCGACGAAACCGCCGGCCACCTGCGCGGCGATGTAACCGGGCACCAGCGCCCACTCGAAGTCGCCGATACCGGCCAGGCCCAGCGTGACCGCCGGGTTGATGTGCGCGCCGCTGGTGGTGCCGACGACGTAGACGGCCATGGCGACCGCCATGCCCCAGCCGAGCGTCACGACGATCCAGCCGCCGTTCAGGGCCTTGGACCGGGCCAGGGATACACCCGCGACGACACCACAGCCCAAAAGGGTGAGGATCGCGGTTCCGATGAATTCTGCGAGATAGACCATGGGGATCTCCGCCCCTGGGGGGGCAGCCGGGTCACGGGTGACGTCCGCCGATGCGGCGGGCTCCTGGGCGGAGCCTCGTCGACACGGGCATAATCGGACACACCCGTCACGGTTGGATGGGTAGGGGCACCAGTTCGGTGTCCCCGATCCGCGCCCCAGGGGTTCCAGTTCGCGCTAGGCCCCTGGGGCGCGGTCATGCACGTGGATCGGACGCCGGACGTCCGCCCCCGTCACTTGACGTCTTCGTGCTCCACCCAGTCCAGGGTGCGCCGAACGGCCTTGTTCCAGTTGTGGTACTCGCGCTCGCGGACAGCCGGCTCCATCTTCGGGCTCCACTCGGCGGCCTTGTGCCAGTTGGCGCGCAGGGTCTCGATGTCGGGCCAGTAGCCCACGGCCAGACCGGCCGCGTAGGCGGCGCCCAAACACGTGGTCTCGGCGACCATCGGGCGGACCACCTCGGCGTCCAGGACGTCGGACAGGATCTGCATCAGCAGGTTGTCCGCGGTCATGCCACCGTCGACCTTCAGGGTGGTCAGGTCGATCCGGGAGTCGGCGTTCATGGCGTCGACGACCTCGCGGGTCTGCCAGGCCGAGGCCTCCAGGACGGCGCGCGCGATGTGACCCTTGTTCACGTAACCGGTCAGGCCGGCGATGACACCGCGGGCGTCGCTGCGCCAGTGCGGGGCGAACAGGCCGGAGAAGGCCGGAACGATGTAGCAGCCGCCGTTGTCGTCCACGGTGCGGGCCAGGGTCTCGATCTCCGGGGCGGAGGTGATGAGGCCGAGGTTGTCGCGCAGCCACTGCACCAGCGAACCGGTGACCGCTACGGAGCCCTCCAGGGCGTAGACCGCGGGGGCGTCCCCGATCTTGTAACCCAGCGTGGTGAGCAGGCCGTTCTCGGATTTGATGGGCTCGGTGCCGGTGTTCATGACCAGGAACGTGCCGGTGCCGTAGGTGCCCTTGACGTCACCCGGGTCGAAGCAGGTCTGGCCGAACAACGCGGCGTGCTGATCGCCGAGCGAGGAGGCGACCGGCGTGCCGGCCAGGTAGCCGTTGGACTCGCCGTAGACCTCGGAGGAGGAGCGGATCTGCGGGAGCAGGCTCGCCGGGATGTCCATGGCGGCCAGGATCTCCTCGTCCCAGGCCAGCGTCTCCAGGTTCATCAACATGGTGCGGCTGGCGTTGGTGACGTCGGTGATGTGCTTGCCGGTCAGCTTCCAGATCAGCCAGGTGTCCATGGTGCCGAACAGCAGTTCACCGCGGTCGGCGCGCTCGCGGACCCCCTCGACGTTGTCGAGCAGCCAGCGGATCTTGGGGCCGGAGAAGTAGGTGGCCAGCGGCAGACCGCACTTGGGGCGGAAGCGGTCCTGGCCCTCCTCACCGCCGAGCTCGCGAGCGAGGTCGTCGGTACGGGTGTCCTGCCAGACGATCGCGTTGTAGACCGGCTCGCCGGTCTCTTTGTCCCAGATCAGCGTGGTCTCGCGCTGGTTGGTGATGCCGATGGCGGCGATCTCGTCGGGGGAGATGTCGCTCTTTTCCAGCGACTTCTGGACGACGGCCTCGACGTTGGTCCAGATCTCCAGGGCGTCGTGTTCCACCCAACCCGGCTTGGGGAAGATCTGGCGGTGCTCACGTTGATCGACCGAGACGATGCGCCCGTCCTGGTCGAAGAGGATGCAGCGGCTCGACGTGGTGCCCTGGTCGATCGCGGCGATGTACTGCTGGCTCATCGGTCTCGCCTTCAGATGGACGTGGATGGGGACGGGGGGTCGGAACGTGCGTTTCAGCGGTCATTCCCGCATGGCGTACGACAATGACGTATGATTAGGCGTTAGTTTCGACTGTGTTTCCTTCCCATGTCAAGGGCGCGTGACGCAATCGTGTCGCGTGAGTCACAGACCCTGGACCCCACCATCTCAGGCGAAGGCGGACACCAGAAGAGCACCACTCCGGAAAAGCGGGCGAGTGGTGTTCGTGCGACCGGGGTCGGAAGCGCGCTCGTGGCGGGCCTCAGTACGGGGTCACGCCCAGGTCGCGGGAGATCGCGCGGGCAGCGTCGCGGATGTAGGAGACCTGCTCCATGTCGGGCCTGCCGGCCTCGTCGCGCAGACGCTCGACCGCGCCGCGGATTCCGATCGCGCCGACGGTCACTCCGCGCCGATCACGGATGGGCGCGGCTATGGACACCTCGCCGTCGACGAGTTCCTCCGCCTCCCAGCCCCAGCCCTGTTCCCGGATCTCGTCCAGCCCTGCCTCCAGGTCGGCCATGGTGGTGACCGTGTGGCGGGTGAAGGCGGTGAGTTCCACGGGCGAGTCGGTCTCCACCGCGGCCACCTCCTCCGGGACCGCCAGGGGGTCGAAGGCCATGAGGACCTTGCCGACGGCCGTCGCGTGCAACGGCAACAATGTGCCCACGTCCAGGGTCTGGCGGGAGGAGTCGGGGCGGAAGACGTGGTGCACCACCAGTACCTGGTGCTTGTGCAGGGTGCCGATGCGCACGCTCTCCCCGCTTCGGGAGGCGAGGGTGTCCGCCCAGTTCAGAGCCCGGGTCCGCAGTTCGTTGCCGTCCAGGTAGCGGGTGCCCAGGCTGAGCATGCCCCCGCCGAGGCGGTAGCGGCTCGACTCGGGGTCCTGTTCCACGAATCCCACGTGTTGCAGGGTGCGAAGGATGCCCAGGGCCGTTCCCTTGGGCAGTTGGAGGGAACGGGAGATCTCCGCCAGGCTCAGTCCCCGGGCGCCACTGGCCAGGAGCCGAAGGATCGCGGCGGCGCGTTCGATGGACTGGATTCTTCCCGGCATTGCGGTGCTACCACTCTCTAGTACGACAATGTCATACGCCAGATGCTACTACGCGATGTGACGCTCGACACCTGCCGGCCCCGGGGTCGCGGCGGAGTCGGGCCAGTGTACCGAGGGCCCCACCCCGCTGACCTGCGGCCGGATCCGGTCAGAGTTCGGCGACGGCCTTCGCGATCGCCTTCGCCGCGTCCTCGATGTCGCTGTCGGTGATCTCCAGGCTCACGACCATCCGGACCCGGTCACCGCCGCCCAACGTACGCACCCCCTGCGCGGCGAACGCCTCGATGTACCGACCGGCCTCGCCTTCGGGGGTGGTCACCAGCACCATGTTGGTCTGCGCCACCGCGTCCAGACCGGGCAGGTCGTTCAGGAGTTCGGCCAGGCGAGCGGCCCGCTCGTGGTCCTCCGGCATGCGTTCGCGGTGGTGGCGCAGCGCGTACAGGGCGCCCGCCGCGATGATGCCGACCTGACGCATACCGCCGCCGAGCAGCTTGCGGCCGCGCCGGGCCCGCCGGATCGTGTCCGCGTCGCCGGCCACCGCCGAACCCACCGGGGCACCCAGGCCCTTGGAGAAGCACACCGACACCGTGTCGAAGCCCTCGGCGACCTCGGCCGGCTCCACCTCCAGGTGGGCGGCGGCGTTCCACAACCGCGCCCCGTCCAGGTGCGCCTTCAACCCGTGGGCGTGCGCGAACCCGGTGATCCGCCGCTGCTCCGCCAACGGCACCACCCGACCGGAGAAGGTGTTCTCCAACCACAGCAGGGCGAGGTCCGCGCGATGCATCTCGCCCAGCCCGGTGAGCCACCCCTCCAGCAGTTCCCGCGCGGGGAACGGGTCACCCGAGTACAGCTTCGGCAGGACCCGGGAGAGTACGATCGCGGCGCCCTGTTCGTCGCCGATGAGGTGGTGGTCCTCGTGCGCCCACACCTCCTCGCCGCTGCGGCTGGACACCCACAGGCCCAGTTGGTTGGCCATGTGACCGGAGGCGACGTAGAGGGCGGCCTCCTTGCCGAGCAGGGCGGCCGTCTCTTCCTCCAGCTCACGCACGGTGGGGTCCTCGCCCCACACGTCGTCGCCGACCTCCGCCCCGGCCATGGCCAGGCGCATCTCCTTCGTGGGACGGGTGAGGGTGTCCGAACGCAGGTCGATCATGAGGGTCTCCCCCGGGGTGGCTGAGGTGGGTATGGCCATGACGATACTCGGCGCCTCGTCGCGGTGGCCTGCCCGCCCGGTGTGGGTCAGCCCTCGTCCGCCAGGCTCAGGGGGGCGTCGCCGTCGTGCAGCGCGTAGCGGCGGTACCAGGAGTCCAGGGTTCGGGGTCCGTGGCCGTCCAGCCGGGCCAGGATCTCGCGGGTGAACTCGACCGGTGCCGTCGCGGCGGCGGTGACCAGGTCCCCGTCGGTGACGGCCAACCGGGCCAGGTAGCGGTGACCGCCCGCGTAACCGGTGGTCGTGACGAGGTCCTCCCGGCACACCCCGGTGTGGTCCCGGTGGTCGAGAAGGCCCTCGCGTGCGAGGCCGACCGTGGCCGATCCGATCGCCCCGACCGGAACCCCGGCGTCCAGGAAGATGCCGGCGGCGGAGGCCAAGGGGGCCATGACCTCGGGGGAGTGGTCCCAGGCTTCCGATCCGGGGAGCACCAGCATCGCGCTCGCCGAGGGCATGAGCTGCGGCAACGTGAGGTCGGGCAGGAGGGCGAGGCCACCGGCGGTGGTCACGGGCGCTCCGGTCAGGCCCACGGTGACGATTTCGCGGCT
Source organism: Nocardiopsis listeri (assembly GCF_020741345.1). Taxonomy (GTDB): domain Bacteria; phylum Actinomycetota; class Actinomycetes; order Streptosporangiales; family Streptosporangiaceae; genus Nocardiopsis; species Nocardiopsis listeri_A. Next base: position 6,690 of record NZ_DYZD01000397.1, read on the forward strand.
CCCGAGCCCGAGCGGACCCAACCCCGAACGCACGTGTGCGACCGCGTGGCCGTACTGCCAGTCGGCCATCTGGTCGTAAACAGCGAGGTGCAGGGAGGTACGGAGCTCTGCGTTCATGGCAAGAGGTTGAAGTCTGGGAGGGCAGGGTGTCAATTTACGGATACCGGGGCTCTGGTGTCTGCTGCGCTCGCTTTCGGTTTTATTCGTTAGTGCCGTGAAAATACCGGTCTGGTGGTTCGGGTGGTGGCTTGTCCGGATGGTCACGGGGGATGAACCCGGAGGTCGCAGCGGTGAGGGCCGGTCATGGTCGCGAAGACGATGAGGGATGCGGCCGACCGGTCGGTTGCGGACGGCGATGTGGACCGCGCTCGCCCACAGGACGACGGCGGCGGACACGGTCATGGCCGCGATCGGGGCCTGACTCAGGTTCCCCCGGCCCGCCACCGCCCAGATGAAGGCGAAGACGCTGAGGATGATGATCCCTTGGCGTCGGATCCGGTCGTCCAGTCGTTGAAGCTCCGTGGTCGCAGGCACGCGCTCGCCCTATGGGGCGGGGAGCGCCGTTTCCGCGCCGTGGGCAAGGCCGGTTCCGGCCGGCGCGACCCGCGAGCACCGATTTCAGGCCTGTGACCTGCGTCTCCATCACAGAACCTCACCGGGGCGTTCACATGACCTCACAAATGGTATTACCATTCTCGGAGCCTGGTTCAAGAGCAGGTCACGGCGGTACCCGGTGTCCGCCACGTCCAACCCCGCCCACTGGAAGGCTCCGTCGTGGAGAACTTCGAACCCGTCTACGGCACGGGTCCCCTCCTCGGGATCGCGGCGGGCGCCATCGCGCTCCTGCTGTTCCTGATCATCCGCTTCAAACTGCACGCCTTCATCGCGCTGGTCCTGGTCAGCGTGATCACCGCCCTCGCCGCCGGTATCCCGGTCGCCGGGGTGGTGCCCACCCTCCTGGACGGTTTCGGCGGAACGCTCGCCGGCGTCGCCCTCCTGGTCGGCCTCGGCGTGATGATCGGCCGTCTGCTGGAGATCACCGGCGGAGCGGCCGTCCTGGCCGGCGCCCTCATCAAGCTGTTCGGCGAGAAGCGCGCGCCGCTGGCACTGGGTGTGGCCTCGCTGCTGTTCGGCTTCCCGATCTTCTTCGACGTCGGCCTCGTCGTGATGCTGCCGATCGTCTTCAGCGTCGCCCGCCGCGTGGGCGGCTCCGTGCTGCTCTACGCCCTGCCCACCGCGGGCGCGTTCGCGGTGATGCACGCGTTCGTCCCGCCGCACCCCGGTCCGGTCACCGCCGCCGTCGAGATCGGCGCCGACATGGGCCTGACCCTGCTCGTCGGCGCCATCCTGGCCATCCCCACCTGGTATCTGGCCAGCTACCTGTTCGGCGTGTGGGCGGGCAAGCGCTGGGAGATCCCCGTCCCGGACGACATCATGTCCGACGGGGAGGTCGCGCACGAGAACCCGCCGCACCTGGCGACCGTCATCAGCGTCCTCCTCCTGCCGATGCTGCTGATCTTCGCCAACACCGGCTTCACCACCCTCGCCGCCACCGGCGCGGTGTCCGAGGACGCCACGTGGGTGCAGGCCATGCGCCTGGTCGGCGAGACCCCCATCGCCCTGCTCATCACCGTCGTCTACGCGATGGTCGTGCTCAGCAAGGGCCGCTTCACCCGAGGACGGGTGGAGGAGATCGTCGGCGGGGCGCTCGGCCCGGTCTGCGCCATCATCCTCATCACCGGTGCCGGCGGCATGTTCGGCGGGGTCCTGCGCACCAGCGGTATCGGTGACGCCCTCGCCGACAGCCTGGAGTCCACGGGCATGCCGGTCATCCTCGCGGCGTTCATCATCGCCCTGGCCCTGCGCGTGGCCCAGGGTTCGGCCACCGTCGCCATCACCACCGCCGCGGGCCTCATCGCTCCGGCGGTGCAGGCCACCTCGGGGCTGAGCTCCATCGACCTGGCCCTGATCGTGATCGCCATCGCCTCCGGAGCCACGGCCCTGTCGCACGTCAACGACTCCGGCTTCTGGCTGGTCGGCCGCTTCCTGGGCATGGACGTCAAGACCACGCTGAAGACCTGGACCGTGATGGAGACCCTGATCGGCTTCATCGGCTTCGGGCTCGCCTTCGGTCTGTCCCTGGTCCTGTAGGTGGAGCGGGCCATGGTCACCGGGCGACCCGACCGCGACTCACCCCTGCGAGGGGTGGGTGTCCTTCAGCGCGTCGGCGACCTCGGTGACGATGGCCCGCATCGCCGCCTCCGCCACGTCCGGCAGGCCGTCCCGGATGGCCTGCGCCACCGCGGTGTGCAGGCGCAACGCCTCCGGGCGGGGCTGGTGCGGCATCAGGTCGTAGGAGGTGCGGCCGACCAGGACCTCGGTCACCACGTCCGAGAGACCGGCCAGCATCTCGTTGCCGGACAGTTCCAGGATGCGCCGGTGGAACGTGACGTCCAGGTCCATGAACGTGTCGAGCCTGCCGGCCCGACCGGTCAGAGTCATCTGTTCGGCCAGCACCACCAGCTGGGCCCGCTCGTCGGCGGGGCCGCGCTCGGCGGCCAACGCGGCGGCGCCGGGCTCCACGGCCGCGCGCAGTTCGTTCAGGGACCGGAGCTGGTCCATACGGGCGTCCCCGGCCAGGCGCCAACGGATCAGCTGCGGATCGAACACGCTCCAGTCGCGCTGGGGCCGGACCCGGATGCCGGTGCGGGGGCGGCTGATCACCAGCCCCATGGACTCCAGGACCCGCACCGCCTCGCGGGCGACCGTCCGGGAGACCCCGAATCCCTCCTCCAACCCGCTCAGCGTGAAGGTGTGGCCGCAGGCGTACTCGCCGGCGGCGATCGCCGGGCCGAGCACCGCCAGCACCCGGTTGTGCAACGTGCGGTGCGTCGTGCCCATCGGTGGTCCCTCGTACTTCCCGGTTCTACTGCTTCGGCCGCGATGGGCCGGGGGTCAGCCTGAAGCCTAACGGGAACGATTGATAACACTATTGGTGGTGCCGCCGAGGGGCGGGCCACGAGACGGAGAGACCATGCACTTTGTCTTCATGGGTGTGTCCGGTAGCGGCAAGACGAGTGTGGCCGAGCGGGTCGCGGGCCGTCTCGGATCGCCCTTCGCCGAGGCGGACGACTTCCACCCCGAGGCCAACATCCGAAAGATGGAGTCGGGGGTGCCTCTGACCGACGAGGACCGAGGACCATGGCTGCGTGAACTGGCCCGCTGGATCGGTGAGCACGACGCCCTGGGCGAGTCCACCGTGATGGCCTGTTCCGCGCTCAAGCGCGACTACAGGGACCTGCTGAGGGCCGGGGCGTTGGAGGTGCACTTCCTCCACCTGCACGGAACGGAGGAGGTGATCTGGGAACGGCTCGACGCCCGAGAGGGCCACTTCATGCCGTCGGGGCTGCTGCTCTCCCAGCTGGAGACCCTGGAGCGGCTCGACCCGGACGAGGCGGGCCGGGAACTCGACGTTCGCGACGACCTGGACACGCTGACGTCGCAGGCCCTGGAGTACGTGGGGGAGCGGACCGGGGTCACAGGGGTCTGATCCGGGCCGCGCCGTTATGTCACGCTCCGACCACGGTCCGTTGTGTGGCATTGCTCCACTTGTGCAGTCGGGCGCGGCACGCGACCCTGTTCGTCATGCAAGACTCCCAACCGTCCCCCACCACCACCGCGTCCCGACCCTTCAGTGTGGTTCCCCCGCCTCGGAAGAGCCTTCTGGCCGCGGGGCACCCGGGAGTGCGGCCCCCGCTGGACGTGCGGCAGACCTGTGTCCTGATGTTCGTCGCCGCGGTCCTGTACGGCCTGCTCGCCTACCTGGTCGGGAGCATGCTGTCCGAAGGCGTCCACGCGAGCGTGACGACCGAGTTGTGGCTGCTGCTCGCGATGACGGTCCTGGTCGGCCTCGGCCTGGTCGCGCTGGCACTGCCGGTCCGTCGGGCCGGTCACGTGCTCTGGCGGGCCTCCCAGGTCGGTTCGCTGTTCGCCTTCGGTACCGCGCTGTTCACGCTGTTCCTGGCGGCTCGGCTCGCCGACACCCCGCTGATGCTGGCGGGGATCGTGGCGGCGCTCTTCGCGATCGTCCTCAACATCGCGCTGTGGAGCACCGGCGTGCGCCGCTGGTGCCACGAGTAGTACCGGATCCTTCCACTTCGACAACGGGCCCGGCGGTTCGTCCGCCGGGCCCTTCCTCATGTCCGGTCAGTCGTCATCGTCGCCGTCGGCCAGGACGTGCAGCCGGGCCAGGTGCTCACCGTCGTCCTCGCCGTGACGGGCGACGTACACCTCTCGGGCCTCGTCCGCGACGTCGCCGATCTCGTCCTCGAAGCCGTAGTCGATGAGATCGTCCAGGAGGTCGAGGGCACGGTGGAGGGGATCGTCCTCGTCGTCCGTCTCGTCCTCGTCGGGCAGGTGCGCGTTGACCAGGGACAGCACGGCGGCGCGTGCCTCCTCGACCGCGCTCTCCGCGCCGGCGGCACCGCTCAGGCGGATGCGGGTGATGGGGTCCTCGTCGGCGATCAGCATGAGCTGTTCGGTGAGCCAGGCGCTGTCCTGACCTTCGAGGAACGCGGTGAGGGACGCGTCGTCCAGGGGTGTGTCCATTCGCAGATCATAGGGCTCTTGGAAGGGTCCCCGGTTCGAAACGGACATCGTGTCGGAAAAGTTAAATCATCCTATGACCGGACAGCTTTTTGGGAATGTGCCGAACCGCGTACTCAGAGTCATGTCATTCGGGTTTCCGTTGCCCCCTTTAAGACCCCGAACAGTTGAACACCTGGGCGCGAAAAACCGAGCTATGGATCACGGCACAGATCTGAAACGGTTGTATTAATACCCAGCCGTCTATCTTCCCAGGGGGTCGTAACCCGGTTTAGGGTCCACAGCAATCGTTCTGGGCCTCAACCCCACGTCCCCCTGAGGTGGACCACATGTTCACGAAGTCTTCTCGAAAGCCGCTCGGCCTCGTGGCCGTCGCGGCGTCACTCACCCTGGTGGCGACAGCCTGTGCGGAGAGTGACCGCGGCTCCGGCGACGGCGAGCAGCCGTTCGTCTTCGGGGCCGCGGGTGACATCACGTCACTGGACCCCTTCCTCACCAACGACGGCGAGACCTACCGTTACAGCCGGCAGGTCTTCGAAACCCTTCTGGACCACGAATCCGGTGGTTCGGAAATCGTCGGTGGTCTCGCCGAGACCTGGGAACAGTCCGAGGACGGAACCGTCTGGACCTTCAACCTCCGCGACAACGTCACCTTCCACGACGGCGACGAATTGAACGCCGAGGTCGTCTGCGCCAACTTCGATCGCTGGAACAACCTGACCGGCGCCTACCAGAGCTCCAACCTGTCCTACTACTGGCAGGCGATCTTCGGCGGATTCGCCGAGCCCGACGAGGACTTCAGCACCGGTGAGTCCCGTTACGTCTCCTGCGACGCCGAGGACGAGCTCACCGCCGTCATCGAGATCTCCGATTACTCCTCGATCTTCCCCGGCGGATTCAGCCTCGCCGCCTTCGGCATCATGAGCCCCACCACCCTGGAGACCATGGAGGGCCAGGAGGTCACCGGTGAAGAGGGCAACCTGACCCTCCCCGACTTCGCCCAGAACGCCGGCTCCCTCGCCGGCACCGGTCCGTTCACCGTCGAGGAGTGGAACCAGGACCAGGCCGAGGTCACCCTCAACCGGTACGACGACTACTGGGGCGACCCGGCGGGCTTCGAGACCATGATCCTACGGGGCATCCCCGACGAGACCGCCCGCCGCCAGGCGCTGGAGGCCGGTGACATCCAGGGCTACGACCTGGTCGCCCCGGCCGACGTCGCGCCGCTGGAGGACGCCGGTTTCCAGGTGCCCACCCGTGACGTGTTCAACGTCCTGTACCTGGCCTACCAACAGGAGAGCCACGAGGCGCTCGCCGAGATGGAGGTCCGTGAGGCCCTCTCCCACGCGGTGGACCGCCAGCGCATCGTCGACACCATCCTCCCCGAGGGCGGTGAGGTCGCCACGCAGTTCCACCCGGACACCCTCGACGGTTGGTCCGGGGACGTGAGGACCTTCGACTACGACCCGGAGAAGGCCCGCGAGATGCTCGCCGACGCCGGGTACGAGGACGGCTTCGACGTCGAGTTCTGCTACCCGACCGAGGTCACCCGCCCCTACATGCCCGCTCCCAAGGACATCTTCGACGTCATCACCGAAGACCTCCAGGAGATCGGCGTCACCGTGGAGGCCACCCCCTACGAGTGGTCCGTCTACTCCGGCCAGGTCGACAGCGGCAACTGCCCGATGTACCTGCTCGGCTGGACCGGTGACTACAACGACGCCTACAACTTCATCGGCACCTGGTTCTCCACGCACAACGACGCGTGGGGCATGGACGAGGAAGAGCTCTTCGACAAGATGACCGAGGTGAGCACCAACCCCGACGAGGAAGAGCGCGTCGCCGGTTACCAGGAGCTCAACGAGATGGTCATGGACGCCCTGCCGGGCCTGCCCATCTCCAGCTCCCCGCCCTCGATCGCCTTCTCTTCCGACATCGAACCGCCCAACGTCAGCCCGCTGACGCAGGAGAACTTCGCCGAAGCCTCCTGGAAGTAGTGGCTCCGCCGGGCCCGACCGCGACGTCGGTCGGGCCCGGCCCCACGGGCGCCCCATGGCGGTGTCCCCCCGTCGCCACGCCTCCCCCCCGGGGCGATCCCCCGATCACTCGAACCTCCCACCACTGGCGAAAGGCGGCGAAGGTGCTGCGATTCATCGTCAGGCGACTCCTACAGCTCATCCCGACACTGGGTGGCCTGTCGATCCTGCTGTTCGTCTGGCTCCAACGGCTGCCGGGCGGGCCGGAGTACGCCCTCCTCCCCGACGACGCGACCCCCGAACAGCGTGCGATGCTGCGGCGGTCGCTCGGCCTGGACGAACCACTCATGGTTCAGTACCTGGCCTTCCTGCGCCGAATCGCCCAGGGCGACCTCGGAACCTCGCTCCAGACCTCACGTCCGGTCCTGGACGAGTTCCTCCTCAGGTTTCCGGCGACCTTCGAGCTGGGCGTGACCGCGATCCTCATCGCCGTCATCATCGGACTTCCGCTCGGCTACCTCGCCGCGCGCCGCCGCGGTACCGTTTTGGACTTCGCCGCCGTCGGCGGTTCCCTTCTGGGCATCTGCACCCCGGTCTTCTTCCTCGCCTTCATCCTCAAGGTGGTCTTCGCCGAGGGCATGGGGTGGTTCCCCTCGGCCTTCCGACTCGCTCCGGGGCTCACCCGCACCGACATCACCGGGTTCGTCGTCCTGGACGGCGTCATGACCCGTGAATGGGACGTGGTCTGGGACGCGCTCGCCCACCTGGCCCTGCCGGGGCTGGCGCTGGCGTCCATCCCGTTGGCCGTCATCACCCGTATGACCAGGGCGAGCGTCCTGGAGGTGATGGAGGAGGACTACGTGCGCACGGCCAACGCCAAGGGCCTGCACCGGACCACGGTCCGCACCCGCCACGTGCTGCGCAACGCCCTGCTGCCGGTGGTCACCGCCGTCGGTCTGCTCACGGGCAGCCTCTTCGCCGGCGCCGTCCTCACCGAGAGCGTGTTCGCCTTCCCCGGCATCGGTTCGTTCGTGTACATCGCCACCCAGGAACGCGACTATCCGGTCCTGACCGGGTTCATCCTGCTCATCGCCACCATGTACGTGTTCATCAACCTCCTGGTCGACATCTCGTACAGCCTCCTCGACCCGAGAGTGCGGGCCCAGTGATGCCTACGACACCGAGCTCCCAAAGCCCCTCCGAGACCGAAGAGACGACGCCCCTCCACAAGCGCAAGGCCGCCAAGGTCGACCGGCTCGCCGAACTCATGGGCGACCGGGGCGACGACGGCCACGGCGCCGGGATCTGGCGCGAGGCCTTCGGTCGCATGCGGCGCAGCCCCATGGCGATCAGCGGTGCGATCATCGTCGTCGTGTTCTTGCTGGTGGCGCTGTTCTCCCCGCTCATCGCCCCCTACAGCCCCACATCACAGGCCTGGGGCAGCGAGGTCTTCCCCAACCGCAACGAGTTCGTCGGACCACGCGCGGAGAACTGGCTGGGCCTGGACCACCTCGGCCGGGACATGTTCTCCCGGATGGTGATCGGCGCCCGCCAGACACTCATGGTCGGTGTGGTCGCCACCTTCGTCGGTTTCCTGTTCGGCGCGCTGCTCGGCGGCGTCGCCGGTGCCTGCACGGTCCTCGGCGGCCGGTGGGGGCGTCAGGTCGACAACGTCGTCATGCGCGTCATCGACATGATGCTCGCGCTACCGTCCCTGCTGCTCGCCGTCACCGTCGCCGCGCTCGTCGGACCCAGCCTGACCACCGTCATGCTCGCGGTCGGTATCGCCCAGATCCCGATCTTCGCCCGGCTGCTGCGCGGCGCGATGATCTCCCAGGGCAACCGCGAGTACGTGCTGGCCGCGCAGGCCATGGGCGTGCGCAACCACAAGATCGCCCTGACGCACATCCTGCCCAACTCCATGGGGCCGGTTCTCGTCCAGTCCACGCTCACCCTGGCGACCGCCATCATCGACGCGGCCGCACTGTCCTACCTGGGCCTGGGCAACCCCGACGCGAACTTCCCGGAGTGGGGCACGATGCTCTCCGAGGCCCAGCGGTTCCTGTCCAGCGCCCCCTCCCTGGCCGTCTATCCGGCCCTGGGGATCATCATCACCGCGCTCGGCTTCACCCTCCTCGGGGAGTCCCTGCGTGAGGCGCTCGACCCGAAGTTGAGGAAGTGACCATGAGTTCCAGCACCCCGCTGTTGGCGGTGGACGAGCTGTCCGTGGTGTTCCACCGGCGCGGGTCCGGTGAAACGCGCGCCGTCGACGGGGTCTCCTTCAGCCTGGAGGAAGGCCGCGTCACGGGTCTGGTCGGCGAGTCCGGCTGCGGCAAGAGCGTCACCTCCCTGGCCCTGATGGGGCTCCTCCCGGACCGGGGGGTCAAGGTCGGTGGCAGCGCCGTCATGCAACTGCCCGACGGGGAGACGGACCTGCTCCGTCTCTCCCAACGCCGTCTGCGGGACCTGCGCGGATCCCAGATGGCGATGATCTTCCAGGACCCGCTCAGCTCGCTCAACCCGGTGGTCCCCATCGGCCTGCAGGTCACCGAGATCCTCAAGCGACACCGGGGGATGCGCGGGGCCGCCGCCCGTAAGGAGGCCGCCGACCTGCTGTACCGGGTGGGCATCCCCGACCCCACCAGAAGGCTCAACGAATACCCGCACCAACTGTCCGGCGGAATGCGTCAGCGCGCGCTCATCGCCATGGCGGTGGCCTGCAAGCCCCGCCTGATGATCGCGGACGAACCCACCACCGCCCTGGACGTCACCATCCAGGCGCAGATCCTGGAGCTGCTCAAGGACCTGGTCACCGAGGAGGGCACCGCCCTGCTCATGATCACCCACGACCTGGGCGTGGTGGCCGGCCTGTGCGACGACATCAACGTCCTGTACGCCGGGCGGGCGGTGGAGACCGCGCCGCGTGAACCGTTGTTCGCCGACCCCACACACCCGTACACCGTGGGACTGCTCGGGTCCATCCCGAGGCTCGACGCTCCACGCGGGGAACCGCTCACCCCGGTGCGCGGTTCGGTCAACGACAACATCGCCTGGGCGGACGGCTGCGCGTTCGCGCCCCGCTGCGACCACTACACGATGGAGTGCCTCCAGGGGCCGCCCCCTCTCGTGACCATGGCGAACGGCGACGGCGGCGGACACGTCCACCGCTGTGTCAACCCCATCGAGCACGCGGAAGTGGTGGACCGGGCCGTCCTGGACAGCTCGACCGTTGCCGCTGAAGACGAGGAGGAGCGGGGATGAGCCTGCTGGAGATCAAGGACCTCAAGGTCCACTTCCCGATCAAGCGCGGCGTGCTCATCGACCGCACCATCGGGCACGTCCAAGCCGTCGACGGTGTTTCGCTGCGCGTCGAGAAGGGCCAGACCTACGGCCTCGTCGGCGAATCCGGATGCGGCAAGACCACCCTGGGGCGGGCCGTCCTGCGCCTGAACCAGATCACCGACGGCGAAGTGTGGTTCGGCGGGCGCGACCTCGCCGGACTCGACTCCGAGTCCATGCGTCGCGAACGCGCCAACCTCCAGATGGTCTTCCAGGACCCGCTGGGAAGCCTCAACCCGAGGCAGACCATCGGCGCCATCCTCATGGAGGGGCTGGAGACCCACGGTATCGGCGGGCCCGAGGAGTTCCCCGAGGGCACCACCGCAAAGGACCGCCGTCGACTGATCAAGGAGGACCGGCAGGCCCGCGTCGTCGACGCCCTGGAACGGGTGGGTCTGTCCGCCAAGGCGCTCAAGCGCTACCCGCACGAGTTCTCCGGCGGCCAGCGCCAGCGCATCGGCATCGCCCGGGCACTGGTCCTGCAGCCGGACCTGATCATCTGCGACGAACCCGTCTCCGCGCTGGACGTGTCCATCCAGGCGCAGGTGCTCAACCTCCTGGAGGAACTCCAGGACGAGATGGGGCTGACGTACCTGGTGATCGCCCACGACCTCGCGGTCGTGCGGCACGTCAGCGACGTCGTCGGGGTGATGTACCTGGGTTCGCTGGTGGAAGAGGCCACCAGCGACGAGATGTACGAGACCCCGATGCACCCCTACACCCGTTCGCTGATGTCGGCGGTGCCGGTCCCCGACCCCACGGTCGAGGATTCCCGTGAGCGGATCCTGCTCGCCGGCGACCTGCCCTCGCCCGCGAACCCGCCGACGGGCTGCCGGTTCCACACCCGGTGCCCCTGGCGCCAGGAGGAGCTCTGCGACACCGAACGACCCGAGCTGCGCGCGCTGAAGAGCGGTACCCACCGGGTGGCCTGCCACTACGCCGAGCAGATCCTGTCCGGTGAGATCCAGCCCAGCGAGGAACGGGCCGAACGGATCGTGCACGGCGCGAGCTGAGTGAACGCGAAAGCGCGGGTGCCCCGGCGTGGTGGGGGCGCCCGCGCTTTCGTGTGCGGGGTGTGCCGGGAGGTTGGAGGCGCCTTGGGTCGTGGGTCTTTGGGTGGTCTGGTGGGGTGGG
>NZ_DYZD01000398.1 GCF_020741345.1 Nocardiopsis listeri
TCCGAGCGCGCCTTGAGAGGACCTTGCGACGATGGAAGGACCCGCCTCCATGGCCCCTGCCGCACAACGGCCCCTACCCCCCACCGACACCGCCGCGCACGCGGCCGTGGAGGTCCTGGCCACAGCCGGGATCAGACGCTGCTACACCGTCCCCGGTGAGAGCTTCCTCGAACTCGCCGACGCCATCGACCACCACCCCGAGATGACTCTGGTCTCCACCCGGCACGAGGGCGGCGCCGCCTTCATGGCCGAGGCCGACGCCAAGCTCACCGGGGTCCCGGCGGTCGCCGCCGCCACCCGCGGCCCGGGCGCGGCCAACCTGGCGGTGGGCGTGCACACCGCGATGCAGGACTCCACCCCGATGATCGTGTTCCTGGGCCAGGCCGAGACCGAACGGCTGGGCAGGGAGGCCTTCCAGGAGGTGGACCTGACCGCCTTCTACGCACCGATCACCAAGTGGTCCACCACCGTGCACCGGGCCGACCGGTTGCCGGAGATCACCGCGCGGGCGATCCGGATCGCCACCACCGGGCGACCGGGACCGGTCGCGATCGCCGTGCCGGGCGACCTGTTCGGCCGGCGTCTGGGAGAGCGCCCGGTACCGCAGCCGTTCACGGCTCCCCGACCACCGTTGGGCACGGACGATCGTGACCGGTTGGCGTCCTGGCTGACCCGGGCGGTACGGCCGGTGATCATCGCCGGTGGCGGTGCGCGTGCCGCGCGCGAGGACCTGGTGCGGGCGGCCGAACGCTACAACGCCGGGGTGTACGCGGCCTGGCGGCGTCAGGACGTGTTCCCCAACGACCATCCCCTGTACCTGGGCCACCTGGGGTTGGGGGCGCCGAGCGCGGTCCTGGGCGCGCTCGCCGACGCCGACGCCGTCCTGGTGGTGGGATGTCGGATGAGCGAGACCACCACACAGGGGTACCTGCTGCCGGAGTCCGACGGGCGGACCCGGGTGGCGCAGATCGACGTCGACCCCGAACAGGTGGGCGCGACCCGTCCGGTGTGGCTGGGCGCGGTGGCCGACGCCGGCAAGGCCCTGTCCGGTCTGGCCGAGGCTCCGGGGCAGGTGCCCTACCGGGACTGGAGCGCCGCCCGGCGGTTGTGGGTGGAAAGCTCCACCCCGCCCCGGGAGGTCGCCGAGCACCAGGGTGGGCGCATGCACCCGTGGTCGGTGGTGGCCGGCATGCGCCAGGCCCTGCCCGAGGACACCCTCATCACCAACGACGCGGGAAACTTCGCGTCCTTCCTGCACCGCGGCTGGTGGTTCCGGCATCCACGGACCCAGCTCGCCCCCACCAGCGGGGCCATGGGGTACGCCGTCCCGGCGGCGGTGGCGGCCAAGATCGCCGACCCCGAACGCACGGTGGTGGCCGTGGCCGGTGACGGTGGGGCGCTGATGACCGGTCAGGAACTGGAGACCGCGGTGCGCATGCGCGCCGCCGTGACCGTGGTGGTCTTCCAGAACGGGCTCTACGGCACGATCGCGATGCATCAGGCACGTGAGCTGGGCCGGCTCGCCGGGACGGAGATCAGCGGCCCTCTGGACCTGGCCGGCTACGCCCGCTCCCTGGGAGCGCGGGGCGCCACCGTGCACACCCGTGAGGAGTTGGAGAAGGCCCTGGCCGAGTCGATCACCTCCGACCTGCCGACCCTGGTGGACGTGCGCACCGACCCGGAGGTGATCAGCCCGACCACCACGATGTCGGACCTGCTCGGCCCGGGGTGATCGGCCGTGCGCCGATGCCGCCGACGTGCGTGACCCGTGGGCCACCTTCGCGGTGAGGCCCGCGCGAGGGCGGTGGGCCGATCACTCCGGCCCGCCGCCCCATCGACCCCCTCCTCACCCCTGACGCGCCGCTCCCACCGGGCCCGAGACCGGGAGGGGACGTTGGTCGGTGAGGTGGGCCGCGGCTTCGCGCAGGGCGCGGACGACGGCGCGGATGGCCGGGCGCCGGGAGGCGTCGGTGCGCCAGAAGACGTAGACCTGGCGGACCAGGGCCGGTTGGACGGGGACGACCCGCACCCCTTCGGGTAGGGGCCCTCGACCGAGGCGGGGCATGACCGCGGCCCCGATCCCGGCGGCGATGAGCGCCAGTTTGGTCTGGTGTTCCTCGACGTTGTGCACGACGTTCGGTTCGCCGTCGCGCCCGCGGATGATGTCGTGCAGCCAGTCGTCACAGATGGAACCACGGCCCCAGCTGATCCAGGGCAGGTCGAGGATCTCGTCGAGTTCGAGCAGTTCCCGGTGGGCCAGGGGGTGGTCCGCGGGCAGGGCGATGTCACCGACGTCCTCCATGAGCGGTGCACGGGTCATCCCCTCGGGCAGTCGCAGGGGACGACCGACCCAGTCCACGACCATGGCCAGGTCCGCCTCCCCGCGAAGCATGGTGGGCACGCTCTCGTGGGGTTCCTCTTCGTAAAGCTCCACACGCAACCCGGGGTGGGCCTCGCGCAGCGCCGGAAGCGCCCGGGGCAGCAGTCCACGGACCGCGGTGGGCGTGGCGGACAGGCGCAGGTGTCCGGTGACGTCGTCGCGGTGGGCCTCGAGGTCGGCCTCGGCCCTTTGGACCAGGGACAGGATGCGCGAGGTGTGGTCGACGAGGAGTTCGGCGGCGTTGGTCAGCCGCACGCCACGGCCGTTGCGTTCCACCAGGCGCTGCCCCACTTCGCGTTCCAGCTTGGTCAGTTGTTGGGAGACCGCGGAGTTGGTGACGTGGAGGGCCTTGGAGGCGGAGCTGAGGGATCCGTGCACGGCGATGGCGTGGAGGACGCGAAGCCGGTCGACACTGAGCATGAAAGAAACACTAACTCATCACTTAAGCAGAATGAAGTAGACCTAATGCGTCTGGCGGGGATAGAACCGTTCCATGAACACCTCCCCGGATCCCTCCGCGACGGCCTCCTCCTCACCACGACCCCTGTCCGGGTGGCGTGCGAAGTTCGTTCTGCTCACCCTGGTGTGGGGGATGAGCTTCGTCCTGATCAGGATCGGCGCGGAGGTCCTGACCCCAGTGCAGTTGTCCCTGGGACGCATGCTCATGGGGGCGCTGCCGCTGGTGGCGGTCCTCTCCCTGCGCGGGGGTCGCCTTCCCACCTCCCCTCGCCTGTGGGGCCACCTGTTCGTGGCGGCCCTGCTGCTCAACACGATCCCCTTCACCCTGTTCGGGTTCGCCGCACAGCTCATCCCGTCCGCGCTCATGGGGATCGTCAACGCCTCCACCCCACTGTTCGGTGTGGTGTTCTCGATGCTGTTGCTGTCCGACGAACGACCCGATCGCGAACGCCTGTCGGGACTCGTCATCGGTTTCCTCGGCGTGCTCACCGTCTTCGGTGCGTGGAACTCCCTGACCACGGTGGGTGTGGACGATCGCGACGGGATGCTCGGCATGCTCCTGGTCGTGGGCGCCACCGCCTGCTACGGGATCGGCACCCCCTACCTGCGCCGCTTCGTCGCCGGGACCTCGCACGGCGCCTTGGAGCTGAGCGCCCTGCAACTCCTGTTGGGTTCGCTTCCCCTGTTGTTGCTCGTCCCGTGGGCCGGCGGTGTTCCCACCGACCTGACCTGGCAGGCGGCACTGGCCGTGGCCACCTTGGGCGCCCTCGGTACGGGCTTCGCCTACGTCCTCCAGTACGGGATCGTCCGCGGCGCGGGAGCGACCGTGGCCACCACGGTCACCTACGCGGTGCCGGTGGTGGCGGTGACCGCCGGGGTGGTGCTCCTGGGCGAGACCCTGACCTGGAACCAGCCGTTGGGCGCGCTCGTGATCATCCTGGGCGCCGCGCTGTGCCAGGGGGTGGTGCGACTGCGGCGCCCCCGTGGGAGCGCCGGACGGCCCCCGGCCGCGACCACGCCGAAGAGCGCCTCATCGACCGAACCCGTCGACGCCCGGCCTCGCTCTTGAAGCTCGGGAGGCCCCCGCTCACAGCGGACGCCCGCGCCCGGCAAGCGGGCACGGGCGTCCTCCCGTACAAGCGAGGGAGATCCGCGGCCGGCCGAACGGCCGACCACCTGTCGAGTCCCCCGGTCCCCTAGTCCTCGCGGAGCTTTTCGACCGCGGCGGACAGGTCGTCCGGGTAGGGGCTGGAGAACTCCACCGGGCGGTGCTCGGTGGGGTGGTCGAATCCCAGGCGGACCGCGTGCAGCCACTGACGGCGCACCCCCAGCCTCTCCGCCAGGGTCGGGTCCGCGCCATAGAGCATGTCACCGACGCAGGGGTGACGTAGCGCGGACATGTGCACGCGGATCTGGTGGGTGCGCCCGGTCTCCAGATTGATCTCCAGCAGGCTGGCGGCCCGGAAGGCCTCCTGGGTGTCGTAGTGGGTCACCGAGGGGCGTCCACCCGCGACCACGGCCCAGCGGCCGTCCCCGGCGGGGTGCCGGTCGATCGGGGCGTCGACGGTGCCTCGCAGCGGGTCCGGGTGCCCCTGGACCAGCGTGTGGTAGCGCTTGTCGACGGTGCGCTCCTTGAACGCCCGCTTGAGCACGCTGTAGGCCGTCTCGCTCTTGGCGACCACCATCAGCCCGGTGGTGTTGGCGTCCAGGCGGTGCACGATGCCCTGGCGTTCGGCGGCGCCGCTGGTGGCCAGCTGCACCCCGGAGGCCAACAGGCCCTCCAGGACGCTGGGCCCGGTCCAGCCGACCGTGGGGTGGGCGACCACGCCGACCGGCTTGTCGACCACGATGATGTCGGCGTCCTCGTGCACGATGTTCATGCCGGGGACGGGGTCGGCTCGCGGCACCGGGGCGGTGGGCGGTGGCGGAAGGGTGACCTCCAGCCAGGCCCCGGCCTGGACCCGGTCGGACTTGCCGGCCTCGGCGCCGTCCAGCAGGACACCGCCGTCACCGATCAGCTCGGCCGCGCGGGTACGGGACAGACCGAACATCCGCGCGATGGCGGAGTCGAGTCGGTCGCCTTCCAGCCCATCGGGGACCGGCAGGCTCCTGATGTCGCTCATTCGCCCCTCTTCCCCTCGCCGTCGGCGTCCGGGTTCTCCGTGTTCGCGTCCGCCTTTGCGGTCTTCTCGTCGGCGATCATCGTCCCGTCCAGGTTCAGGCCCTTGAAGGTCAGCGCGACCACCAGGCAGGCCCCGACCACCACGCAGGAGTCGGCGATGTTGAACACCGGCCAGTTCGGCAGTCGGATGAAGTCGACGACGGCCCCGTGCAGCGGCGCCGGGTCACGGAAGAACCGGTCGACGAGGTTGCCCGCGGCGCCGCCCATCATCAGGCCGAGCGTGGCGCCCCACCACACGCTGCGCACACGCCATCCGATGTAGCCGACGCCGAGGACGACGAGGCAGGCGATGATGGTGAACACCCAGGTGTAGCCGGTGCCCAGGGAGAAGGCGGCCCCGGTGTTGAACACCAGGGTGAACTGCAGGAAGCTGCCGATCACGTCGACGTTCTCACCGGGCCGGAACGTCGCGAGCGCCCATTCCTTGGTGGCGAGGTCGACGGCGATCGCTACGAGCGCGACCAGCAGCAGGAGCGGATACCTGCGTGGACGGGCCTTCGTGTTGTCGTCGGTCGTGGTCATGTTGCTGTCCCCAGGGGGCTCTACCTCAGTCAGCGACGCTCCTCGCGCTGTTTGCAGGTGACGCACAGGGTGGCCCTGGGGAAGACCTGAAGGCGTGCCTTCCCAATGGCCTGACCGCATGACTCACAGACCCCGTAGGTTCCCGCGTCCATCCGTTCGATCGCCCGTTCGCCCTCGGCGAGCAGGTCACGAGTATTGTAGGCCAATGCCAGGTCGTGTTCGCGTTGGAAGGCCTTCGCACCGGTGTCGGCGGGATCGTCCCCGGCACCCTCGACAGGGTCCTGGAGCCGCTCGGCCACCTCTTCCTCGGTCTCCTGAACCTTCTCCCGTTGGGACGCGACCTCGCTCTCCAGCCGATCTCGGACCTCGGCGAGCTCCCGCGGGGTCCAAGGATCCTCCCCCGGATGGACCGGCAGTCTGGCCGCTTCGGTGGTGTTCATCGCACTCCCCCTTCGCGCGACCCACGACCTGCCCCGCGCCCCCGTCGGAACTGCGAAGTCGTCCCTTGCGCGGTGCCGTGAGTGGTGCGCCGAAGCCTAGGAGCTCAACGGACACATGGCAACGAACCGGGCCGTGAATCGCGTGCCGCTCGTCTACCCCGGCAGGCGTCCGATCGAACGCCGGTAGAGCGAGACCGGACACATGATCGTGCCGCCCAGCAGCCCTTCCTCGGGCACGGAGATCCCCCACGGGACAAGGGGGTTCACTCGACGGTGGCGAACCCTCCGTAGTCCTCGGCGAGCAGCGCCAGGTGCGGTTCGTCGAAGACCGCCGGTCCCCCGTGCGGGCCGACGAGCACCTCGATCACCCAGTCCACGTCCTCGGCGTCGTCCTCGCCCGCGAGCATGTCCCGGTACACCCGGCAGGGTTCGTATCCCTGCTCCAGAAGCTGCTCGGCCAGCTCCTCGGCGTCCTCGCGATCGGACAGGGTCACCAGCACCGCGCCCCGTGTGCGCTCCACCATGGCCGCGCCCTCCCACATGTTCAGCGGTACGCCTTGCCGTACTGCGATATCCTGAGTGCCGTGTCGATGGGGACGAGTAGCGTTGGCCCCGACCGGACAGGCACAGCCTAGAGGCGATGTGCCGGTCCGAGCGACCCGGGGACGGTGCGAGCCCGGGGGTACGACCAACGCGAAGATCACCCCGGAGCGGCCGGAAGAACGGGCGATCCACCTCTTGGACGAGCGGTGGAACAGGCCCCAGTAGAACCGGCACGAACCCAATGAAGTGGGACCCGTTCACCGAACCGCCCGGCGGTCACGGTCACGGTTCCAAGGAGGGTGGTACCGCGGGGCGCGACAAGCCTCGTCCCTCCGTCAGGAACATCCCTGATGGAGAAAGGTACGACGGTGACCGACGACCCCCGGCCCGAATCCCGCGCGCTGCCACAGCTGCCCGCTCAGATCGACCTGCCCGCGACGGAGCGCGAGATCCTCGGCCACTGGTCGAAGGAGAACGTCTTCCAGCGCTCCCTGGACCAGACCCGCGGCAAGGAGAACTGGGTCTTCTACGAAGGCCCTCCCACCGCCAACGGTCAGCCCGGCGTCCACCACGTCGAGGCGCGCGCCTTCAAGGACGTCTTCCCGCGCTTTCGCACCATGCGCGGCTACCACGTCGACCGCAAGGCCGGCTGGGACTGCCACGGGCTGCCCGTCGAGGTCGCCGTGGAGAAGGAACTCGGTCTGAGCGGCAAGAAGGACATCGAAGAGTTCGGCATCGCCGAGTTCAACGACCGCTGCCGCGAGTCCGTCCTGCGCAACGTCGACGCGTTCACCTCCATGACCGAGCGCATGGGCTACTGGGTGAACATGGACGACGCCTACCGCACCATGGATCCACAGTACGTGGAGTCCGTGTGGTGGGCGCTCAAGCAGATCTGGGACAAGGGCCTGCTGGTCCGCGACTACCGGATCAGCCCCTACTGCCCGCGCTGCGGTACGACGCTCTCCGACCACGAGCTCGCCCAGGGGTACGAGACCGTCACCGACCCGTCGGTGTACGTGCGCTTCCCCATCACCTCCGGCCCGCTCGCCTCGCCCGAACACCCCACGTCGATGCTGGTGTGGACGACCACCCCCTGGACCCTGGTGTCCAACACCGCGGTGGCCGTGCACCCCGAGGTGAAGTACGTGGTGGCCACCGACGGCGACGAGCGACTCGTGGTCGCCGAGCCGCTGTTCGAGAAGGTCCTCGGCGAGGGCTGGGAACTCACCGGTGAGAGCTTCGAGGGCGACGAGATGGAGCGCTGGACCTACCAGCGTCCCTTCGAACTCGTCCCGTTCGAGGAGACCGCGCACTTCGTGGTGCTCGCCGACTACGTCACCGTCGAGGACGGTACCGGTCTGGTCCACCAGTCGCCCGCCTTCGGTGCCGACGACATGGTGGTGTGTCGCGCCTACGACCTGCCCGTGGTCAACCCGGTGCGCCCCGACGGCACCTTCGAGGCGGAACTTCCGCTGGTGGGCGGCGCCTTCTTCAAGGAGGCCGACAAGACCCTCGTCGCCGACCTCAAGGACCGGGGGCTGCTCTTTCGGCACAAGGACTACGAGCACTCCTACCCGCACTGCTGGCGCTGCCACACCGCGCTCCTCTACTACGCCGTCCCCTCCTGGTACATCCGCACCACCCGGGTCAAGGACGAACTGCTCGCGCAGAACGACGTCACCAACTGGGTGCCGGAGAACGTCAAGGAGGGACGCTTCGGCGAGTGGCTGCGCGGCAACGTCGACTGGGCGCTGTCCCGCAACCGCTACTGGGGCACCCCGCTGCCGATCTGGGAGTTCCCCGACGGCCGCCAGGTCTGCGTGGGTTCCCTGGAGGAGCTGAGCGAGCTCAGCGGCCAGGACCTGTCCAACCTGGACCCGCACCGCCCCTACGTCGACGACGTCGTCATCCCAGATCCCGACGCCGACCCGTCCCTGCCCGAGGACCAGCGGGTCGCCCGCCGCGTGCCCGAGGTCATCGACGCCTGGTTCGACTCCGGTTCCATGCCGTTCGCCCAGTGGGGCGCCCCGCACCAGAACAAGGAGACCTTCGAGGCCAACTTCCCGGCCCAGTACATCTCCGAGGCCATCGACCAGACCCGCGGCTGGTTCTACTCGCTGCTGGCGGTCAGCACCCTGGTGTTCGGCCGCAACTCGTTCGAGAACGTGGTCGTGCTCGGCCACATCCTCGCCGAGGACGGCCGCAAGATGAGCAAGCACCTGGGCAACGTCATGGAGCCCATCTCGGTGATGGATCGACACGGCGCCGACGCGCTGCGCTGGTTCATGCTCGCCAGTGGTTCGCCGTGGACCGCCCGCCGGGTGGGCCACACCGCTCTGGAGGAGATCGTCCGCAAGGTGCTGCTGACCTACTACAGCACCACGTCGTTCTTCACCCTGTACGCCAACACCGGTACCGGTTGGGACCACTCCCGGTCGGCCGAGGCGCCCGCGCCGCAGGACCGTCCACTGCTGGACCGGTGGCTGCTGTCGGAGCTCAACGAGGTCGTCCGCGACGTCACGCGGTCGATGAACGAATTCGACACCACCGGGGCGGGTCGTCGCCTGACCGCGTTCGTCGACGACGTCTCCAACTGGTACGTGCGTCGTTCCCGGCGCCGGTTCTGGGGCGGGGCCGACACCCCCGAGGGCGCGGCGGCGTTCGCGACGCTGTTCGAGGCCTTGGAGACCGTCACCCTGCTGATGGCCCCGATCGTGCCGTTCCTGACCGACCACGTGTGGTCGGCGCTGCGCCGGCCCGACGCGGCCGACTCGGTGCACCTGGCGTCCTGGCCTGAGGTGAACGCCGACCTGATCGACCCGGATCTGTCCCGTCGGATGGCGCTGGTCCGCCGTCTGGTGGAGCTGGGGCGTTCGGCCCGGGTGGACTCGGCGGTGCGCACCCGTCAGCCGCTGCCCCGTGCACTGGTGGGCGCCTCGGGCTTCGCCGACCTGCCGGAGCAGCTGCGCGACCAGATCGCCGACGAGCTCAACGTGGTCGGCCTGGACTCGTTGTCCTCGGTCGGCGGCGACCTGGTCGACTACGTGGTCAAGCCGAACTTCCGGGCCCTGGGCAAGCGGTTCGCCAAGCGCACGCCGCTGGTCGCCAAGGCCATTCAGGCGGCCGACCCGGCGGTGCTGGTCGAGCAGGTGCGTTCCAGCGGCTGGGCCCAGGTCACGGTCGAGGACGAGTCGGTCGACGTGAGCGCCGACGAGGTCCTGGTGACCGAACAGCCCCGCGAGGGCTGGGCGGTGGCGACCGAGGCCGGGGAGACCGTGGCCCTGGACCTGGAGTTGACGCCGGAGCTGCGCCGCGCCGGTCTGGCCCGCGAGATGGTCCGGATGCTTCAGGAGGCCCGTAAGAGCAGTGGGCTGGCCGTGTCCGACCGGATCCACGTGTGGTGGACCACCGAGGACGAGACGGTCCGACAGACCCTGTCCGAGCACGGGCGGACGATCGCCGGTGAGGTGCTGGCCGACGCCTTCGTGGCCGGAGCGGGCGAGGACGTCCCGCACTCCGCCACGTCGGATGAGTTCGGTGTGACCTTCGCCTTCCGCAAGGCCTGATCCGATGACCGAAGGGCGCCGTCTCCTCTGTGGAGCGGCGCCCTTCGTGTGTGCTCAGTTCGTGTGGGAGGGGTCCTTGGGACGTTCCTCTGCCTCGTCCAGGCCGTTCTCGTCGTCTCGGAGGTCCTTGTCGTCCCCGTCGTCCTCCGGGACCGAATCGCCGAAGATCGCCGCGTAGGCGACCGCCGGGTCCTCCCCCGGTTCCGGGTCGTCCTCGTCCTCCGTGGAACCCTCGTCGCTCTCGGTTCCGGCGGCCTCGCTCGACGGGGTGGGACGGTCGAAGGCCGCGTTGCGGTCCGGGTCCCCTTCGTCCTCGTCGACCGCTTCGGCGTCCTCGTCGGTGTCGGTCGCGTCCTGGACGTCCTCGTCCGGCTCGGAGCTCTCGAACGCCTCGGACCGGTCCGGGCCCTCTTCGCCCTCGACCGATTCGTCCGTCGCGGGGTGGTCCTCCGCCGAAGCGTCGTCGTCCGCTTCGAGGGTCCGGTCGCCGTCGGTCTCGGGGGCGTCCTCCTCCGGCCCGGTGGTGTCCTCGACTTCGAGGCCCTCGGATTCCGGGGTCTTCGCCTCGGCCTCGTCGTCGTCCGCCCACACGGCGGCTGCGGAGTGTTCGTCGGGGTCGGCGTCCTGGAACGTCTCCTGAGGCTCCACGGGCGCGTCCTCGACGCTCTCCGTGAGCTCGTCCTCGTCGTCGTCCTCGTCGTCGGCGTCCTCGGCCTCGGGTACCGGATCGAGGTCGGTGAAGGCCGCGCTGGCACCGATGGTCTCCTCGGCGGCCTCGGGCTCGTCAGCGTCGACGTCTTCGGGTGTCTCGTACGACGCGAAGTCCTCGTCACCACCGAGGGCGGCTTCGGACTCGGTGTCGTCGGGGCCTGCCTCGCTCATGGCGTCGGCCGCCTCGACGGTGTCGTCCTCGGTCACGGGGGTGGCCGGGTCGCGCTCGGGAATACGGTAGGCGAACTCGGAGGCGGGGGCCTCGACG
>NZ_DYZD01000399.1 GCF_020741345.1 Nocardiopsis listeri
CTGGCCGGCCTGGTCGCCGCGGGCATCGCCGCCCTCGGTGCCGGTGGTGGCGCCATCTACCTGAGCCGCAAGCGCAAGGCCGGTGCCGCCGACGTCACCGACGCCTAAGCCCGCTTCCCAGGTCGCGAGAAGTGTCCGTTCGGGCGCCGTCAGGGTTCTGGAGGTGCCGGCGGTGGGATAGCACGTTTTTTCGCTATCACACCAGGGGTGCCGAAGGTTCCTGACTTTTCGGGGCGCCCGAACACGCCAAAGCGAAGCGGCGGCGCTGAACGATAGGGCCCGTTCCCGTGCACGTCACGGGGGCGGGCCCCTTTGGTTCACCCGGGGTCGTCCGAATGGCTGATACCGGCCAGTTCGTAATAGATCCGTTGTTCCGTGTGACTCAGTGTGAAAGCCTCTCCCCGCCGCCTCCCAGGAAGAGAAGTGACGCACGTGTTCCGCCGAGCATCCTCCGTTCTCCTCGCTCTCGCCCTGACCCTCGTCCCCCTCTCCGTGACCGGCTCCGCCTCCGCCGAACCCGCCCCCTATCGCGGTTCGGTCGAGGGACGGTACACGGGCGTCGCCGAACACGGGCACGCCGTCACCATGGAGGGCGAGCCCTACACCACCACCGCGACCTTCAACGTCCATCTGGAGGAGAGCGACCAGCAGCTCACCACCTACTGCATCGACGTGCGCACCGGACTGGTCGAGGACGCCTGGTACCGCGAGGACCAGTGGGAGAACTACCCGGGCCGGGGCGACTTCGCCGAGCCCGGCAAGGTGCACTGGATCCTGAAGAACTCCTATCCGGTGGTGGAGGTCGAGGACCTCCAGGGAGAGGCGCAGATGGCCCGGCTCACCGAGTCCGAGGCGCTCACCGCCACCCAGGCGGCCATCTGGCACTTCAGCAACGGCGTGGACCTGGACCGGGTCGAGCAGGGCCCCGAACTGGACTCCAACGTCAACGCGGGCAACGTCACCCACCTGTACCGGTACCTGATCGACAACGCCCAGGAGCTGCCGAACGAGCCGGCCTCGCCGCTCACGGTGGGTCCCGACGCGGACTCCGGGCTGGCCGGGGACACCATCGGCGAGTTCACCGTGGAGACCAGCGGGGAGAGCATCCCGATCGGCGTGGAGGGACCCGACGGGGTCGAGGTGGTGGACGCCGACAGCGGCGACCCGGTCGAGAAGGTGTCCGACGGCGACGTGGTGGCCTTCTCGGTGCCCGCGGACACCGAGGCGGGCGAGGCAACACTGGTTCTGGAGACGACCGCGGCGGTGGAGACCGGACGCCTGTTCAAGGGCGAGGACCCCGAAGAGCCCACCCAGACGCTCATCTCCGCCGAGGACAGCGAGATCGTCATCGGTGACACCGCCACCGTCGCTTGGGACGCGGCCGGCGGCACCCCGCCCGAGGTGGAGCCCACCACCGAATCCAGTCCGTCGCCGGTGGCCGACCAGGCCGCCGCGCCCGCCTCCGGTGGTCTGGCCTTCACCGGCAACGCCGTGATCTCCCTGGTCGCCGCGGCCCTGGTCGCGATCGCCGCCGGCACGGGCGTGGTGTACCTGGCCCGCCGTCGCAGGGCACGGGCCGGCGAGTAGTCCGCCCTCCGAACGGCACGAAGGCCCCGCACCGTTCACGGGTGCGGGGCCTTCGTGATGCCGAACCGGCCGCTAGGCGACCGCGTAGGGACTACGGGCGATCAGGGAACCGTCCCGATCGGTCAGGGCGCGCTCGACGGCGGCCGCGACCCGGTAGGTACGGTCGTCGGCCAGCGGCGGCGCCATGACCTGGAAGCCGACCGGCAGGCCGTCCTCGGGGGCCAGGCCGCACGGAACCGACAACGACGCGTTCCCGGCCAGGTTGGACGGGATCGTGCACAGGTCGGCCAGGTACATGGCCATCGGGTCGTCGGAACGCTCACCGATCGGGAACGCCGTGCTGGGCGTGGTCGGCGAGACCAACACGTCCACCGTCTCGAACGCGGCGTCGAAGTCGCGCTTGATGAGCGTGCGAACCTGCTGGGCACTGCCGTAGTAGGCGTCGTAGTAGCCACTGGACAGCGCGTAGGTGCCGAGCATGATCCGGCGCTTGACCTCGGGGCCGAAGCCCTGGGCTCGGGTCAGCGACATGACCTCCTCGGCGCTGCGCGTGCCGTCGTCGCCCACCCGCAGGCCATAACGCATGGCGTCGAAGCGGGCCAGGTTGGAGGAGGCCTCGCTGGGCGCGATGAGGTAGTAGGCGCTCAGTGCGGCGTCGAAGCTGGGGCAGGACACCTCGACGACCTTGGCGCCCAGGGACTCCAGCAGCTCCACGGTCTCGCGGAAGCGCTGACGCACACCCGGCTGGAAGCCGTCGTTGTCCAGTTCCTTGACCACGCCGACGGTCAGACCCTCGACGTCGCCGTTACGGGCGGCCTCGACCACCCGCGGCACCGCGGCCTCGATGGAGGTGGAGTCGCGCGGGTCGTGCCCGGAGAACGCCTCGTGGAGCAGGGCGGCGTCCAGCACGTTGCGCGCGAACGGGCCCGGGGTGTCCAGGGAGGAGGCGAAGGCGATCATCCCGTAGCGGGAGGAGCCACCGTAGGTGGGCTTGCCACCGACCAGACCGCATACGGCGGCGGGCTGGCGGATGGAACCACCGGTGTCGGTACCGGTGGCCAGGGGCGCCTCGAACGCGGCCACGGCCGCCGAGGAACCACCGGAGGACCCACCGGGGATCCGCGTGGTGTCCCACGGGTTGCGGGTGACCTGGTAGGCGGAGTTCTCCGTGGAGGAGCCCATGGCGAACTCGTCCATGTTGGTCTTGCCCAGGATGACCATCCCGGCCTCGCGCAGGCGCGCGGTGACCGTGGCGTCGTAGGGCGGCTGCCAACCTTCGAGGATCTTGGAGGCCGCGGTGGTGGGCATGTCCCGGGTGGTGAACACGTCCTTGTGCGCGATCGGCACACCCGCGAGGGGTCCCTGTTCGGCGCCGGAGGCACGCTCGGTGTCCACGGCGCGGGCCTGCTCCAGGGCGCGTTCACGGCCCACGTGCAAGAACGCGCCGATCTCACCGTCGACCGCTTCGATGCGGTCGAGGTAGGCGGTGGTGGCCTCCTCCGAGGAGACCTCGCCCGCCTTGATGGCCGCGCCGAGTTCGGCGGCGCTGAGCCCGATGACGTCGCTCATCTACTCTTCCTCCCCAAGAATCCGCGGAACCCGGAAGCGCTGGTCCTCGACCGCGGGGGCACCGGCCAGGGCCTGCTCGGGGGTGAGGCCGCTCTTGGCCTCGTCGGGGCGGTAGACGTTGGTCAGCGGCAGGGCGTGCGAGCTCGGCGGGACGTCGCCCTGGGCGACCTCCTGCACCTTGGCCACGGCGGTGAGGATGTCACCGAGCTGGGCGGCGAGCGTTTCGAGCTCGCCCTCGTCGAGCGCCAGCCGTGACAACCGGGCGAGGTGCGCGACCTCATCGCGGGTGATGGCGGTCATCAGTTGAGAACCGTTTCTTCGGCGGACGGGTGATCAGCACAATCCTATTGGCCCCCGCCCGTGTCACGGTCCCGTTCCCCCTCACCTGAGCCCCATGACACCCGGATCACCGTCGGCCGTGTAGGAGACGGCCACCGCCCCGGGAACGCTCAAAGCCTCGTGCACGCTCAGACCCTCGTTCTTGTCCCACGTGAAGGTCGTCGACCCGTCGAACCCCTCGAAACGCGCGAACCCCTCCGCAGCGGAGGCGTCCTCCGTCCATTCGTTCAGGTGGAGCATCCCGCCCTCCAGTCCGACCCTGACCCCCTCGGCCTTGGTCTCCGGTTCCAGAGTGCGCTCGTTCGCGCCGGAACGGTCCTGGATCAGGTACTCCCCGGTCTCGGTGTCCCACAGACCAACCTGAGACCCGTCCGAGGAAGTCCAGATGAGACTGAGCGTGTCCAGATGAGTTGCTTCCCTCGACTCGATATCCAAGAGGGAATTTCCCAAAGACCGATAATTGAAATCGATGTGGACGAGTCCACCTGGACGTGAGCTGATGGTGCGCTCCAAGGATTCGTGGGGCATCTCTCCGACGGAGTGTTCGACCCGCCAGATTTCCTCACCCGTGTCCGGGGAGAGGCCGACCAACTCGGAGGTGAACTCATGCCCCGGCGTCAAGGCCACGGTGTCCTTGTCCTCAGGATGTTCGAAGCAGGTGGTGGCCGCCACCACCACATCCTTCTGCACTATCAAGTCGTCGACTTGACCCACATCGGAACAGTTCGGCACATTCGATACGGACCACAGTGATTCCCCGGTGGAGAGGTCGTAGGAGCTGACCGAGTCCTCCCAACGCACGACCCAGGAATTCCTGGTGACGCCTCGCAAGGCAGGCACCATGGAATCCGAGCCGAAGACATGGGTGTAGTCGATCTCGCCCAAGTCGATGTCGTGAGTGTGAATCACTTGACCGGTGGATTTTTCCAGGACGACAGCTTCCTTCTCTTCCCAGTTGTACAGGGCAACGTATTCGTCGTTGCCAGTCACCTCGGCAGAGAATTCCTGTCCCCGATCCCGGTAGGACCAGAGTTCTTCCCCGGTCTCTCCGGACAGAGCCACCACTCCGTCCGACAGCAGAACGAGCACCCCCTCTCCGAATTCGCGGATCGCTTCGTAACCGGCATCTCGGGGAGGCCTCCACTCCCAGAAAATCTCACCGACCGACTGCCGGTACCCCTGAGACTCACCGGCTTCATGTGTGTGATGAGAAATCCCAGAAACCGAACACCCGGAAGTCACCACCGCAAAAATAAGACCTGAAACAACACACGGAAAACCGAAGAATCTAGATTTGGCAAATAGTTCACCCACCACTCACTCCACCCCCCCATTTTCATCCTTCCCCCCGGGCAATTCACCATCTTCAACAAGCAGATCTTCCCATTTTTTCGCAGTTATCTCAAATGCATCGAAAAAACTGGCCACAGCGCCCTCAATGTCACCTTTACCATGCGACCAATCATTCCTTTTTATATCCTTGTAGTGATTACCGAGGAGGGCATCAGTGAGCCTTTTTCATCCTGAAGCCACAGGTCACAGGCGCGTACCGGTATCCAAGCGCCTCTCCCGCGCAGCAAGGAGCCCCTGGTAGATGGGTTAACGACCAAGAAAACCTGCCACACCAGAGGCTCTGATGCTTTTCTATCGCGCTGCCCTGCCGTTGTCACGCCGCACCCTGAACCTGGCCGCCCGCACCATCCGCGCCCACCGCAACAGGACCGGCTCCCGCTGGCGGCGCCTGACCCCCTCCCAACAGGCCCTGCTCGTCTTGGTCCACCTGCGCAAAGGTGAGACGTTCGCCCAGGCCGCTACCGGTTTCGAGGTGGGCATCACGCCCGCTTGGCGGTACGTACGCGAGACCACGGCCCTGCTCGCCGCCCAGGCTCCCACCCTCGAACAGGGACTGCGCCGCGCCCGCCGGGAGGGCTGGGCGTACGTGATCGTGGACGGCACTCTCATCGCCTGCGACCGCGTGGCCGCCGATCGCCCGTTCTATTCCGGTAAGCACAAGCAGCACGGCATGAATATCCAGGTCGTCGCGGCCCCGGACGGAGCACCCCTGTGGGCCTCGTGGTCGCTGCTCGGCTCGGTGCACGATACCCGGGCCGCCCGGGTGTGGAAGATCGCCGAGCGCATCAAGGCCTCAGGGCTGATCGGTCTGGGCGATAAGGGGTACGTGGGGCTCTCGGAGGTGGTGTTCTGCCCGTTCAAGGGCCGGGGCAAGCCGCAGTGGAAGAAGGTCGCCAACTCAGAGCACGCCAAGTTCCGCTCACCCGGTGAACGCGCGATCGCCCAACTCAAGAACTCGGACATCTTGCGTCGCCTACGCTGCTGTCCGCAGCGAGCGGGAGAGGTCACCCGCGCTGTTCTGGTCCTTCAGCTCCGAGAAGCAGTATGAAAAAGGCTCACTCTTCAGCCGAGGCACCCGCTCCATAGGCGTCTTGAACGTTGACGCCCACTTCATGCAAGGGCATGGGGAAACATCCTCTGTCATGACCGACAAAAGGGGACGCGGTTCAAGTTATCACCCGCGCACCCTTTGTGATCATGCTGCCCGCCCTCATCCCCGCGATTCTGGAACGCAGGTCCCACATGAGCTGGGGTTCCACTCGTCATCGGTTCCCGTGGCCACAACCGGTCAGGCCGTCACCGGGGTCCGGCGGGGCTTCGGGTGGTGTGGGCGGTCCACCAGGGCAGCACGTCGCGGGGGTGCATGGGTTCGGCGAAGTAGTGGCCCTGGGCGGAGTGGCAACCGGCGTCCCGAGCGGCCTCGGCCAACTCCGCGCTGCTCACGCCCTCGGCGGTGGCCCGCATGCCCAGGGCCCGGACCAGGGTGATGGCGGCACGCACCACGGTGTGCCCCCGGGAGGACTCCTCGGCCAGGTGCGTGGTGAACGACTCGTGGATCTTCACCTCGTCCAACGGCAGGCCCGTGAGCTGGGCGAGGGTGAAGTGCCCGGTACCGAAGTCGTCCAGGGTCAGCCCCACACCGAGGGCTCGGAGCCGTTCGACGGCCTCGGTGGCGGATTCGGGGTCGGCGATGAGCGCCTGTTCGCCGACCTCCAGGACCAGGCTCTCGGCGGGCATCCCGTATTCGCGCAGGGCCGCGGCGACGGTGTCCGGCAGATCGGGGTCGAGGAGTTCGCGCACGCCCATGTTGACCGAAACCGGCAGGGTGAGGCCCTCGGCGTGCCAGGTGGCCACGCGGGCCAGAGTGATGTCCAGGACCTGAGCGGAGAAGGTCCTGAAAAGGTTGGAGTGTTCGACGATCGGCAGGAACTCGTCGGGGTCGAGCAGCCCGCGGGAGGGGTGCCGCCACCGCGCCAGGGCCTCCAGTCCGACGGCGCGACCGTCGGCCAACCCGATCTTGGGCTGGTAACGCATCTCCAGGGCGCCGTCGACCAGCCCGCGCCGCAGCTCGCTGTACATGCTCAGGCGGGCGGTGGAATTGCGGTCCTTGCCCGGGTCGTAGGACTCCACACCGGTGCGGTCGGTCTTGGCGACGTACATGGCGATGTCGGCGCGCTGCATGAGCGACTCGAAGTCGGGCGCGTCGTCCGGGTAGAGGGCGATGCCGGTGCTGACCTGCAGGTCGAAGTCCAGGCCGTCCAGGCGCACCGGTTCGGCGAGGGCACCGCGCAGTCGCAGGGCCACCTCGCGGGCCGACTCGGTGTCACGGACCTTGGGCAGCAGGATCGCGAACTCGTCGCCGCCCAGTCGGGCCACCAGGTCGTTGGGGCGCACGCTGTGGGTGAGTCGTTGTGCCAGGGTCTGCAGCAGCCGGTCCCCGGTGGGGTGTCCGAGGGTGTCGTTGACCTCCTTGAACCGGTCCAGGTCCAGGATGAGCAGACCCACCCGGGTGCCCTCCTGGTGCGCGCGGACGATCTCGCGTCGCGACCGGACGGTGAGGAGCTTGCGGTTGGCCAGCCCGGTGAGTTCGTCGTGGTTGGCCTGGTGATCGCGTTTGACCAGCAACAGGGCACTTGTGTAGAGAGCGCCGAGCGGGAACGCGAACAGCGGCACGTACAGCACCGAGTGGGTCATGGCGATGACGATCAGCGGGGACAGGCTGAGCAGCACCCCGTTGACGTAGATCTGCTGGCGCAGTCCCTTGAACATGACCTGGCGCAGAGGCACGCGTTCGTGCATGGCCACGGCGCACAGCACCAGGATGCGGTTGACCACGAAGGAGGCCGCGCCGGCCAACGCGATGACGACGATCTCCCCGCCCACCGGTATCCAAGGGGTGGTGACGAGCCCGGGCATGAGCAGGCGTAGGACGGCGTCGGCCACGCCCAGGGACAGCACGTACTGGGCGGCGTTGAAGGCGGTGCGGTGCGGTGCGTGGGTGCGGGCCACACCCGCGACGATCGTGGCGGAGCACTGGACGATCGCGGCGATGGGCAACCCGTAGAAGATGACGAGCGCGAAGGTGAAGGGCAGCGAGGTGGGCGCGCCGGAGCCCGGGGACTGTCCCGGCATGGCGATGGGTCTGAGCTCGCCCAGCACCACCATGCACAACATGACCCAGACCAGGGGCTCCCGGCTGAGCAGGATGAGCTGCTCCACGCCGAGTTCGAGACTGGAGATGCCCAAGAGCAGGGCCCCGGCGGCGGTGGTGCCCGCCATGTAGAGCCACAGCGGGGTACCGGCGCGGGGTCCGACGTCCCGGGTAGCGATGGGGTCCTTCATCCGTGTCCTCGAACCTCATGACCGTTATCCGAGATACGGGCGGGTCCGTATCCGGTGAGTTGGCGCCCAGCTTACGCGGTTTCGTCACCAACTGTCGCATGGCGGAGACTATGCGTTAACCAATTTGTCGATCACTCCCAACAGAAGGAAACGGGCGGGGTGGCCCCGCCCGTTTCTCATCATGCTCTGACCAGGAGGTTCACTCCCCCGATTCCTCCTCGGGCTCCTCCGGAGGGTTGATCCGCACGCTCTCGGCGGCTTCCGCGCCCTGTTCCAACAAGGTCCGGAACCCCGCCTCGTCCAGGACCGGAACACCCAACTTCACGGCCTTGTCGTACTTGGAACCGGGGGCCTCGCCCACCACCACGAACGAGGTCTTCTTGGAGACCGAACTCGTGGCCCGGCCGCCCTCCTCGGCGATGGACTCCTTGGCGCCATCGCGGCTGAAGCCCTCCAGGGAGCCGGTGACCACCACCGTCACCCCCTCCAACAGCCGCGAACCCGGGGCCTGTCCCTCGTCCTCCATGCGCACGCCCGCCGCCGCCCACTTCCGGACGATCTCGGCGTGCCAATCCACCTCGAACCACTCGTGCACCGACCTGGCGATCGTCGGGCCGATGCCGTCCACCGCGGCCAGTTCCTCCTCGGAGGCCTGCCGGATGGCGTCCATCGACCGGAAGTGCCTGGCCAGGTCCTCGGCCGCGCGCGGACCCACGTGCCGGATGGACAGGGAGACCAGAATCCGCCACAGCGGCTTCTTCTTGGCCTCCTCCAGCTGATCGAAGAGCTTCTCCACGGTCTTCTTCGGCTCACCCTTGAGGTTGGCGAAGAAGGAGACGACCTTGGGGTCCCCGGTCTTGGGGTCGGTCTTGGGTTCGGTGGTGTCCGGGTCCAGCACGTAGGTGCGGATCGGCAGCAGTCGGTCGACGGTGAGGTCGAACAGGTCGCCCTCGTCCTTGAGCGGTGGGTCGGCCGGCTCCAACGGCTGCGTGAGCGCGGTGGCGGCCACGTACCCGAGCGCCTCGATGTCCAGGGCCTTGCGGCCGGCGATGAAGGCGATGCGTTCGCGAAGCTGTCCCGGGCAGGAACGGGCGTTGGGGCAGCGCAGGTCGACGTCGCCCTCCTTCTGCTGTCCCAGCTCCGTGCCGCACTCGGGGCAGTCCTTCGGCATGACGAACTCGCGTTCGGTGCCCTCACGCCGCTCGGTCACCGGGCCGACGATCTCCGGGATGACGTCGCCGGCCTTGCGCAACACCACGGTGTCACCGATCAGGACGGCCTTGCGGGCCACCTCCTGGGCGTTGTGCAGGGTCGCGAACTCCACCTCCGAACCCGCGACCAGTACCGGCTCCATGACCCCGTACGGGGTGACCCGGCCGGTGCGACCCACGCCCACCTTGATGTCGACCAGCTTGGTGGTGACCTCCTCCGGCGGGTACTTGTAGGCGATGGCCCAGCGCGGCGCCCGACTGGTGGAACCGAGCCGGCGCTGCAGCGCGAAGTCGTCCACCTTGATGACGATGCCGTCGATCTCGTAGGCGGGGTCGTGCCGGTGTTCCTGGTAGTGGCCCACGTACTCGCGGACCTCGTCCATGGTGGTCAGCACCTTGTAGCGGTCGCTCAGCGGCAGCCCCCACTCGCCCAGCAGACGGTAGGCCTGCGACTGGCTGGTGAAGGCCACGTCCTCGCCGCCGTCGCCCGCCGGCGTGTAGGCGCCCACACCGTGCACGATCATCGACAGCGGTCGGGTCGCGGTCACCCGCGGGTCCTTCTGCCGGAGCGAGCCGGCGGCGGCGTTGCGCGGGTTGGCGAACGGCGCGTGCGATCCCTCGTCGGCGATGCGCTTGTTGAGCTCGTGGAAGTCCTCCACCGGCAGGAAGACCTCGCCGCGCACCTCCAGCAGTTCGGGGGCGGCCCGCACGCTCTCGTCGAGCCGCTCGGGGACCACCCCGATGGTGCGCACGTTCAGGGTGATGTCCTCGCCCACCCGACCGTCGCCCCGGGTGGCGGCCCGCACCAGCCGGCCCTGTTCGTAGACCAGGTCCACGGCCAGCCCGTCGATCTTCAGCTCGCACAGGTAGGCGTCGACCGGGACCTCCGCCGAGGCGCGGTCGGCCCAGGCGTTGAGCTCGTCGAAGTCGAAGGCGTTGCCCAGGCTCTCCATCCGCACCAGGTGCTCGACCTCGGCGAAGTCGACGCTGATGGGCGCCCCCACCTTCTGGGTGGGCGAGTCCTGGGTGATGAGGATCGGGTACCGGTCCTCGATGTCGCGCAGCTCGAGCATGAGCGTGTCGTACTCGGCGTCGGAGATGATGGGGGCACCCATGTAGTACCGGTAGCCGTGGTCGTCCAACTCACGACACAACTCGGCGTGCCGGGCGCGTACCTCGTCAGGAACAGTGGTGTTGTCGGGCGCGCTCACTGCAGCCTTTCTGGTTGTTCTCGTGGGGGTGTGTCCGGGGGCGGGTTCGGGGGAGGGCTCTTATCCGCGGGGCTCGTCCCGAAGGACCCGGGCCCCGTCTCTGACGGCTTTGAGGGCCGCTCTGGCGTGCCGGGGAGAGGCGCCCGCCAACCCACAGGCGGGTGTGGTGACCACCGCGTGGGAGAGCAGGTCGGGGCCCAGCCCCAGCCGGTTCCAGAGCTCGCGTACGGGGTCGACGTTACGCGCGGGGTCGGACATTTCGGGGCCCTCCACCGAGGGCACGACACCGAACATGAAACCCACTCCGTCCTCCGCCGCGGTGCCGAGCATCTCGTCGTGGGCGCGGTCGATCAGGTGCGCGTCCAGGCCGATCGCGCGGGCACCGCTGCGCCGCAACAGGTCGACGGGGACCGACGGGGCGCAGCAGTGCGCGGCCGGTACCGCGTCGGCCTCGGTGAGCGCGGAGAACAGGTCGTGCAGCGCCGCCTCCACCCGAACCCGGTCCACGGCGGGCAGGAGCCCGTAGCCGCTGGCGGTGGGCAGCGAACCCACCAGTACCGCGGGCAGCGAGGGCTCGTCGACCTGCACGATCAGCCGGGCGCCGGGAGCGCGGGTGCGCACGTCGGCGAGGTGGGCTAGTACGCCCTCCAGGTGCGATTGTGCCAGGTCACGGCAGGCGCCGAGGTCGGAGACCATCCGCTGTCCGTTGCGCAGTTCCATCGACGCCGCCATCGTCCACGGTCCCGCCACCTGGATCTTCAGCGGACCCTCGTAGGTGTGGGCGTGGTCGGTGAGGGCGTCCAGGTCGTAGGACAGGAAGCCGCCGGCGCGGACCAGGTCCCGGCCCGGGGTGTCGGCCACCCGCCAGCCGGTGGGTCGCACCTCCACGGGCAGGTCCACGAGGAGCCCGGCGGTGCGACCGACCATGTCGGCGCCGGCGCCCCGCTCGGGGAGTTCGGGCAGGTGCGGCAGGTCCGGGAGTTCGCCGAGGACGGTGCGCATGGCCTCGTCCGGGTCCTCTCCGGGCCAGGATCCGACACCGGTGGCGGACGCGACGGGCCAGGGATAGGGCTGCTGTTGACTCACGTTGCCCAAGGTTAGAGCAATACGCCCGCCGGCTCTGATTCTTGGACCACGGGGGGTCACGGTTCGGGCGGCGTCGGGCCCTGTTCTCCGGAAATCCGTCGGGCGACGGGTGGGCCGAGGCGAAGCGGAGGCGCGGAACGAACGGCCTCAGCCCAGGGTGAGCACGGGGCCGTCGGGGGTGATCTCCAGCGCGCAGGCGGTGAGGTCGTCGATGACGGCGACGGCGCCCAGGCCCTCCAGAGCGGTGGCTTCGTGGGAGGTGGCCACGGCCAGCACGGTGGCGCCGGAGGCCACACCTGCGCGGATTCCGGCGGGCGCGTCCTCGATGACCAGGCAGCGTTCGGCGTCGTATCCGAGCGCGGCGGCGGCCTTCAGGTAGCCCTGGGGGTCCGGTTTGCCGACGCCGACGTCCTCCGCCGCGACCAGGATCTCGGGGAGGGGAAGCCCGGCGGCGGCCAGTCGCTCGCACATCAGCCGACGTCCACCGGAGGTGACGGCGGCCCAGCGGTCGGCCGGCATGGCCTTGAGAAGTTCGCCCGTGGCGGGCAGGGCCTTCACCGCGTCCACGCCGTCGAGTTCGAGTTCCTCCAGCTCGTCGGCGGCCGCCTCGATCCGCTCGGCGGGCAGGAACATGGCGATCGTGTCCTCCGAGCGTCGCCCGTGGGAGACCCGCAGGACGGCTTCGGGGTCCACCCCGTGGGCCTCGGCCCACACGCGCCAGGTGTGCTCCACCACCGGGGTGGAGTCCACGAGCGTGCCGTCGATGTCGAACAGGATCGCGTCCGTCGAGATGCGCATGGCACCACCGTAGGGGTTCCGGCGCGCGGGGTGGAGAGGAAGCCTCGAAGCCGGTCGCGCTCAGGCCGCCTCGGCGGGCGCCCTCTCGTCGTCGGTGGCCCCAGCGGACCGATCGCCCTTGTTCCGATTGCGACGGTTGCGCATCACCAGCACGGTGACGGTCACGACCGCCGCGATGACCACGCCCACCGCGGTCCATGGCGAGTTGAGGAACAACAGCAGCCAGCTGCCGACCAGCCCGGAGATCACGGTGCCCCACAGTCCGGCCCAGATCAGTCCACCGACGAACGTGGCGGTGATGTAGACGGGAAAGCGCATGCGCACGGCGCCCGAGGCGAAGTGGATGGCGGTCTGCATGCCCACGGTGAAGAAGCTGAGCGTGACCACGGGCGCGCCGTAGCGGTCGATGCGCGTCTTGGCGGCGTCCAGTTTGGGGCCCAGGCGTTCGCCGATCCGGCCTCGGTTGACCCCGGCGCCCACGCCCCGACCCAGCAGGTGGGTGGCGGGGGCGCGCAGCATGATCACCACGAGCAGGGTGACGTAGACCACCCAGAAGGGTTGCCCCTCAAGGAACGCGAACTGCGGCATGGAACGACCCCTTCTGACCTTGGCACCACCAACTTTGCATTGCCTTACCTAAGTTCGGCAAGTGGCCAAGGTCGAAAAAACTGCGTTGTTCGTCCCACATCACCCGATCAGTGAGCGCCCCGCTCAGGCGATGGAGTCCTCCAGGCGTGAGGTGGCGGCGATGGTCGCCGACCCCAGCACCGCGTCGCCTTCGTAGACCACCACGGCCTGGCCCGAGGCCACCCCCTTGGCCGGCTCGGCCAGCCGAACCACCAGCTCAGGGCCCTCTTCGGCGTCGCGCTGCCACACCGTCGCCGGGTAGACCTCGCCGTGCGCACGCAACTGCACGTGGCACTCGGTCGGCTCGGTCAGCGGCCCGCTCCCGCTCCAGATCGGCTTGCGGCCCACGATCCCGTCCACCCGCAGCGACTCGCGCGGGCCCACCGTCACCGTGTTGTTCACCGGCTCGATGGAGAGCACGTAACGCGGGTTGGGCGCCCCGCCCAGCCCCAGGCCCTTGCGCTGGCCGATGGTGAAGCCGTGCGAACCCTGGTGGGTGCCGACCACGTTGCCGTCCTCGTCCTGGATCGGCCCCGGCTTCTCCCCCAGGCGCTTGTTGAGGAACCCGGCGGTGTCGCCGTCGGCGATGAAGCAGATGTCGTGACTGTCGGGCTTGTCGGCCACCGACAGTCCTCGCCGCTCCGCCTCCGCGCGCACCTCCTCCTTGGTGCAGTCGCCCAACGGGAACATCGCGTGCTCCAACTGCTCGGCGTTGAGCACTCCCAGCACGTACGACTGGTCCTTGGCCTCGTCCACGCTGCGCACCAGTCGACCGTCGAGCTTGCGGACGTGGTGGCCGGTCGCCACCGCGTCGAAACCGAGCGCGATCGCGCGGTCCAGCACCGCCTCGAACTTGATCTTCTCGTTGCAGCGCAGGCACGGGTTGGGGGTGTTGCCCGACTCGTACTCGGCGACGAAGTCCTGGACCACCTCGCGGTCGAACTCCTCCGACATGTCCCACACGTAGAAGGGGATGCCGATGACGTCCGCGGCGCGGCGGGCGTCGTGGGAGTCCTCCACCGTGCAGCAGCCTCGTGCGCCGGTGCGGTAGGACTGTGGGTTCTTGGAAAGGGCCAGGTGGACGCCGGTGACGTCGTAGCCCGCCTCGGCCACTCGGGCCGCGGCGACGGCGGAGTCGACCCCGCCGGACATGGCCGCCA
Source organism: Nocardiopsis listeri (assembly GCF_020741345.1). Lineage (GTDB taxonomy): Bacteria > Actinomycetota > Actinomycetes > Streptosporangiales > Streptosporangiaceae > Nocardiopsis > Nocardiopsis listeri_A. Next base: position 14,284 of record NZ_DYZD01000399.1, read on the forward strand.
GTACACGCAAAGTCATAGTGCCCTCCAGGGTATGCGCCCGGAGCGGGCGGAGGTACCCGCCGTGTGCGGTCGGAGGTACTCGCCGGGTTCTGCGAAAATCAACACATGGCTCTGTTCCGTCGTCGCCGATCCAACGACTCCACCGATTCCTCCGCCTCGGCCGCCACCGCCGCGGTGGCCGCCTTCTGGGACGCCTGGCCGTCCCTGCGACCGGTGTTGGCCGAGTCCGTGGACTCCGGCACACCCGTCGCCCCCGAGACGTCCGAGAAGGTCTCCGAGCTGGTCCGGGCGATCCACCCGGACATGGACTGGGAGATCGGCAAGGCGCCGGAGCCACAGACCGGCGGTCTCGACGACATGGACCTGTCGACCGACATCGACCCCGCCAAGCTCCTGGAGCAACTCGCCGCGCTCGACGACCCCTCCAGGCTCACCGACGCGCCCGCCTACGCGCTGACGCTCCGCCCCGGGGCCACCGAGGACGCGCGCGTGCTCTCCGAGCGCTGGTCCCGTTCGGCCCCCGACGACACCGAGTGGACGTTCCGCCCGGTCCGTCCCGCCGACCACGACCAGCTCACCGCCACGGTGAACTGGGACGACCACGAACTCGACCTGTCGCACGTGTCCGTGTCCATGCGCGTGGACCAGGCCAACGGCAGGATCGACGTGGGCGTGTACCACCCCGACAACATGTTCCTTTCGACCGAGACCCGCAGAAGGCTCGCCGACCACGTCACCCTGCTCGCCCTGGGCGAGGACCAGGTGGTGCGCTGGGTGGGGCGGGTCGAGCCCCTGGACGAGCGGCCCCTGGACCCGCTTCCGCCCACCTCCATGCCGTCCGTCGCCAAGCAGATGGGCGACCTGCTCGGCGGCACCGACGGGTGGGTGACCCTACACGGGCGGCTGCCGCTACAGGGCGCGGTGGAGATCCTGCTCCGCCACCCCGTGACCCGTCGCGAACACCCGGCGCTGTCGCTGTTCGTACAGGTGCTGGTGCCCTACACCGACGCCGACTCCGACCGTCTGCCCAAGGACTCCTCCAGCACGGCCCTCGCCGACCTGGAGGCACGGCTCAAGCAGATCCTCGGCGACGACGGCGCCCTGTTCATGCGACAGTCCGGGGCGGGGCAACGGATGTACATCTACTACCTCGACCCGGAATCCGGCGTACTGCCCGAGTTCGAGACCGCGTTGATGGACTGGTCCGAGGGGAAGATCCAGCTGCGCACTCAACTCGACCCCAAGTGGTCCCAGTTCGATCTGGCCCGACGACCCTACGTGCGCAAACTGGGTCGTTGAGGTCCTGGGCGGCGGGGTGCGACGGGTCAAGGTCGAACCCCCCGTTCCACATCTGGCGATCAAGCCCCAACAGGCGTAACGTGGCCCTCCCGCCGGGAGGACGGATGCGATGGACGGCTTACTGCCACGTGCGCCCACGGGTCGACCTCGGATCGCCGCGGTCGGTGCGATCCTCGTCCTGTGCCTGGTGGCGGCCCCGACGATGTCGCTGTTCCCGATCGGGGTCTGGAACATCTCCCATGCCCTGTTCCTGAGCGGCGCCGGAACGTGGGCCCTACTGCTGGCCCCGGTCGCCGTCGGCGGCATGCTCCTCATGTGGCTGCTGGCCACGCGCTGGCTGATGGGCGCGGGGGTCAACCACACCACGTCCACGGCCGCCCTGGTCGTGGGCACCGCCATGGCCGTGCCCGTGATCCTCGCCCTGCTGGCGCCCTCGTTCTCGCCCCTGCCCGGTGACGTCGCGCTGAACTCCGCCGCGGTGACCGCGTTGGTCACCACCGTGGCCATGGGAGTGTGCATGCTCGCGTTCCGGGCCCGGGGGCCCTGGCAGCCGGGCGTGCTTCCGGGCGTGGCCGTCGTGCTGGCGGCGCTGCTCGTGCTGCCCCTGGCCTCCGAACACATGCGCGACCTGAACTCCGATCAACGTTCCCTTGCCCAGGTCGAGGGCTTCACGGATCGGATCGCGGTGCTCGACCACCCGGAGTGGACCCCGATCCACGTGCACGAAGTGCGCGAGGGGCTGCGCGTCGGCTACGCCCGGACCGGCGAGGAGACCGGCGATGTGCAGGTGATCAGTTGGTCCGAGGAGCACGCCGAGCAGGGTCTGCTCGCCGGCTGCGACTTCAGCGGCGTGGAGTGTGTGGAGGAGGAGAGGTCGGTCCTGGTGCACCGGGGAGGGCCGACGGTCCCCCGCGGGGGCGTCCCCAGCGAGATCCGGATCCGGCTGTCGGAGGACGTGATCGCCTCGGTCCGGCCGGCGGGCGCGACGAGGGAGGCGGCCCTGCGCACCGCTGCGGGGTCGCTGCGCCTGGAACACCCGAACGAACGAACCGACCTCGCCGAAGCCATCGTGAGCGGTTGAGGGTGGCGGGGAGGGCCGTGCCGCGTTCCCGGTTCATTCGTCGGCCTTCGGCTCGGGGGGGCGGGATCCCAGCGCGGCCAGGTCGGCCTGGAAACGGGCCGCCTCCTCCT